>NZ_JBBKBA010000003.1:0-300000 GCF_038404985.1 Ferrovibrio sp. MS7
AGCCTACATCCTGACCAAGGAAGAGGGCGGCCGCCACACCCCGTTCTTCACCAACTACCGTCCGCAGTTCTACTTCCGCACCACCGACGTGACCGGTGTGGTGTCGCTGCCGGAAGGTGTCGAGATGGTGATGCCGGGCGACAACGTGACCATGCAGGTCGAGCTGATCGCGCCGATCGCCATGGATGACGGCCTCCGCTTCGCTATCCGCGAAGGCGGCCGCACCGTCGGCGCCGGCGTCGTCGCCAGCATCTCCGCCTAAGCGGGAACCGGAAAGCGAAAGTCATGGACAGCCAGAATATCCGCATCCGCCTCAAGGCTTTCGATCATCGCGTGCTCGATCAGAGCACCAGCGAGATCGTCAGCACGGCGAAGCGCACCGGGGCCCGTGTGCGGGGCCCGATCCCCTTGCCGACGCATATCGAGAAGTTCACCGTGAACCGCTCGCCGCACGTCGACAAGAAATCCCGTGAGCAGTTTGAAATCCGCACGCACAAGCGGTTGCTCGACATCGTCGACCCGACGCCTCAGACCGTGGACGCGCTGATGAAGCTCGACCTGGCTGCTGGCGTCGACGTCGAGATCAAGCTCTGAGGTGGATGTGATGCGTACCGGATTGGTGGCACGCAAGCTGGGCATGACCCGGCTGTTCGCGGACGATGGGAGCCATGTTCCCGTCACCGTGCTTAAGGTGGACAACCTGCAGGTCGTTGCTCAGCGCACGGCCGACAAGGATGGCTACAACGCAGTGCAGCTCGGTCTTGAGACCGTGAAGCCGAAGAACGTCTCGAAGGCCATGCGCGGCCACTTCGCCAAGGCGAATGTGGAACCGAAGCGCAAGCTGGTCGAGTTCCGCGTCGAGGCCGATGGCCTGGTCGATGTCGGTGCTGAACTGTCGGTCGAGCATTTCGTCGTCGGTCAGTTCGTCGATGTGACCGGCACGACCGTCGGTAAGGGCTTCGCCGGTGCGATGAAGCGGCACAATTTCCGTGGTCTGGAAGCCAGCCACGGTGTGTCGATCAGCCACCGCAGCCATGGTTCGACCGGTAACCGCCAGGATCCGGGCCGTACCTTCAAGAACAAGAAGATGGCCGGCCATATGGGCGACCGTCAGCGGACCCAGCAGAATCTGGTCGTGGTGCGCACCGATGCCGCCCGGGGCCTGATCATGCTGAAGGGCAGCGTTCCGGGTTCGGAAGGTCAGTATGTGCTGGTCAGCGATGCGGTGAAGAAGCCGCGCGCCAAGGACCTGCCGATGCCGGCCGCTCTGAAGTCGGCCGAGAAGTAAGGGTTAGACCATGACCGAGACCATCGAAGTCAAGGTGACGGACCTGGACAACAAGGCGAGCGGCACGCTCGCCCTGTCCAAGGCTGTCTTCGGCCTGCCGGCGCGTGCGGATATCCTGCAGCGCATGGTGATCTGGCAGCTTGCCAAGCGCCAGCAGGGCACCCACAAGACCAAGACCTACGGCGAGGTCGCTGGTTCGACGCGTAAGATCGTCAACCAGAAGGGTTCCGGTGGCGCCCGTCACGGCGGCATCCGTGCCCCGCAGTTCCGCGGCGGCGGCAAGGCCTTCGGTCCGGTGGTGCGCAGCCATGCCATCGACCTGCCGAAGAAGGTCCGCAAGCTGGCGCTGAAGACCGCGCTGTCGGTCAAGCTCGCCGAAGGTAAGCTCGTGGTGCTGAACGACGCCGCCATCGGCGCTGCCAAGACCAAGGAACTGGCCGGCAAGCTCAAGACCCTCGGCCTGCAGAGCGCCCTGGTGATCGACGGCAAGACGCTGAACGACAACTTCGCGCTCGCGGCCCGCGCGATCCGCAACATCGACGTGCTGCCGGAGCAGGGCGCCAATGTGTATGACATCCTGCGCCGCGACACCCTGGTCCTGACCAAGGCCGCGGTCGAAGCCCTGGAGGCTCGCCTGAAATGAGCACTCTGAACCACTACGATGTGATCATCAGCCCGGTGATTACCGAGAAGGCCACCCGTACTTCCGAGTACAACCAGGTGACCTTCCGCGTGCCCCTCGATGCCACTAAGCCGCAGATCAAGGCGGCCGTCGAGGCTCTGTTCAAGGTTAAGGTCAAGGCCGTCAACACCCTGCGGGTGAAGGGCAAGACCAAGTTGTTCCGTGGCCGTCCGGGCCAGCGCTCGGACTACAAGAAGGCGATGGTCACCCTCGCCGAAGGCCAGCGGATCGACGTGACGACGGGGATCTGAAGTCATGGCGTTGAAGAACTTTAAGCCGGTCACGCCGTCCACCCGCGGCCTGGTGCTGATCGATCGCTCGCAGCTCTACAAGGGCCGCCCGGTCAAGGAACTGACCGAAGGCCTGAAGAAGAGCGGCGGCCGCAACAATTCCGGCCAGGTGACCACCCGCCATATCGGCGGTGGCCACAAGCGCCGTTACCGCATGGTGGATTTCAAGCGTCGCAAGTTCGACGTGAGCGCCACCGTGGACCGCATCGAGTATGACCCGAACCGTACCGCTTTCATCGCGCTGCTGAAGTACGATGACGGCGAGGTGGCTTACATCCTGGCGCCGCAGCGCCTGAAGGTGGGCGACCGCGTGGTGGCCGGCGACAAGGCCGACATCAAGCCGGGCAATGCGATGCCGATGAAGTCGATCCCGGTCGGCACCATCATCCACAATGTGGAACTGAAGCCGGGCAAGGGCGGCCAGATGGCCCGTTCCGCCGGCGCCTATGTGCAGCTGGTCGGCAAGGACCAGGGCATGGCGCTGGTGCGCATGCCGTCTGGCGAGCAGCGCCTGGTGCGGGCTGAGTGCATGGCTACCATCGGTGCCGTGTCCAACCCGGATAACCAGAACCAGAATCTCGGCAAGGCTGGCCGCAAGCGCTGGATGGGCATCCGCCCGACCGTGCGTGGTGTGGCCATGAACCCGATCGACCATCCGCATGGCGGCGGCGAAGGCCGCACCTCGGGCGGCCGTCATCCGGTCACCCCGTGGGGCAAGCCGACCAAGGGTAAGCGTACGCGTACTAATAAGCGTACACAGAAGATGATTCTGCGCCGCCGTCCGGCGGGCGCGCATAGCTGATCGGCTTAGGAGGCTGTCGTGGCACGTTCTGTTTGGAAAGGCCCGTTCGTTGACGGGTATCTGCTGAAGAAGGCCGACACCGCGCGTTCGTCGGGCCGCAAGGAGGTCATCAAGACCTGGTCGCGGCGTTCGACTGTGATGCCGCAGTTCGTTGGTCTGACCTTCGGTGTTCACAACGGGCACAAGTTCATCCCGGTGATGGTGACCGAGGAAATGGTGGGTCATAAGCTGGGCGAATTCGCCCCGACCCGCAGCTTCCCCGGCCACACCGCCGACAAGAAGGCGAAGAAGTAACCATGAGCAAGCAGGCACACGAATCCCGCCTCGGCGAGAACGAGGCCATGGCGATTGGTCGCAACATCCGCGTCAGCCCGCGCAAGCTCGGCATTGTTGCCGGCCTGATCCGTGGCATGCGCGTCGAGGCTGCCCTGTCGGAACTGACCTTCTCCAAGCGCCGCATCGCGCAGGACGTGAAGAAGGTGCTGCAGTCCGCCATCGCCAATGCCGAGAACAACCATCAGCTCGACGTCGATCGTCTGGTGGTCTCGGAAGCCAGCGTCGGCAAGGGCCTGGTGATGCGCCGCTTCCATGCGCGCGCCCGCGGCCGTGGTACCCGCATCGAGAAGCCGTTCAGCCATCTCACCATCGTGGTGCGTGAGCGCAGCGAAGAAGAGAAGAAGGCTAAGGGCAAGAAGGCTGCTAAGGCCAAGGCCGAGGAGCAAGCGTAATGGGTCAGAAAGTCAATCCGATCGGTCTCCGCCTCGGGATCAACCGCACCTGGGACTCCCGCTGGTACGCCAGCGACAAGGAGTATTCCACGCTGCTGCATGAAGACCTCAAGATCCGCAAGTATCTTGAGCAGCGTCTGGCCCAGGCCGGCGTCGCCCGCATCGTCATTGAGCGTCCGGCGAAGAAGGCCCGCATCACCATCCACTCGGCGCGTCCGGGCGTGGTGATCGGCAAGAAGGGCGCCGACATCGAGAAGCTGCGCGCCGAACTGGCCAAGATGACCAAGTCGGAAGTGCATCTCAACATCGTTGAGATCCGCAAGCCGGAACTGGATGCCCGCCTGGTGGCCGAGAACATCGCGCAGCAGCTCGAGCGCCGCGTGGCGTTCCGCCGCGCCATGAAGCGCGCCGTGCAATCGGCGATGCGTCTGGGCGCCGGCGGCATCCGTATCAACTGCTCGGGCCGCCTCGGCGGCGCCGAAATCGCCCGCATCGAGTGGTATCGCGAGGGCCGCGTGCCGCTTCACACCCTGCGCGCCGATGTCGATTTCGCTCGTGGCACCGCCAAGACCGCCTATGGCACTTGCGGCGTCAAGGTGTGGGTGTTCAAGGGCGAGATCATGGCCCATGACCCGATGGCCCAGGACAAGCGGCTGGCCGAACAGCCCAGCGGCCGTCAGGGCTGAGACCGGAGTAACGCGTCATGATGCAACCGAAGCGTACCAAGTTCCGCAAGGCCTTTAAGGGCCGTATCAAGGGCGTCGCCAAGGGCGGCACCGATCTGAATTTCGGCGCCTATGGCCTCAAGGCCCTGGAGCCGGCGCGTCTCACCGCGCGTCAGATCGAAGCCGCGCGCCGTGCGATCACCCGCCACATCAAGCGTCAGGGCCGCATGTGGATCCGCATTTTCCCGGATCTGCCGGTGTCCTCCAAGCCCGCCGAAGTGCGCATGGGCTCGGGCAAGGGCTCGCCGGAATTCTGGGTGTGCCGCGTCAAGCCGGGCCGCGTGATGTTCGAACTCGACGGCATTCCGGGCCAGCTGGCCAAGGAAGCCTTCCTGCTCGGCGCCGCCAAGCTGCCGATCAAGACCCGCGTCGTCACCCGTCTCGGTGAAGGAGCCTAATGCCATGAAGACCAGCGACCTGGTCGGCAAGACCAAGGATGAGCTTAAGGCCAAGCTCGTCGACCTGAAGAAGGAGCAGTTCAACCTGCGCTTCCAGAAGGCGACCGGCCAGCTCGAGAACACCGCGCGCGTCCGCCAGGTGCGCCGTGATATCGCCCGTGTGCGCGGCCTGCTGGACAAGCAGACCGCCGCCGCCCGGGCTTAAGGAGAGCAAGAGATGCCGAAGCGCGTATTGCAGGGCGTCGTCGTGAGCGACAAGGGCGAGAAGACCATCGTGGTCAAGGTCGAGCGTCGCATCATGGACCCCATGTACAAGAAGTTCATCCGCCGCTCGAAGCGCTATCATGCGCATGATGAGAACAACGCCCACAAGGTGGGCGATGTAGTCTGGATCGAAGAGACCCGCCCGCTTTCCAAGTTGAAGCGGTGGATCGTCGTCGAGAACCAGGCCTGAGCCGCAGTTAAGTAGAAGCGAGGTACAGGTCCAATGATCCAAGTGGAAACCAATCTCGACGTCGCCGATAATTCGGGCGCGCGCCGGGTCCAGTGCATCAAGGTGCTGGGCGGCTCCAAGCGCAAATATGCCCAGGTCGGTGATGTCATCGTCGTGTCCGTGAAGGACGCCATTCCGCGCGGTCGCGTGAAGAAGGGTGACGTGCATCGCGCCGTCATCGTCCGCACCGCCAAGGAAATCCGTCGTGCCGATGGCAGCGCCATCCGCTTCGACCGCAATGCCGCTGTGCTCATCAACAAGCAGAACGAGCCGATCGGCACCCGCATCTTCGGGCCGGTGACGCGCGAGCTGCGCGCCAAGAGCCATATGAAGATCATCTCGCTGGCCCCGGAGGTGCTCTAAGCCATGGCTGAGAAGCTGAAGATCAAGAAGGGCGACAAGGTCGTCGTCACCACTGGCCGCTCCAAGGGCGTCAAGGGTGAAGTGCTGAGCGTCGACCGCGACGCCGGCCGTGCCGTGGTTGCCGGCGCCAACAAGCTGACGCACCACACCAAGCCGAGCCGCACCGCGGCCGGTGGCATTGAGCAGCGCGAAGCTTCCATCGACCTGTCGAACCTGATGCATCAGGATCCGAAGGACGGCAAGCCGACCCGCGTGGGTTACAAGTTCCTGGATGACGGCCGCAAGGTGCGCTTCGCGAAGCGTTCCGGCGAAGTCATCGACCGCTAAGGAGGCAGACAATGGCTACCCGTCTGCAAGACTTCTACCAGAACGAGGTGCGCAAGCAGCTCATCGAGAAATTCGGCTACACCAATCCGATGGAAGTGCCGAAGATCGAGAAGATCGTGGTCAACATGGGCGTCGGCGAGGCCGCTTCGGACTCCAAGAAGGTCCAGGTTGCCGCCGTCGAACTCGCCGCCATCACCGGCCAGAAGCCGGTGCTGACCCGGGCCCGCAAGGCGATCGCGAACTTCAAACTCCGCGAAGGCCAGGCGGTCGGCTGCAAGGTCACGCTGCGCCGCGACCACATGTACGAATTCCTGGACCGTCTGATCAACATCGCGCTGCCGCGCGTCCGCGACTTCCGCGGCGTCAACGGCAAGAGCTTCGATGGTCGGGGCAACTACGCCCTGGGTCTCAAGGAACAGATCATTTTCCCTGAGATCGATTACGACAAGGTCGATGCCGTGCGCGGCATGGATATCATCATCTGCACGTCGGCGAAGACGGATGAGGAAGCCAAGGCGCTGCTCGCCGGTTTCCGCATGCCGTTCCAGAACTGAGCCGGAAAGGATCGCTGATCATGGCGAAGAAGAGTTCCGTCGAAAAGAATGAGCACCGCCGCAAGCTGGCGGCCCGTTATGCTGCGAAGCGCGCCCGCCTGAAGGCGGCCGTGTCGAGCAAGACCGCCGAACCGGAAGAGCGTTTCGCGGCGGCCCTTAAGCTGGCGGAGATGCCGCGCAATTCCGCGAAGATCCGCGTGCGCAACCGTTGCGAACTGACCGGCCGTCCGCGCGCCTTCTATCGCAAGCTGAAACTGTCGCGCAACATGCTGCGTGAGCTGGCCTCGAACGGCCAGATCCCCGGCATGGTGAAGTCGAGCTGGTAAGGAGGGCAGAGGAAAATGGCTCTTTCCGATCCGTTGGGCGATCTGCTCGCCCGTATCCGCAATGGCCAGCAGGCCGGCAAGTCGAGCATTGAATCGCCGGCTTCCAAGCTGCGCGCCAATGTGCTCGAGGTCCTGAAGAAGGAAGGCTATATCCGCGGCTACGAGCTGCTGGAAGATGGCAACAAGCGCAACCTGCGCATCGAGCTGAAGTATTTCGAGGGCGAGCCGGTGATCAAGGCGATCAACCGCGTCTCCAAGCCTGGCCGTCGCGTCTATTCCGGCATCTCCGAGTTGCCGAAGGTGCGTGGTGGCCTTGGCATCTCGATCCTGTCGACCCCGCGCGGCGTGATGTCGGATATCGAGGCTCGTTCCGCCAATGTCGGCGGCGAAGTCCTCTGCCGCGTGTTCTAAGGGAGTAGGGGAACATGTCGCGTATCGGCAAACATCCCGTTGCGGTGCCCCAGGGCGTCCAGGTCCAGCTTGCTGGCCAGACCCTGACCGCCAAGGGCCCGAAGGGCGAGCTGAAGCTCACCATCGTCGATGACCTCTCGGTCGAACTGGCTGACAACAAGGTCACCGTCAAGCCGCGCAGCATTAACCGCCGCTCGCGCTCCATGTGGGGCATGCAGCGCACGCTGGTCAGCAATCTGCTGAAGGGCGTGAAGGACGGTTACAGCCGCGAGCTGGACATCAACGGCGTCGGCCTGCGTGCTGCGCTGCAGGGCAAGAACCTGCAGCTCAACATGGGCTTCAGCCATGACGTGAACTATCCGATCCCTGCTGGCATCGAGATCAAGGTGGAAAAGCCCACCTCGATCAAGATCTCCGGCGCTGACCGCCAACTCGTCGGCCAGGTGGCTGCGGACATCCGCGCCATCAAGCCGCCCGAGCCTTACAAGGGCAAGGGCATCAAGTATTCCGACGAGACCATCCTGCGTAAGGAAGGCAAGAAGAAGTAAGGAATGGCCGCATGAGCAAGCTCACTCGCCTCAATGCGCTGAATGCGCGCCGCAAGGAACGGAACCGCACCCGGATCGTGGAGGCGGCCCATGGCCGTCCGCGTCTCAGTGTGCATCGCACCTCGCGCTTCATCTACGCCCAGATCATCGACGACACCAAGGGTGTGACGCTGGCCTCCGCCTCCTCGCTGGAGAAGGACCTGCGTTCCACGCTGAAGGCTGGCGGCAACAAGGATGCCGCTGCCGAGGTCGGCAAGCTGATCGCCGTGCGCGCCAAGGCCGCCGGCATCAACGACGTGATCTTCGACCGTGGCGGCTACCTCTACCATGGGCGCGTCAAGGCGCTCGCTGAGGCGGCTCGCGAAGGCGGCTTGAACTTCTAAGAAAGGTTTTCGGACATGGCTGGTAATCAACGGGAGCGGGGCGAACGCGGCGAGCGCGGTGAGCGCGGCGGCGAGCGCGGCGAGCGCGGCGACAGCGAGTTCGTCGACAAGCTGGTCTCCATCAACCGCGTCGCCAAGGTGGTGAAGGGCGGTAAGCGTTTCGGTTTCGCCGCCCTGGTGGTGGTGGGTGATCAGAAGGGCCGCGTCGGCTACGGTTCGGGCAAGGCCCGCGAAGTGCCGGAAGCGATCCGCAAGGCCACCGAGCATGCCAAGCGCAACCTGATCCGCGTCAATCTGCGCGAAGGCCGCACGCTGCATCACGACATCGAAGCGCGTCATGGCGCCGGCAAGGTGGTGCTGCGCGCCGCTCCGGCCGGTACCGGCATCATCGCCGGCGGCCCGATGCGCGCCGTGTTCGAGACGCTGGGCGTTGCCGACGTGGTGACGAAGTCGATCGGCAGCTCGAACCCGCATAACATGGTGAAGGCGACTTTCGCCGCCTTGCAGGCGTTGAACGCTCCGCGTCACATCGCCAACAAGCGCGGCAAGAAGGTGGCCGACATCCTCGGCCGCCGCGCCGACAGCGAGGAGTAATCTGTCATGGCGAACAAGAAGGTGAAGGTCACCTGGATCCGCTCCGCTAACAAGCGCACGGAAGACCAGCAGCAGACCATCAAGGGCCTGGGCCTGCGCCGCCTGCACGACAGCCGCGAGCTGGAGGATACTCCGGCGGTGCGCGGCATGATCGCCAAGGTGAGCCACCTGGTCCGCGTCGAAGGCTGATTTAGTCAGCCGCAGGAAGGAATAGGAACATGCGTCTCAATCAGATCGCCGATAACGAAGGTGCGCGCAAGAACCGCATGCGCGTCGGTCGCGGCATCGGCTCCGGCAAGGGCAAGACCTCGGGCCGTGGCGTCAAGGGCCAGAAGGCGCGCACCGGCGTGTCGATCATGGGCTTTGAAGGCGGCCAGACCCCGATCCATCGTCGTCTGCCGAAGCGTGGTTTCAACCCGCTCAACCCGCAGGATTTCGATCTGGTCAATCTCGGCCGCCTGCAGGCCGCGATCGACAAGGGCAAGCTCGATGCTTCCAAGCCGGTCGACGGCGCGGCGCTGAAGGCTGCCGGCCTGATCTCGGGCAAGGCCGCCGATGGCGTGCGCCTGCTCGGCACCGGTGCCGGTGAGCTGAAGGCCAAGATCGCCGTGTCGGTGCAGGGCGTCTCCGCCACTGCCCGCGAGGCGGTGGAGAAGGCCGGCGGTTCGGTCACCGTGCTGGAGACCCGCAAGGTCAAGGCGCTGGCCCGCTCCGCAGCCGTCAAGGCCGAGAAGGCCAAGAAGAAGAAGAAGTAAGCCATCCACTTGGCGTGGGCTGAGGCCCACGCCATATGGTTGGTTAGTCGTTTCGTTTCCCCCCAGGCATCGCCTCCCGGGCGTTGGATCAAGGAGCTACGATGGCGTCGGCCGCAGAACGTATGGCAGCCAGCCTGAATCTTGGGGCCTTTGCCAAGGCCACCGAGCTGAAGAAGCGCATTTGGTTCACCCTGGGCGCGCTGATCATCTATCGGCTTGGCACTTACATCCCGCTGCCGGGTATCGACCCGACGGTGCTGGCCGACATTTTCAAGCAGCAGTCCGGCGGCATCCTTGGCCTGTTCAATGTTTTCGCCGGTGGCGCGCTCGAGCGCATGACCATCTTCGCGCTCAACATCATGCCGTATATCTCGGCCTCCATTATCATGCAGCTTCTGACGACCGTGGTGCCGTCATTCGAGGCGATGAAGAAGGAAGGCGAGGCCGGCCGCAAGCGCATCAATCAATTTACCCGCTACGGCACCGTGCTGCTCGCTGTGGTGCAGGCCTATGGCATCGCGATCGGCCTTGAGGGCATGACCGGCGGCCGCGGCGTCGGCGCCGTGATCGAGCCGGGGATGTTCTTCCGCCTCGTCACGGTCGTGACGCTCACCGGCGGCACCATGTTCCTGATGTGGCTGGGCGAGCAGATCACCCAGCGCGGCGTCGGCAACGGCATTTCGCTGATCATCTTCGCCGGCATCATCGCCGAGCTGCCGCGTGCGCTCGCTGCCACCTTGGAACTGGGCCGCACCGGCGCGCTCTCCATGGCGGTGATCGTGGTGGTGCTGGTTGGTGCTGTTGCCGTGATCTACGGCATCGTGTTCATGGAGCGCGCCCAGCGCCGCATCCTGATCCAGTATCCGAAGCGCCAGGTCGGCGCCCGCATGTTCGGCGGCGAAAGCTCGCATCTGCCGATGAAGCTGAATTCGGCCGGCGTCATTCCGCCGATCTTCGCTTCCTCGCTGCTGCTGATGCCGATGACCATTGCGCAGTTCACCGCTGGCGCCGGCGGTCCGGAATGGCTCACCACCGTCACGGCCCTGCTGGGCCATGGCCAGCCGCTCTACATGCTGATGTATGTGGCGCTGATCGTGTTCTTCTGCTTCTTCTATACCGCCGTGGTGTTCAACCCGGTGGAGACCGCCGATAACCTGAAGAAGCATGGCGGCTTCGTGCCGGGCATCCGCCCTGGCCAGCGCACCGCCGAGTATTTCGATTATGTCCTGACCCGCATCACCGTGGCTGGCGCGGTTTATATCGCCGCTGTCTGCTTGCTGCCGGAAATCCTGATCTCGCGCTTCTCGGTGCCGTTCTACTTCGGCGGCACCTCGCTGCTTATCGTGGTCAGCGTTACCATGGACACCGTGGCGCAGGTCCAGTCGCACCTGCTGGCGCATCAGTATGAGGGCCTCATCAAGAAGGCCAAGCTGAGGGGAGCACGCAAATGAGGCTTATCCTGCTCGGACCGCCAGGCGCCGGTAAAGGCACCCAGGCCCAGCGTCTGACCCAGAGCCATGGCCTCGTGCAGCTCTCCACCGGCGATATGCTGCGTGCCGCCGTCAAGGCCGCCACCGCCATCGGCCTGAAGGCCAAGGCGATCATGGACCAGGGTGGCCTGGTTTCCGACGATATCGTGGTTGGCATCATCGCCGACCGCATCGACCAGCCGGATTGCCGCAAGGGCTTCATCCTGGACGGTTTCCCGCGTACCACCAAGCAGGCCGAGGCGCTGGACAAGATGCTGTCCGAGCGCAAGCTGAAGCTTGATGCCGTGATCGAGATGAAGGTGGACGACAAGGTGCTGGTATCCCGCATCACCGGCCGCTTCACCTGCGCCAAGTGCGGCGCCGGCTATCACGACACTTTCCAGCCGACCAAGCAGCCGGGCGTGTGCGACCGCTGCGGGTCGACCGAGTTTACCCGCCGTGCCGACGACAAGGCCGAGACCGTAGTTCCCCGGCTCAAGGCCTACCATGAACAGACTGCACCACTTCTCCCGTACTATGAGGGGAAGGGTATACTCCGTCAGGTTGATGGCATGGCGGAAATCGATGAGGTGACGCGTCAGATTGATGGAGTTCTGAAATCGATCTGAGGCGAAAAGCCTTTTAGAGTTGACTAGTTACGGAGAGTTTCTATAATCGCGCCCCTTGGGCAGCGGGTGCGATCAAACAACTGGATGGCCGCTCAGCGTAAATCACTGTTTACGTTGAGTTTTTCTGTTGGCTATCAGGTCGCCCGGATTGACCGACTCAAGCGGGCTTGAGTCGTTGACGCGAGGAGAGAAGGCGTGGCGCGTATCGCAGGCGTGAACATCCCGACCAATAAGCGGGTCGAGATCGCACTGACCTACATCTACGGCATTGGCCGGGTGAAGGCGAAAGAGATTTGTGAAAAGGTCAACATCCCGGCCGAGCGTCGGGTGAATCAGTTGACCGATGCGGAAGTGCTTCAGATCCGCGAAGCCATCGACCGCGAGTACAAGGTCGAGGGTGATCTCCGTCGCCAGATCGCGATGGACATCAAGCGCCTGATGGACCTGGGCTGCTATCGCGGCCTGCGTCACCGCAAGGGCCTGCCGGTCCGCGGTCAGCGCACCCACACCAACGCCCGCACCCGCAAGGGCAAGGCTGTCGCGATCGCCGGTAAGAAGAAGGCGCCGCGCTAAAGAATTTTGGTGGCGGCCCAGGCTGATCCGGCCTGGGCCGCCATTACCATATGCGGCATTCGCCGCAGGAATGATGCAAGGATAGTAGGATCGCCATGGTCAAGGACAAGGCTGCGCGCCCCCGGCGCAAAGAGAAGAAGAACATCACCTCTGCCGTCGCGCATGTGAATGCCTCCTTCAACAACACGATGATCACCATCACCGATGCGCAGGGCAACACCATTGCCTGGTCGTCGTCGGGCAGCCAGGGCTTCAAGGGCTCGCGCAAGTCGACTCCGTATGCCGCGCAGGTCGCCGCCGACGTAGCCGGCCGCCGCGCCGCTGAGCATGGCGTGCGTACCCTGGAAGTGGAAGTGAAGGGCCCGGGTGCTGGCCGTGAGTCCGCTCTGCGTGCCCTGCAGGCCGTTGGTTTCGTGATCACCAGCATCCGCGACGTGACGCCGATCCCGCATAACGGCTGCCGTCCGCCGAAGCGCCGCCGCATCTGATCCCAGCCGGCACCGGCTTT
Organism: Ferrovibrio sp. MS7; assembly: GCF_038404985.1. Taxonomy (NCBI): domain Bacteria; kingdom Pseudomonadati; phylum Pseudomonadota; class Alphaproteobacteria; order Rhodospirillales; family Rhodospirillaceae; genus Ferrovibrio; species Ferrovibrio plantarum. The sequence goes on from NZ_JBBKBA010000003.1 coordinate 12,847, forward strand.
GCTGGTGCCGGGTTTATATTCCGGCCGCGTCGCCGGGCACTTGGCTGTGAGCCAGGGCTCTTGCGCGATGCGGCAACAGAACGAGGTCGCAGGTGATCCAGAAGAATTGGACCGATCTGATCAAGCCGAACAAGTTGGTGATCGAGCCGGGCGCCGTGCCGGGCCGTACCGCGACGATCGTCGCGGAGCCGCTGGAGCGTGGTTTTGGCCTGACGCTGGGCAACGCACTGCGTCGCGTGCTGCTGTCGTCGCTGCAGGGCGCTGCCGTCACCTCGATCAAGATCGACGGCGTGCTGCATGAATTCTCCTCCATCCCGGGTGTGCGCGAGGATGTCACCGACATCGTGCTGAACATCAAGTCGATGGCGCTGCGCATGCACGGCGAAGGCCCGAAGCGCATGTACCTGAATGCCAAGGGTCCGTGCGAAGTCACCGCCAAGATGATCGAGACCGGCCATGACATCGAAGTCATGGATCCGGACCATGTGCTGATGACGCTGGATAACGGTGCCGCCATCCGCATGGAACTGACCGTCGAGACCGGCAAGGGCTACGTGCCGGCTTCGGCCAACCGCCCGGAAGACGCGCCGATCGGCCTGATCCCGGTGGATGCGCTCTACAGCCCGGTGCGCAAGGTTTCCTACAAGGTCGAGAATACCCGCGAGGGCCAGATCCTCGACTATGACAAGCTGACCATGCAGGTCGAGACCAACGGCTCGATCAAGCCGGAAGACGCCGTGGCCTATGCCGCGCGCATCCTGCAGGACCAGCTGCAGCTCTTCATCAACTTCGAGGAGCCGAAGAACGAAGTTCGCGAGAAGTCGATTGCCGAGCCGGAATTCAATCCGAACCTGCTCCGCCGCGTCGACGAACTCGAACTCTCGGTGCGTTCGGCGAACTGCCTGAAGAACGACAACATCGTCTACATCGGCGACCTGATCCAGAAGACCGAGGCGGAAATGCTCCGCACGCCGAACTTCGGCCGCAAGTCGCTGAACGAGATCAAGGAAGTGCTGTCGCAGATGGGCCTCCATCTCGGCATGCATGTGCCGAACTGGCCGCCTGAGAATATCGAAGAGATGGCCAAGAAATATCAGGATCAGTACTGATCCAAGGCCGATAAGAAAGACTAAGGAGAGTTTCCCATGCGCCATCGTAATGCCGGCCGCAAGCTGAACAAGTCCAGCTCCCACCGCCGCGCCATGTTCGGCAACATGGTTGCCGCGCTGATCAAGCACGAGCAGATCACCACCACGCTGCCGAAGGCCAAGGAGCTGAAGCCGCTGATGGACAAGCTGATCACGCTCGGCAAGCGCGGCGATCTGCATGCCCGCCGTCAGGCTCTGGCCTTCATCCCCGAGAAGTCGGCGGTGGACAAGCTGTTCAAGACCCTGAACGCCCGCTATGCCTCGCGCCAGGGTGGCTACACCCGTGTGCTCAAGGCCGGCTTCCGCTACGGCGATGCCGCCCCGATGGCAGTGATCGAGCTGGTCGACCGCGATCCGGCCGCCAAGGGCCTGGACTCGGGCCCGGTGCAGGTGGCCGAGGAAGCCGAAGCGGCATAAGTCGCTTCAGGCATACCGAATTGAAAAGGCCGGTGCTCACGCGCCGGCCTTTTTCTTTTATCTAGATTGCCTCGAAGGCAACGCCGATCAACAGCATGCTGACAGTGCCATCCTGGCCCAGTGGCAGCAGCAGCGACTGGTGGCGGAATGAGCGGCCATCGAGTTCCTGTTCGCGGGTGAAAATCTCCGGCCTGCCGCTGGCCACCACGCGGTCGTAGCTGGGAGTGATCTCGGCGGCGAAGGCCGGCCAGGGATGCTGCTCCAGGAACTGCCCTGTCAGGTCGAAGCCCTGGCGTTCCACCACGTTGGAACCATAGAGCCGGTAGCGGTAGCGCCAGCCGCCTCCGGGCTTCGGCAGCACGTCAATCAGGATCAGGTCGCCGAGGATGAAGGTCATCCCGGCGGGATCGATCTTGGCGCGGCTGGGATAGGGCAGGGTACCGGCACGCTCGCGCCAGTAGGTATGCAGCCGGCGCAACCGGCCACTTTCAAGGGGTGGGTTGATCATTGCCCCTAGCATAACCGAGCAGAGGTGGCGGTAAACCAGGACACCGCTCCCGGCTTGAATTTTCCCGCAACGGCTCCTTATCATCCAACATGACGAAACGCTTTTTCCTGACTTCCGGCCGGCTGGCAGCGCTGCTGCTTTCGGCCCTGGCTCTCCTGCTGAATGCCGGCACGGTGTTCGCCCAGGCATCCCTGCCGGCCCAGCGCGTGCCGCAGAGCCGCACCGAGATCCAGCTTACGTTTGCGCCGCTGGTACGCCAGGTGGCGCCGGCTGTGGTGAATGTCTATACGCGCAAGGTGGAACGGGTGGTGCAGCGTTCGCCGCTGCTCGACGATCCGATCTTCCGCCGTTTCTTCGGCGACCAGCAGATGTTCGGCATCCCGCGCGAGCGCGTGGCACAGTCGCTCGGTTCCGGCGTGATCGTGGAAGCCGATGGCGTCATCGTCACCAACAACCATGTCATCGATGGCGCCACCGAGATCGTGGTAGCCCTGGCCGACCGCCGTGAATTCGAGGCCAAGGTGATCGCCGCCGATCCCAAGACCGACCTGGCGATCCTGCGCATCGAAACGCGCGGCGAGGTGCTGCCGGCGCTTGAGTTCCGCGATTCCGACGATCTCCAGGTCGGCGAACTGGTGCTGGCTATCGGCAATCCTTTCGGCGTCGGGCAGACCGTGACCCAGGGCATCGTCTCGGCTTTGGGCCGCACCGATGTCGGCGATGCCGATGCGCAATCCTTCATCCAGACCGATGCCGCGATCAATCCGGGCAATTCCGGTGGCGCGCTGGTGACGATGGATGGCCGGCTTGCCGGCATCAACACCGCGATCTTTTCCAAAACCGGCGGCAGCGTCGGCATCGGCTTCGCCATTCCCTCCAACCTTGTTGCCGCCACAGTGGCCAGCGCGCTTTCCGGCAAGGGCATCCGTCGCCCGTGGTTTGGCGCCAGCGCCACGCCGGTAACGGCGGAAGCGGCACAGGGCCTCGGCATGGAGCGGCCGAACGGCGTGCTGGTCGGCCAGACCTTCCCCGGCGGCCCGGCCGACCGCGCCGGCCTGCGCACCGGCGATGTGGTGCTGAAGGTGGATGGCCGCGAGGTGAACGATCCGCGCGCACTGAAATTCCGCATCGCCACGCGCAAGCTCGGCGAGAACGCGACGCTCGACGTGCTGCGCCAGGGCCGTATGCGCACATTGTCCATTCCGCTGATTGAGGCGCCGGAAACGCCGCCGCGCGAACTGACCCAACTCAATGGCAATCATCCTCTGGCCGGCGCCACGGTGGGCAACCTCTCGCCGGCCTTTGCCGAGGAGATCGGCTTCGATGCCCTGGCCAGCGGTGTCATCGTGCTGAATCTGGCAGGTGGTTCGCCGGCCAACCGCATCCGGCTGCGACCGGGCGATGTGGTGGTCAAGATCAACAACACTGACATCAAGGATGTTGCCGACTTGCAGCGCGCGCTGCGCAACAGCCCGCAGCAATGGCTGCTGGTGCTGAAGCGCGGCGACCAGTTGCTGCAGCTTCAGGTCCGCGCTTGAGCAACCTGTTCCAGCAGGCGGGCCTGGAGCCGGCGGGGCCGCTGGCCGACCGGCTGCGGCCGAAGGCGCTGGACGAGGTGATCGGCCAGGACCATCTGCTGAAGGGCGAGGGGCCGCTGGCCCGCATGGTGGCAGCAAAGCGGCTGTCCAGCCTGATCCTGTGGGGACCGCCGGGCACCGGCAAGACTTCCATCGCGCGGTTGCTGGCGGAAGCCACCGGGCTTTATTTTGCGCCGCTCTCGGCGGTGTTCTCCGGTGTTGCCGATCTGCGCAAGGCTTTCGATGCCGCCCGGGCGCGGCGTGAGCAGGGCCAGCGTACGTTGCTGTTCGTGGATGAAATTCACCGCTTCAACCGGGCGCAGCAGGATGGCTTCCTGCCTTATGTGGAAGACGGCACCGTGGTGCTGGTTGGCGCCACCACGGAGAATCCCAGTTTCGCGCTGAACGGCGCCTTGCTGTCGCGGGCCAGCGTGCTGGTGCTGCACCGCCTGGATGATGCGGCGCTGGATGCCTTGCTTGCGCGCGCCGAGGCCATTGAAGCCAAGCCGCTGCCATTGACGCCGGAGGCGCGCGCCGCACTCCGCGCCATGGCCGATGGCGATGGCCGCTACCTGCTGAACATGGCCGAGCAGGTCTTCAGTCTGAGCACCGGCGGCGACCTCGATCCGGCACGGCTGGCAACCCTGCTGCAGCGCCGTGCGCCGCTCTACGACAAGAGCCAGGAAGAGCATTACAACCTGATCAGCGCGCTGCATAAATCGCTGCGCGGTTCCGATGTCGATGCCGCGCTCTACTGGCTGGCGCGCATGCTGATCGGCGGCGAGGAACCGCTCTACATCATGCGCCGGCTGGCGCGCTTCGCCGCCGAGGATATTGGCATGGCCGATCCCAATGCGCTGCTGCAGGCGATGGCGGCCAAGGAGCTGTATGATTTCCTCGGCAGCCCGGAAGGCGAGATCGGCCTGGTGCAGACCGTGGTGTATCTCGCCACAGCGCCGAAATCGAATGCCGTCTACAAGGCCGAGAGCGCCGCCAAGCGGGCCGCCAAGGAGCATGGCTCGCTGATGCCGCCGATGCATATCCTGAATGCGCCAACCAAGATGATGAAGCAGCTCGGCTATGGCAGCGGCTATGCCTATGACCACGATGCCGAGGACGGCTTCTCCGGCCAGAACTACTTCCCCGATGGGATGGACCGCCAGCAACTCTACCGCCCGGTTGAGCGCGGCTTTGAGCGGGAAGTCATTAAGCGCTTGGAATATTGGCAGAAATTGCGCGCCAAGCGACAGGAAGAGGGCGATCTTTAAGGGAATATCCCCGCCGGGGGTGACTTTACCGGAAAGGCTCCCTAACTATTTGGTAAGGCTAGGGAGATAGGGTTTGCCATCATGGCCCAGCTCGCCAATCTGCTGCCAGACAAGAATTCCCCGGTCGCGCGCCTGCTGACCGGCATGGGTGCCGTGTTGCTGTTGGCCGTGCTCTCGGGCTATATCGGCATGTCCATCGTGAAGGACGATGACAAGCCGTACTATCAGCCCGGCGTCATTCCCTCGCGCGAGGAATGCTTCATCGAGAAGCTGTCGCGGTTCTCCAAGATCAACAAGCAGATCCTTTTCCAGGTCGGCCAGGAATGCGAACTCGAAGTCCAGTCGATAGAGGGTCACGAGCAACGCCGCCTGGAATGGCTGGAGGAGCAGGCGGAGAAGCGCCGCCAGCAGAAGCAGGAAGTCCCCGTGGCCCAGCCCGAGCCGCAAGCCCCCGTCGATACCGTGCGCCGAGTCTGGCGCTGATCGGACCAACACCATGAATCAGATTACCACCCGCGTCGTCGCCGACGATGAGGCTGACCTGCGGCTCGACCGCTGGTTCAAGCGCCATTATCCCTGGCTTGGCCATGGCAAGCTGGAAAAGCTGCTACGCACCGGGCAGGTGCGCGTGGATGGCGGCCGCGCCAAGGCAGCCACCCGGCTTGAAGCCGGCCAGACCTTGCGCATTCCGCCACTGGGCGATCCGCCGGCAGCGGATTCCAAGCCGGCGCCGCGCATCCTGAAGATCGACCCCGAGCGGATCGAGGCTTTGCAGGCCGCCGTGCTGCACAAGGACGACGCGGTGATCGTGCTGAACAAGCCGCCGGGCCTCGCCACCCAGGGCGGCACCGGCCTGAACGAGCATCTCGACGGCCTGCTGGATTACCTGCGCTTCGAGGCAGCGGAACGGCCGCGCCTGGTGCATCGCCTGGACAAGGATACCAGCGGCGTACTGGTGCTGGCGCGCACCGCCAAGGCTGCCGCCAAGCTCACCGCCGCCTTGCGCAAGCGCGAAGCGCACAAGCTCTACTGGGCGCTGGTGACCGGTGTGCCGACGCCACGCCAGGGCAAGATCGACATGCCGCTGGCCAAGCTGCCTGGCCCCTTGGGCGAGCGCATGGCCGGCGACCCGGAAGCAGGTAAATCTGCAATCACGCTCTACCGCACGGTTGCCACCGCCGGCCGCCGCGCCGCCTGGCTGGCCATGGCGCCAGTGACCGGCCGCACACACCAGCTCCGCGTCCACTCGGCTTTCATCGGCACGCCAATTGCCGGCGACGGCAAATATGGCGATGCCGAGAAGCAGCTTACCGGCGGCATCAGCCGCAAGCTGCACCTGCATGCCCGCGCCCTGCGGCTTGAGCATCCGGATGGCGATATCTTCCAGGTGCGTGCGCCGATGCCGCCGCATATGCTGGCGTCCTGGGATTTTCTCGGTTTCGATCCGGAAGAAGACGACGCCGATTCATGGCTGGAATAGACGGCAGCAACGCCGGCGCGATGCCGGCCACTATCCATCCGCTGCGCCAGGCGCTGGCAGACGAACTGCATGCGCGGCCGCCGGTGCCGCTGTCCGCCCCCGCAAGGGTACTGAATTTCGTGCTGTTCGGCCCGGCCAGCCTGACGGGCGATCCGTTGCGCAGCCTGGCGCTGGCGCAGGGTGTCGAAGCTGCCGAGACCATCGCCAAGCATGCCGTGCTGACGCTCGGCCCCTATGTGGCCATTCAAGAGCGCCGCACCGAATTCACCACCTACACGCTCTACCTTCCGCGCGCCGCCGGCTCGTCGGTGGAAGCAGCCGCCGATCTACCACCGGCCTTGCAGGCCTGGATCGCCAGCCTGCCGGGTGAACTGATCGCGGCCTCTGATCTGGTGATCCTGGCGCCCAATGAGCCGGCCCCCGATACCGCCTTGCTGGCGCGGCTTTATGACGAGAATGCCCTGGTCGCCTCGCGCGCGGTTTCTGGCCGCGCCGATGTGTGGACCGATTTCAAGTTGCGGCAGGGCAAAACCATGCTGCTGATCCACGATCACGGCCTCACCGATGCGCAGCGTGGCCGCCTGGTGCTGCGCCTGCTGGATATCGAGAGCTACCGCATGATGGCGCTGCTGGCTTTGCCGCTGGCGCAGAAGGTGGCGCCACGCATCACCGCGCTGGAGCAGGGGCTGGGTCGGCTCGCCAGCCGCATGGTGGATGTGGAGCATCAGGAAAGCGAGCAGACCCTGCTGCGCGAGATCGCCGGTGCGGCAGCCGAGGTCGAGACCCTGGCGGTGGACACGCCATTCCGCTTCGGCGCCGCGCGCGCCTATCACGCGCTGGTGTCGCGCCGCATCGAGGAATTGCGCGAGGAGCGCATCGAAGGCTTGCCGACGCTTGGCGAATTCATGGAGCGGCGTCTCAGCCCTGCGATGCGCACCTGCGAGACCATGGCCGAGCGTATCGAGGGCCTGTCGCGCCGCGCCACCCGCATGGCGAACCTGCTGCGCACCCGCGTCGATGTGGCGCTGGAGCGGCAGAACGTGGCGCAGCTCGATGCCATGAACCGCCGGCTGAAATTGCAGCTACGGCTGCAGGAGACCGTGGAAGGGCTTTCGGTTGCGGCGATCACCTATTACGCCGTCGGTCTGGTCGGCTATGCCGCTCAGGCGCTGCATGCGGTCGGCGTGCCGATCCACAAGGAAGTCGCCATCGGCGTCGCCATTCCACTGGTCGCCGGCACGGTATGGCTCGGGCTGCGCCGCCTGCGCCGCAGCCTGCAGAAGGATGGATTGCACTAAACCGTCGGTACCGTGCCGCCATCGATGACGAATTCCGAGCCGGTAATGCTGGCGGCGGCCGGCGAAACGAGAAATGCGATTAGGTCCGCCACTTCCCGTGGCCGGGCGGGGCGGCCGATGGGAATGCCGCCCAGCGACTGCATTAGCTGGGATTTTGCCCCGTCGTAATCGGTCCCGCTGTTGTGCGCCAGTTCCCGCACAAAGTTGATCGCGGCTTCGGTTTCCACCCAACCGGGCGATACCCGCACCACGCGGATGCCGCGTGGCCCCACTTCCTTCGACAGGCCCTTGCTGTAGTTCGATAGCGCGGCCTTGGCAGCGGCATAGGCCAGGGTTGCCTCATGCAACGGCAATTGCCCTTGAATCGAGGTAACATGCACGATCACACCGCTGCCCCGCGCCAGCATTGCCGGCAATAGAGCGCGGTCAAGACGCATCGCTGCTAGCAGATTAAGGTCGAGTGCCTTTTGCCATTCCGTGTCATCGAGCGTGGCGAAGCCACCGGCTGGTGCTGAGGAACCGCCAGCGACATGTACCAGAATATCCGGTGCCCCGAAGCGTTGCCGCACCGCATCGGCTAATTTCGCGCAGCCACCAGGGGTCGAGAGGTCCGCGGCGATGCAGTCGGGATCCTCACCGATATTGCGCGCCGCGGCCAGAACATTGACTCCGGCTTCCCGCAAGGCCGCAACTGTTGCGGCACCAATACCTTTCGTTCCGCCAGTGACCAGGGCAGAACGGCCAGACAGCGGCGCTGTGGGAATAGTCATCGATGTACCTCCGGTTCGATTTGCGTGGCCCGGAAGGTGGAGATAAGATTCCGCAATGGCAAGAACGCACGAAAAAGTAAGCTACACACCGAAAAGTAAGGATGATGCCTACACGCCGCAGACCGCTGCGCTCGGCGTCGAGCACGCGCTTGGCATGCTTGAAGGGCGTTGGAAGCTGACCATCCTGTTCCATCTGTTCGGGGGCAAGTTGCTGCGCTTCTCGGAGTTGGAGCAAGCGATCCCGACGATTTCACAGAAAATGCTGGCGCAACAACTGCGGCAATTGGAGCGCGACGGTATTGTGCGCCGTATCGTATATCCACAGGTGCCGCCGAAGGTTGAATACCATCTCACCGATTGGGGGCAGTCGCTTTGTCCCGCCCTCGACAGCCTGCTGCAGTGGCTGGAGGCGAAACCCTAGACTTCCGACTGCTTGAGCTGGCGGACGATGCTCTCAGCTATCGCATCGGCGGCGGCGCGCAGCCGTGGCGCCTGGCGCGTGTCCTTGTGCCGCACCAGCCATAGCTCGCGGCTTAAGGCCGGGGCTTTTTCCAGCGGTATCAGATCGGGCCATTGCCGTGCGGCGAATTCCGGCAGCAGGCCAGCGCCGAGGCCGGCGCGCAACGCGGAAAGCAGCACCGGCATGCTGTTGCAGCGGAACACAAAGCGGAATCGCTCCGGTTGCTTGAGCAGCCAGCGCTGTTCCGGCAATTCGTCCAGGCTTTCGTCATAGCCGAGTGTCGGCAATGGTTGGGCGCTGGCCTGGAAGCCATCGCGCACGTAAAGCCGGAACGGCACCTCGCCGAGCTTGCGGGCATAGAGTTCGCCGCCGCGCGGCCTGGCCCAGCGCAGTGCCAGATCGGCCTCGCGCCGCGCCAGGCTCAGCGGCTTGTGGTCGGTGAGCAGCGTGACGGTCAGGCCCGGATGGCGCCGGCGCAGTTCCAGCAGGGCCGGCACCAGCAGCAGCATGGCGGCGCCCTCGGTGCCGGTGAGGCGCAGATGGCCGCCATAGCTGGCATTGCGCCCGGCGGCCAGCCGCTCGATCTGCAAGGCCGGTTCCTCGATGCGCGAAGCGGCGGCCAATGCTTCCTGGCCCAAGGCGGTGAGGCGCCATTGTCTGCCGGCGCGTTCGGTCAGCGCCGCGCCAAGCTGCTGTTCCAATGCATCCAGGCGGCGGCCGACCGTGGCGTGGTTGACGCCGAGCGCGCGCGCCGCACCGGAAAGGCTGCCCTGGCGCGACAGCTCCAGCAGGTAGCGCAGATCGTTCCAGTCCAGGCTATTTGTGCGTTTTTGCACAGTCATGGCGCGAGAATAGCGACTATCGGTTCGCAAATCGACCAATTAGGCTGCTTCCACTGTTACGCAACAAGGAATCAGTCCGATGACCATGCCCAAGACCCTGCTTGAAATGGCCGGTGCGCCGAAGCTGCCGCTGACCTGGGCGGCCTCCGCCCTGGTGCTGATCGACCATCAGCAGGAATACACCATCGGCAAGCTGCCGCTGGTCGGTATCGATGCCGCCGTGGCCGAGCTTAAACTGCTGATCGCCGCCGCGCGCAAGGCCGGTGCGCCGGTGGTGCATGTGCGCCACCAGGGCAAGCCAGGCGGCGCCTTCGATCTCGACGGCGTAGGCGGCCAGTTCATTCCCGGCATGGAGCCGGTGGCGGGCGAGACGGCCATCACCAAGGGGCTGCCCAATGGTTTCGCCAACACCAATCTGAAGGATGTGCTGGCCGGCTTGGGCCGCAAGGAAATCATCGTCGGCGGCTTCGCCACCCATATGTGCATTTCCGCCACGGTGCGGTCAGCGGTGGATAATGGCTTCCGCGTCGGCGTGGTGGCGAATGCCTGCGCCACCCGCGACCTGCCGGATCCGCTCGGCGGCGTGCAGACGGCTGACATGGTGCATCGTGCCACCATGGCGGCACTGAATGACCGTTTCGCCACCGTGGTGGCGGAGACCAGCGCGGTCGTTTAAGCGATGCTGCGGCTCTTCCTGTTGCTGGCGCTGGCCTTGATGGTAGCGCCAGCCGCTGCCAACGAGACGGCCTGGAGCGCCTTGCAGCAGGGCGGCCAGGTGGTCGTGATGCGCCATGCCAGCACGGTGCCGGGGACGGGGGATCCGCCGAATTTCCGCCTTGGCGACTGCACCACGCAGCGCAATCTCTCGGAAGCCGGCCGGGCCGAGGCGCGCAGCCTGGGGGAAGCCTTTCGTCGGCGTGCCATCGTGATCAGTGCCGTATTGAGCAGCGAATGGTGTCGTGGCATCGAGACCGCCGAATTGGCTTTCGGGCGGGTGGAAGCCTGGTCTGGCGCCAATTCATTCTTTGATAACACGGCTGACCGTGAAGGCCGCACAATGGCACTGCGCCAGCGCGCTGCGGCGCATCGCGGGCCGGGCAACCTGGTAATCGTGACGCACCAGGTGAACATCACCGCGCTTACCGGGATATTCCCGCAGCAGGCCGAATTCGTGGTGCTGACACCGGATCAGGCCGGCGGTTTCAAACTGGTCGGTAGCGTCAAGCCTGGGGCGTGATTTCAGCGGCGCGGTGCCGGCAGTGGTGTTGAGTCGACGCCGCCGCGCGGCGCTGCCTGCACCTGCGGCACCGGCGCCAGGGCCGGCTGGCCGCCACTCGGGCGCTGGCGCGGTTTGCGGTCGGCGGGCAATTCGGCCCATAGCCGGTCGGCTTCCGCCATCGCCAATTGCTGGTCGCCGGGGCGGCAGGCGCGGCTGCGATAGAGCACACGGCGACCGCTGAAAAAGCACCAGGCGGCCTGTTCAAGCGCGGCACGCTGCAGGGCTTCGGCTTCCGGCGTGTCGATCCAGCGGCTGCCTGGCGGGCATTGGTCGGCACCGAAAATCTGCTGCCGGCTGTCGTCATAGCACAGCGCCTGGCCGCTCTGGCGCAGGGCTTCCGGCGGCTGGATGCCGGCGCCCAAGGTGGCAACCTGCGGCGTTGCTGGCTGCCCCGGTTGAGGTTCGGTGGGCAATGGGCCTTCGCGCAACGGCAGCAGGCGGCGCTGCTGCGGGGCGGCGGTTGTGCTGCCGCTGGTATCGGCATCGCGCCGCGCCAGTTGGCGCTCGGCGTCGCTGGCCGGAATATCGACATAGCCCGGCGCGCAGCGGCCGGTCTGGCTGAAATACAGCATGCCGTTTTCGGTGTTGAGGCAGGCGGTGAGCGGCCCGCTGGCGCCGCTGGCATTGCGGGCGGCGGCGGAGGGGCGTTCCTGGGCGCCGCCGATGCCGCGATAGAGGCTGCGGTTGAGGTCGCGGATGGAATCCTCCATGCCGCCGCAGCCGGCCAGCCACAGGCAGGCCAGGAAAACGGCAAAAGCGCGGGGGAGTGCCGCCCGCAAGCTTCAGCCCCGGCCGCGATAGGACGGCACGCCCTGGTCCGGCAGCCAGAGGCCGGCAGGCGGCTTGCCGGTTTGCCAGAACACATCGATCGGGATGCCGCCGCGCGGATACCAGTAGCCGCCGATGCGCAGCCAGCGCGGCTTCATCGTCGCCGCCAGGCGTTCGCCGATATAGACCGTGCAATCCTCATGGAAGGCGCCGTGATTGCGGAAGCTGCCGAGGAACAGCTTCAGCGACTTGCTTTCCACGATGCGCTTGGCCGGTACATAGTCGATCACCAGATGGGCGAAATCCGGCTGGCCGGTGAGCGGGCAGAGGCTGGTGAATTCCGGCTGCACCAGGCGGATGGCATAGAGCCGGCCGGGCTTCGGATTGGGCACGGTTTCCAGCACAGCCGCTTCCGGGGAAGCGGGCAGGCGGGTGGCCTGACCGAGCTGGGTGAGGGCGGAGAGACCCTTGCTGTCTTTGGAACTGTCTTTTGTCTTTGCCATGATGGATAGCTGCCTTGTTTACCCGGCAGGATACCGCCCCCTCCGGTGATTTGCACCCCGCAGACGGCGCCACTATTCGGCCACAACAATACCCCGGAGTCACCCCTATTGCGGCTCAAGGCCGCCATGTTCGGCGGCGATAACCTGTCTCACGCACCGGCCAGGGCGAGCCCGCCCAGCCCAGCGTGATACGACCCGGAGGAAGTTCAATCATGATCACCCGTTTCAAGACCCTTGCGACCGCCCTGCTGGTGAGCAGCGGTCTTGCGTTCGGTACCGCTGCCGCCTATGCCCAGGCGCAGACCCCGGCCCCCTCGGTGACCACTGGCGTGACCGCGCCGGTCGCCGTGCAGGCAACCCAGCCGACCCCGACCCCGGCGGCGCCCGCTAAGGTGGAGCAGAAGGCCGCTGAGAAGAAGGCCGATGCCCACAAGACCGACGCCAAGAAGGCCGAGCACAAGGCGGAAGCCAAGAAGGCCGAGGTGAAGAAGGCTGAGGCGAAGAAGGCCGAGGTCAAGAAGGACGAAGCCAAGAAGGCCGTGAACTAACCGTTCCGCGGTCTGGCGTCGCGTTCAGTAAGTAGGGCCCCCCGTTCTCCAGGACGGGGGGCTTTTATGTTGCAGTGCGGGGGGGTGAATTTGATCCCCTCACCACATTGAGCCCCGGCGGTGAGCATGCTTTTCTCTTCAAATGATTCTCGCCACGGATGCGTTTTCGCCCCCCTGCCTGGTGCTGTTCGATTGCGACGGCACGCTGGTGGATAGCCAGCACCACATCATCGCTGCCATGCGGCAGGCCTTCGCGGCATTCAACCTGCCGGAACCGGCCGCAGACGATGTGCGCCGCCTGGTCGGGTTGCCGCTGGATATCTCGGTACGCCGGTTGCTTGAAGCTGGCGCCGCCAATGCCGATCAGGTGGTGGCGGCCTATCGCGAGGCGGCTTTTTCGATGCGCCACCAGCCCGATCATGAGGAGCCCTTGTTCCCCGGCTTGCGCGAGGTGCTGGACAAGCTTGAAGCAGATGGCTGCCTGCTCGGCATCGCCACCGGCAAGGCGCGGCGCGGCCTGGATGCAACGCTGGCGATGCACGGCCTGACGAATCGCTTCATCACCTTGCAGACGGCGGATATCGCGCGCGGCAAACCGGATCCCGACATGGTATTTCGCGCCATGCGTGAAACCGGTGCGTCGGCGGGTTCCACCCTTGTCATCGGCGACACGACTTTCGATATGCATATGGCACGCAATGCCGGAGCGCGTGCCATCGGCGTCGCCTGGGGGTATCATGATCCAGCCGAACTGATGCAGGCTGGCGCCCAGACGGTGATTCGCCGTTTTGCCGAGTTGCCGCCGCTGGTGCAGCAATTGATGGGACGCGACCGCTGATTAATTAGGAGGCCGCCATGCGTTACGTGAAATGGATCGTTCTTGCCCTGGTGCTGCTGATTGGTGGCCTCGTCGCCGTGGCCTTGAGCATCGACGTCAACCGCTTCAAGCCGCAGATTCTGGCGCAGGCGCAGAGCGCCGTGGGTCGCAAGGTGGATGTGGCCAGCGACCTGAAACTGGCGATTTTCCCGAAGCCGGCGGTGACGGTGAAGGGCGTGACGCTGGCTAATCCTTCCTGGGCCTCGCGGCCCAACATGCTCACTGTCGGTGAATTCTCCGCCGAACTGGACCTCTTCGCGCTGCTTGGCCGGCAGCTCAAGATCGACCGCCTGGTGCTGGCCGATGTTGACCTGCTGCTGGAGAAGGACCGCCAGGGCCGCGCCAACTGGGAATTCGGCGAACCGGCGAAGCAGGCCGCCCAGACTCAGGCACCGGTGCAGGCCGAAGCCGATGGCGTGACCCTGACCATGCCGACGATTTCCGATCTGCTGCTGAAGAATATCAAGCTGACCTACCGCGATGCCCAGGCCGGGGCGTCGAATGACGTGCTGCTGAGTGAACTCTCGCTGAAATCGAATTCGGCCGGCATGCTCGCCGCCAAGCTCGCCGCCAAGGTGGACGGCAACGACATCACTGCCGACGGCACTTTCGGCACGCTCGCCGAGATGATGGCACCGACCAAGCCCTGGCCGGTGAAGCTGAACCTCGCGATTCCAAATGCCGGCCTCAAGGCCACGGTGGATGGCAGCGTGAAGGATCCCGTCGGTGGCAAGGGCTATGCGCTGAAATTCACCGCCGAGGCGCCGGATATCGCCAAGCTGGCGGCGCTGGCGAAGCAGACCGCACCGAGCTTCGGCCCGCTGAGCGCGGCAGGGACGTTGCGCGACGATGCCGGCGAGCCGGGTGTATTCGACCTCAAGGCCGGCCTGGGCAGCGACGATATCGGTCGTGTTTCCGTGACCGGCAGCGTACGGCAATTGATGCAGCAGAAGGGCCTGGCGCTGGAGATCGATTTCGCCACGCCGAATGCCAAGGCCTTCGCCGCCAAGTTCGGCGCCGAAGTGGCGCAGGCGGTGCCGGTGAAGCTGAAGGCGCAGGTGAAGGATACCGGGCCGAAGCGCTATGCCTTGAGCAATATCAGCGCCGATATCGCCGGCAGCGATCTGGCCGGCAATGGCGAGATTGCGCTCGTGGGGGCGAAGCCGGCGGTGAAATTCGACCTGGCCTCGAAGTCGCTCGACCTGATGCCGCTGCTCGGCGATGGCAAGGGCGGCACGGCCGGCGGTGCCGGTGGGGCTGGCGGCAAGGCGGCGCCGAAGCAGAGCGACCGGGTGTTCAGCGATGAACCGCTGCCGCTCGATGGCCTCAATGCAGCCGACGCCGATCTGCGCTTCAAGGCCGATAAGTTCCGCGCCCCGATGCTCGCGGCGCAGAATGTGACTGTCGCGCTGACGCTCAAGGATGGCGTGCTGAATGTGAAGCCCTTCGGGCTTGGCGTTTCCGGTGGCAGCATCGGCGGCGAGCTTGGCCTGAACGGCAAGAGCAAGGCGCTGACGGTGAAGCTGGATGGCAAGAATTTCGGTCTGAGCGACTATCTCAAAAGTGAGAAGATCACCGACATCATCAGCCGCGACGCCCGCACCGATCTGACCGCTGACCTCACCAGCCAGGGCGGCAGCGTGCGTGCGCTGATGGCCGGCCTGAACGGCAAGGTGCTGATCAAGGTGGGCGAGGGCGAGTTGCGCGACCAGTATCTCGATTTCCTCGGCGCCGATATCCTGCGCACGCTTGGCCGTATCGGTCAGGCCACCGCCAAGACCAAGCTGGAATGCGTTGTGACGGCGCTGGAAATCAAGGGCGGCGTGGCAACGCCGAAACCGCTCTTTGTCGAAACCGGCCGCATCACCATTGCCGGCGAAGGCGCGATCAACCTCGGCACCGAGCAGCTTGATCTCAAGATCGTGCCGTCTTCGCGCGAGGCGGCGCTGGCCAGCCTGGCGGTGCCGATCAAGATCGGCGGCACGCTGGCTAATCCCAGCGGCTATCCCGATCCGGTGGCGACCGCCAAGGGCGTGGTCGGCGCTTTGGCTGGCGCGGCCCTGCTCGGTCCGGCGGCGATCCTCTCGCCGCTGATGAGCAGCGGCAGCAGCGAGACCGGCCAGCAGGCCTGCGCCAAGGCAGTGGCATTGGCGGAAGGCAAGCCGGTGCCGGGCGGCACGGCGCGTCCGGCTCAGCAGGGCCAAGGACAGCAGGGGGCGCAGCAGCAACAGGCGCCGGCGCAGAACAACAATCCGGTCGAGAATCTCGGCCGCAGCCTCAACAACCTGTTCCGCCGCTAAGGGTCGCATGAAGCGTTTCTATAAGACCGCCACCGCCGAACAGCGCGAGGATGGTGCCGTGGTGCTGCTGGATGGCCGTGTGCTGAAAACGCCGGCGAAGCTGGACATGACGCTGCCCAACCTGGCGCTGGCCGAGGCTATTGCTGAGGAATGGGCGGCACAGGGCGAGAGCATCCAGCCGCAGACCATGCCGCTGATGAAGCTGGCGGCCACGGCGATCGACCGCACGGCCGTCGATGCGGCGCCTGCCACCGCCGATATCGTGCGCTATAGCGGCTCGGACCTGCTGTGCTACCGCGCTGACATGCAGGTGGAACTGGCGGCACGCCAGGACGAGGTCTGGCAGCCCTTGCTGGACTGGTTCCAGCGCCGCTACGACCTCACCATGCACACCACCAAGGGCATCGTGGCGGTGGCGCAGCCGCCGGAACTGGCCGAGCGCCTGCGCCGGCTGTGCGCTGGCCTCGATCCGCTGCGGCTGACGGCATTGCATACCGCCACCACGGTTTGCGGCTCGGCGGTGATCGGCCTTGCCCTGCTGGAAGCGCATCTCGATGCCGAGGCCGCCTATGAGGCCGCCTTCCTGGACGAACTGCACCAGGCGCAGCTTTGGGGCGAGGATGAGGAAGCCGCCGAGCGTCGTGCCGACCTCAAGGCCGAGATTGCATCCTTGGAGCGGTTCCTGAAGCTGCTTTAGAGCCAGCCGGACTTGCGGAAGCGCCAGTAGAGGAAGCCGGCGGCGCCGGCGATTACCAGCAAGGCTGTCGGGTAGCCGTATTCCCACTTCAGTTCGGGCATGACTTCGAAATTCATGCCCCAGATGCCGGCGAAGGCGGTGGCGACGGCGAAGATGCCGGCCCAGGCGGCCAGCCGCTTGTTCACTTCGCCTTCCTCGATGGTGACCATGGACAGGTTCACCTGCATCGCGGTGTTGATGGTCTCGCGGATGACATCGGTGAGCTGGTTGATGCGGATCAGGTGATCATAAACGTCGCGGAAATAGACCTGCATGTCGGTACAGGCCAACGGCACGCGACCGCCGCCGGTGAGTTTGCCAACGGCATCCATCAGCGGCGCAACGGCATGCTTCAGCACCTGCACCTTGCGCTTGAGCGCATAGAGCCGCTCGATATTGGAGCGCGCCGAACCCTGGCTGAAAATCTGCTCCTCGATCTCCTCGAGTTCAGTTTCCAGCGCATCGACGATAGGGAAGTAGCGGTCCACCACGGCGTCGATCAGGGCATAGAAGACGAAGCCGGAGCCGAGTTTGAGCAGATGCTGCTCGCGTTCGGCGCGGGCGCGCACGCCGAGGAAATTCTGCTGGCTGCGGTTGCGCACCGACAGCACATAGTTTTTGCCGACGAAGATATCGACTTCACCGACCTGCAATTCACCGTCGACGATCTCGACAAGCTGGATCACGGCGAACAGCGAGTCGCCGTATTCCTCCACCTTGGGCCGCTGGTGGCCGTGCTGTGCGTCTTCCACCGCCAGTTCATGCAGGCCGAATTCTTCCTGCATCGTTTTCAGTTCGGCGATATCGGCATCCTTCAGCGCCACCCAGACGAAGGCGTCCTTGCGGCTGACATAGTCGCTGATTTCGCCGATTCCGGGTTCGGCGAGCTTGTGGCCGTTCTGGTAGGCAACGCAATTGATCAGCATGGCACCCCCGGTCCGCTGGGCGGATTCTCGACCGCGCTAGAATAAGCGCGAACGGCGCTGAGGGCTAGCCGAGGTGGGCGGCGATGCGGTCGAAAACCGCATGGAACATGGCCTCGGTGAGGCGGCCTGTATTGGTATTGTAACGTGAGCAATGGTAGCTGGAGAACAGCGTCGCGCCATTGGGCATCAGGTAGGCGGTGTTATGCCCGAAGGGCGCCGCCGCCCGCTTCATCTTCAGCGTATCCAGCACCGCCACATGGGCGATCTGGCCCAGCGCCAGGATGGCGCGCAGCTTGCTCATGGCGGCGATTTCCGGCGCCAGGAAATGGCTGCGGCAGATCTTGGTTTCCGCCGGGGTCGGCTTGTTTTCCGGCGGCACGCATTTCACGGCATTCGAGATGCGGGCGCGGCGCAGTACCAGGCCGTCATTCGGGTCGGCGCGGAATTCGCCTTCCGAGAAGCCGTATTTTTTCAGCGTGCTGTAGAGCAGGTCGCCGGCATAGTCGCCGGTGAAGGGCCGTCCGGTGCGGTTGGCGCCTTTCAGGCCCGGCGCCAGGCCGACCACCAGCAATTGCGGCTCAGGATCGCCCCAGGCCGGTACCGGTGCATTGAAGAAAGCCGGGTAGGCGGCGCGGTTGTCGGTGCGGAACTGCGCCAGCCTTGGGCAGAGGCCGCAATCGCGGCCAGGGACCGGCGCGGCCTCTAGGGTCACGGCGCTCAATCTTGCTGCTTAGCGGCCGTAGCCGCGCGGATTCGCGGTGTCGATCTCATCGTCATCGTCATAGGCGCCGGCCGGCGTGGTATTGCCGACGCGGAGCGTGGCATTGAGGCCGGCGGTGCGCTGGGCATGTACCTGGTCGCGCCCACCGCCCTCGCGCATGATCTTCGGCATCAGGTCCTGCAGTTCAACGAAGGTGTCGGCCTGGCGGCGCAGTTCATCGGCCACCATCGGCGGCTGGCTCTTGGTGGTGGCAACCACCGAGACACGGACGCCGCGGCGCTGCACGGCTTCCACCAGACGGCGGAAATCGCCATCGCCGGAGAACAGCACGGCATGATCGAGATGCGGCGTCAGGTCCATCATGTCGATGGCCAGTTCGATATCCATGTTGCTCTTGAAGCGGCGGCGGCCGGTGGCGTCGGTATATTCCTTCGCCGGCTTGGTCACCATGGTGTAGCCGTTATAGTCGAGCCAGTCGATCAGCGGGCGCAGCGGCGAGTAATCGGCGTCTTCCACCAGCGCGGTGTAGTAGAAGGCGCGCATCAGATGCGCTTCCTTGCGGAAATGCTCGAGCAGGCGACGGTAATCGATCTCGAAACCGAGGCTGCGGGCGGCAGAATAGAGGTTGGCGCCATCAATAAAGAGCGCCACGCGCTCCTGCGGATAAAATTTCATCATTAGCATCACTCCTACTGCAGAGAAGAAAGACGGTTTATCGAAATAGATATAATGGGCTAATTAAATCATCAGATAGACTACACAAGGCTTCCATGCCGGAAAATCCCTCGAATGATCTAGTTTTCATAGCACTTGGCGCAAATCTGCCCGCTGAGGGTCAGGCGGATATTCGCGCCACAATCATCGCGGGCATGAATGACTTGAGTGCAGGCGATTCTCATGTTGTCGCGCGCTCCAGCTTGTGGCGTTCTCCAGCCTGGCCGCCACCCCGCACGGGCGAAACGAAACAGCCCGATTACCTAAACGCAGTGGTAGCGCTGCGCACGGCGCTCGATGCCGATGCCTTGCTGCGGCGGTTGCATGAGATCGAGGCGGCGTTTGGCCGTCGCCGTGCCGGCCGTTGGGATGCGCGGCCGCTGGATCTCGACATACTTGATTACCGCGGCCTGGTGCAGCCAATGGAGGGGCCGGGGCGGGCGGTGCTGCCGCATCCGCGCATGAGCCGCCGGCTGTTCGTGCTGCTGCCGCTGCAGGAAGTTGCCCCAGACTGGCGCCACCCGGTCAGCGGGGCTGCCTTGCCGGCCCTTATCGCCGCGGCAGAGCCTATTGAAATCAATAGGTTGGAGGAGGGGCGCTGAATAGCCCTTGCATGCTGCCAGGGAAGGCGCTAGGAAGCGCAATTCCCCGGATGGTCACTAAGGATGAGCCGCCATGGCCCGCGTTACCGTTGAAGATTGCGTCATCAAGGTTCCGAACCGCTTCGAGCTGGTGATGCTCGCCGCCCAGCGTGCCCGTGCCGTGTCGGCTGGCGCGCCGCTGACCGTGGACCGCGACAACGACAAGAACCCGGTGGTGGCCCTGCGCGAAATCGCTGATGAAACCGTGGATATCGAAACCCTGCGCCAGCGCATGATCGGCGGCATGCAGAAGCATGTCGAGGTCGATGAGCCGGAAGAGGACAACATGGCCGCCCTGATGGAATCGGCCGAGTGGTCCGGTGTTCAGCAGGCAGACGACCTGGCCGAGGGCATGGGCATCGAGGAAGACGGCGCCGACGAGCCCGACCTTGGGGATGCCGTCGAGGAGTAATCCTCGTCCTTTCGACCGAGAGCATGATGACACCATATTGACGCACTACGCCGAGGTGAATTTGGTCTTCGGGTAGGAGTGCGGCGCAGTGCGTAGTGGGACTACGGGCAAGCCGCACGACGCCCCCGAAGGCCAAATTCGCCCGGCCCGGAGGGTTTCGTCTGAAGGCGGCATCCACGTCGTCGAAGCGCTTGCAGGTACCCACCAGGTACCTGCCGCGCGCCTCTCCTAGTGGCTACCGCCTCCAGACGAAACGTAGGGCATCAATATGGTGTCATCATGCTCTGGAATCATTCCAGGGTCTTGCCCTGGACTAATTTTCGCCCAAAATTCAGGGTGTTGTGAAACCGTTTCCCGTTGAAGGAGGGCGGGACGGCATGGCGCGCGCTCGGATTCTGCGGCAGGTTGAATTGGTGGAGAAGGTTCTGGCGTACGATCCCGGCGCCAACGAGGACCTGTTGAACCGCGCCTACGTGTTTTCCATGAAGGCGCATGGCGCCCAGATGCGCGCCTCCGGCGACCCGTATTTCTCCCATCCCGTGGAAGTGGCCGGCATCCTCGCCGGCATGAAACTCGACGACAAGACCATTGCCACCGGCCTGCTGCATGACACGCTGGAAGACACCGTGGCGACGCCGGTCGAGATCGAGAAGAATTTCGGCGGCGATGTGCTGCGCCTGGTCGACGGCGTCACCAAGCTGTCGCGTATCGAGCAGCAATCCGACCGCACGCGGCAGGCGGAGAATTTCCGCAAGCTGCTGCTGGCGATGTCGAACGACATCCGTGTGCTGCTGGTGAAGCTGGCTGACCGGCTGCACAACATGCGCACGCTGCATTACATCAAGACGCCGGAAAAGCGCAAACGCATCGCCAAGGAGACGATGGAGATCTACGTTCCGCTTGCCGACCGCATCGGCATGCAGGAACTGAAGGAGGAACTGGAAGACCTGGCCTTCGCCGAACTCAATACCGATGCGCGTGCCTCGATCATCACGCGCCTGGAACAGTTGCGCAGCGAAGGCGGCAGCCTGACCCAGCGCATTTCCGACAAGATCAAGCGCACCCTGGCGGAACAGGGGCTGGATGCCTGGGTCTCGGGCCGCGAGAAGCGCCCATTCTCGATCTGGGAGAAGATGCAGCGCAAGAACATCCCGTTCGAGCAGCTTTCCGATATCATGGCCTTCCGCATCGTGGTGCGCGATATCACCGCCTGCTATCAGGCACTGGGCATCATTCACGGCACCTGGCCCTCGGTGCCCGGCCGCTTCAAGGATTATCTCTCGACGCCGAAGCAGAACGGCTATCGTTCGCTGCATACCACGGTGATCGGGCCTGAGAACAAGCGCATCGAAATCCAGATCCGCACCCAGGACATGCATGAAGTGTCCGAACTCGGTGTCGCGGCGCATTGGCAATACAAGCAGGATGGCAATGGCGGCGGCACCGCGCCGGATGCCGAGGCGAAGCAATATCGCTGGCTGCGCGAATTGCTTGAAATCCTGGAGCAGGCATCCGATCCGGAAGAATTCCTCGAGCATACCAAGCTCAACATGTTCCAGGATCAGGTGTTCTGCTTCACGCCGAAGGGCGACCTGATTGCCCTGCCGCGCGATGCCACGGTGGTTGATTTTGCCTATGCGGTGCATTCCGGGGTCGGCGATACGGCGGTGGGCGCCAAGGTGAACGGCCGCGTGGTGCCGCTGCGCACCGTGCTGCGCAATGGCGACCAGGTGGAAATCCTGCGCTCCAAGGTGCCGGCGCCGCATCCGAACTGGCTCAACTTCGTCAAGTCGGGTCGTGCCAAGTCGTGCATCAACCGTTTCATCCGCCAGCAGCAGCGCGGCCAGTATGTCGAGCTCGGCAAGGCAATCCTGAAGAAGACCTTCCATGAGCGCGAGCAGCAGCTCACCGATAAGGGTCTGGAAGCAGCGGTGAAGGTGCTGAAGCTGCGCGGTGTCGACGACGTATATGTCGGCGTTGGCGATGGCTCGATCACTGCACGCCAGGTGCTGCATATCGTCTATCCCGGCGAGAAGGAAAACGACCGCGAGGCCGACAAGCTGCCGCCGCTGCCGCGCCAGCAGCACAAGGCGCCGGAGGCGAAGCATAACGGCATCCCGATCCGCGGGCTGATCCCCGGCATGGCGATGCATATTGCCGGCTGCTGCCATCCGTTGCCGGGAGACCGTATCGTCGGCATCGTCACCACCGGCAAGGGCGTCACCATCCACACCATCGACTGCGAGGCGCTGGGCCAGTTCTCCGACCAGCCGGAACGCTGGCTCGATCTCGCCTGGGACGCCCCGGGCGACGGCGACAAGAGCGGCCAGGTGCATTTGGGCCGCGTCATCCTGCTGGTGGCCAACGAGCCGGGTTCGCTCTCGGCGCTTAGCACGGTGATCGCCAAGCACAAGGGCAATATCACCAACCTGAAGATCACCAACCGGACCCAGGAATTGTTCGAGATGTATGTCGATGTCGAAGTGCGCGACGTGAAACACCTCTCGAACATCATCGCCGCGCTGCGGGCCACCCCGAATATCAGTAGTGTCGAGCGCGCCAGGGGGTAAAAGCCCCGGCCTAGCTTTGAATCGGTTGTCCCGTCTTGAACCCGGGGGCGCCTGCGCTTAGGCTGCGCCCGGTTAGTTCAAGGGACCCTAGACCATGACGCGTGACGAAGTTTTGCAGCATTACCGCGAATCCGGCGCCTTGCTGGAGGGGCATTTCCTGCTCACCTCCGGCCTGCACAGCCCGGTCTACATGCAGTCGGCCAAGGTGCTGTCGCATCCGGCCCGGGCCGAGGCGATGTGCCGCGCGCTGGCCGACAAAATCCGCGCCAAGCTGGGGCCGAAGCCGGTGGATATCGTCTGCTCGCCGGCCATGGGCGGCGTGGTGGTGGGCTATGAACTGGCCCGTCAGCTTGGCGTGCCGGCGATCTTCACCGAGCGCGTGGATGGCAAGTTCGCGCTGCGGCGCGGCTTCGAAATCGCCCCCGGCGCCCGCGTGCTGATGGCTGAGGACGTAGTCACCACCGGCAAATCCAGCCGTGAATGCATCGACTGCATCGCCGAGCATGGCGGCGTGACGGTGGCGGCATCCTGCATCGTCGATCGCTCGGATGGCGAGGTGCAGCTTGGCGTGCCGATGTTCGCGCTGTGCGGCTTTAAGGTGCCGGCCTATCGCGACGACGAATTGCCGCCGGAGCTGGCGAAGCTGCCGGCGGTGAAGCCCGGCTCGCGCGGCCTGAAGTAGGGGATAACGAGATGAGCAAGCTGCGGCTGGGCGTCAATATCGACCACGTTGCCACCATCCGCAACGCGCGCGGCGGCAAGCATCCCGATCCGGTGCGCGCCGCGATCATGGCGGCGGCTGCCGGCGCCGATGGCATCACGGCGCATCTGCGCGAAGACCGCCGCCATATCTCGGATGGCGATATCGACCGGCTGATGGCCGAGATCAAGCTGCCGCTGAACCTGGAAATGGCCGCCACCGCCGAGATGCTGGGCATCGCGCTGCGCCACAAGCCGCATGCCTGCTGCATCGTGCCGGAACGCCGCGAGGAACGCACCACCGAGGGCGGCCTGGATGCGGCCGCGCAGCATAATCACCTGGCACCGATCATCACTCGGCTGGTGGATGCCGGCATCCGTGTGTCGTTGTTCATCGAGCCGTCGCGGGTGCAGCTTGCCGTTGCCAAGGCGCTTGGCGCACCGGTGGTGGAATTGCATACCGGCCGTTATTGCGAGCTGGAAGGCGCGGCGCGCGAGACCGAGCTGAACCGCATCCGTGCGGCCGCCGACTATGCCGCTGAACTCGGCCTGGAATGCCATGCCGGCCATGGCCTGAGCTTCGACAATGTGGGCGCCATCGCCGCGATCCCTACCGTTGTCGAACTCAATATCGGCCATTTCCTGATCGGCGAGGCGATCTTCGGCGGCCTGGATGGCACTATCCGCCGCATGCGTGCATTGATGGATGCGGCGCGCGGCGACCGCAGCCTCAGCGCCTGACAGAGCCATGACCATTCTTGGCATCGGCTCCGACCTGATCGACATCAGGCGGATCGACAAGACCATCGCCCGCTTCGGCGACCGCTTCCTCAACCGCGTGTTCACCGCCACCGAGAAGGCGCGCTCGGAACGCCGGCCGCTCACCCGCATCGCTTCTTATGCCAAGCGTTTCGCCGCCAAGGAGGCCTGTTCCAAGGCGCTTGGTACCGGTTTTCGTAAGGGCGTGTTCTGGCGCGACATGGGGGTGGTGAACCTGCCCGGCGGCAAGCCGACCATGCAGCTCAGCGGCGGCGCCCTGGCGCGGCTGCAAAGCCTGCTGCCGCCCGGCCATGTGGCGCAGATCGATATAACCATCACCGACGAGCCGCCGCTGGCCCAGGCGCTGGTCATCATCTCGGCCGTGCCGGCGCCCCCGATTCAGCCAAATACCTGAAATAAAATCAATGCCTTAACTGGCGGCAATATCTTGGCCTGCGGCACTTGGGTCACTTGACTTGCCCAGTGCCAGCGGGCTTGATGCCGCTTGCCAGCGGGCTGTATGCCGGTGGGTTGTGCCGCGCCGGCTTGGGCGCCGGCGGTGGCGTAGCGCAGGAGTGAACGAGTGGCGAAGAGCAAGGCGGATCGCGAGCAGGGCACGGGCCTGTGGGAAAACCTGCAGACCCTGATCTATGCCCTGGTGATTGCTGGCGGCATCCGCACCTTTGCCTATGAGCCGTTCCATATCCCGTCTGAATCGATGCTGCCGACCCTGCTGGTCGGCGATTTCCTGTTCGTGTCGAAATACGCCTACGGCTATTCGCGCTTTTCGCTGCCGGGCAGCCCGGACCTGTTCAAGGGCCGCGTGCTGGAAGGCCAGCCGGAGCGCGGCGACGTGGTCGTGTTCCGCTATCCCGGCGACACGTCGCTGGATTACATCAAGCGCGTGATCGGCGTGCCGGGCGACCGGGTGCAGATGCGCGATGGCGAATTATGGCTGAACGGCGAGAGGGTGCAGCGCCGCCGCGTGGCCGATTTTGAACTGCATGACCGTTTCGGCATGGTGCGCCGCGAGCGCCAGTATGAGGAAACCCTGCCGGGTGGCCGCAGCTACATGACCATCGACCTGCGCACCAGCGAAGGCGACAACACCCCGGTCTTTACCGTGCCGCCGGGCCATTTCTTCGTGATGGGCGACAATCGCGACAATTCGCAGGATAGCCGCTTCCAGGTGATCCATGGCGGCGTCGGTTTCCTGCCGGCGGAAAACCTGGTCGGTCGCGCCAATATCCGCTGGCTGTCGGTGGATGGCTCGGCCTCGCTGTTCAAGCCGTGGACCTGGCCCGGCGCCTGGCGCTTCGAGCGCATGTTCACCAGCATTCACTGACGTGTCGGACGACGCCCAAAAATCCGGCCTCGACATCCTGCAGCAGACGCTCGGCCATCGCTTCAGCGAGCCGAAACTGCTGGAGGAGGCGCTGGTGCATCCCTCGGCCAATCCGCGCCGCTCGCGCGCCAAGTCGGCCCGTCGCGGTGCGGCCAAGGCGGAAGCCGCCCGCGACTATAATCGGCTTGAATTCATCGGCGACCGCGTGCTCGGCCTGATCGTTGCCACCTTGCTGGCGAAGATGTTTCCCGATGCCGCCGCCGGCGAACTGGCGCTGCGCTACAATGCATTGGTGCGGCAGGAAAGCCTGGCGCGCTTCGCCCAGGATCTGGGCTTGGGTGAGCATATCCAGCTTTCGCGTTCCGAGCGCGATTCCGGCGGCGCCGGCAAGCCGGCGATCCTGGCCGATGCGCTGGAAGCGGTGATCGCCGCTTTGTATCTCGATGGCGGCCTGGCGGCCGCCGAGCAATTCGTGTCGCGCCACATGGCGCCACGCCTGGACGATTCCTCCTATGCCGGCGCTGCCAAGGACGCAAAAACCGCCTTGCAGGAATGGGCCGCCGCGCGGGGCATGAATGTGCCGCGCTACCAGGTGGCCGGTATCGAAGGTCCGCCGCATGAGCCGCGCTTCACCGTGGAAGTGGCGCTGGGCGATGGCGAACCGGAACAGGGCAAGGGCGGCTCCAAGCGGGCTGCTGAACAGGAAGCCGCCGGCCGGCTATTACGCCGTCTGGAGCAAAATACATGAGTGAAACCCCCACCACTTGCGGCTATGTCGCCATTGTCGGTGCACCGAATGCCGGCAAGTCGACCTTGCTGAACGCTTTGGTCGGCGCCAAGATTTCCATTGTCTCCTCCAAGGTGCAGACGACGCGGGCGCGCATCACCGGCATCGGCATGGAAGGCCAGACGCAGCTCATCTTCCTGGACACGCCCGGCATCTTCGCGCCGAAGCGGCGGCTCGACCGCGCCATGGTGCAGGCGGCCTGGGGCGGCGTGGATGATGCCGATGTGATCCTGCTGGTGGTGGATGCGGCGCGCGGCTATGACGACGAGACGCGCGAAATCCTCAAGCGCCTGAAGGAACAGAAGACGCCGGTGGTGCTGGCGCTGAACAAGGTGGACAAGCTGCTGCGCGAGAAGCTGCTCGGTCTGACCCAGGCGATGAACAACGATTTCCCCTTCGCCGCCACGTTCATGATATCGGCGGAGAAGGGCGATGGCGTCGGCGATCTGCGCCGCGACCTTGCTCGCCGCATGCCTGAAGGCCCCTGGCTCTATCCGGAAGACCAGCTTGCCGACGTCCCGATGCGTTTCCTTGCCGCCGAGATCACGCGCGAGAAGCTGTTCAACGCGCTGCGCCAGGAACTGCCCTATGCCGCCACGGTGGAAACCGAGGATTGGAAGGACCAGAAGGACGGCGCCGCCAAGATCAACCAGGTGATCTTTGTTGAGCGTGAGACGCAGAAGAAGATCGTCATCGGCGAGGGTGGTGCCATGCTCAAGCGCATCGGCGCCAATGCCCGGCGCGAGATGGAAGAACAATTCGAGCGCCGCGTGCATCTTTTTCTGTTTGTGAAGGTGCGCGGCGACTGGGGCGACGATCCCGAGCGCTACGAGGCCATGGGCCTCGATTTCCCCAAAGCCTAAAGCCCCATCAGGCCGAGCAGGATCGGCATGGTGATGAAGGCGCCGAGCGTGGTGGCGGTGACAATCGCCGCCATCAGCGGCGCGTCGCCGCCCATCTGGCGGGCCAGGATGTAGCTGGCGCTTGAGGTTGGCAGCATCGCCCACAGCACCAGCACCTGTGTCTCGAGCAGGGTGAGGTGCCATAGCCGAGAGAGGCCGAACATCGCCGCCGGATAAAGCAGCAGCTTCAGCACCAGGGTTGCCGCCACCGCTGGGCCGCCCCGGCGCAGGGCGTCAAGCTGCAAGGCGGCGCCGACCGTGAGCAGGCCGAGCGGGGCCGCGACATCGCCGAGTGTCTTGAACACCGCGTCGATGCCGCGCGGCAGGCCGATGCCGGTCTGGTTCAGGAAGATGCCGACAAGGCAGGCGATGATCAGCGGGTTCTTCGCCAGCGCAAAGAACTGGTCGCGCAGCGAGGCGCCGCCCTGGGCATGGCTGCCGAACCGCATCATCACCAGCACGGTGAGGATATTCAGCACCGGGATTGCCACCGAGATCACCACGGCATAGAGCGTGATACCCGCATTACCGGCCAAAGCCGCCACGGCACCGAAGCCGACGAAAGTGTTGAAGCGGATCGAGCCCTGGAACAGGCTGGTGAAGGCCGGGCCGTCCAGCCTGAGAGGCCGGCGCAAGCCGTAGCCGATGGCGGCGATCAGCAGGATCGAGCCGAACAGCGTGCCGAACAGGCCGGTGGGATCGAGGTCGCCGAGATCGGCGCGCGCCAGGTTGTGGATCAGCAGCGCCGGGAAGAACAGGAAATAGACGCTGCGGTCGGCCAGCGGCCAGAAGCCTTCGCCGGGAAAATTCCAGCGCCGCATGCCAAGGCCGATCAGGATCAGCAGGAAGATCGGCAGAATCGCGAAGATGACGTCGAGCATCCGAAAAGTTTAGGCGCCCTGCATCAGGATGGCGAGGTCGAGCAGGCGGTTGACCAGCGAATAGGCGAAATACAGCATCAGCGCCCGCAACAGGGTTTCGCCCCAGCCGAGCGGGCGGGAGGCTTCGCTGGGGGATGCGCTGGTGCGGCGGCGCTGCTGGCTTTTGGTCGGCCGCGGCATTGGTTTGGGCATGGCCCCGGCGATATCGTTGGCCGGTTCCGGCACCACGTCGATGATCACCGGCAGATTGGTAATGGGCAGAGTGGCGACCGGTGTGGCTTCCGGCGGTACCGGCTGCGCCTGGTCCTGGCTGCCCCCCTGATTCACGGCGGCGATGCGGGTGCGTTCGGGGCCATAGATGCGGCGCCAGCGGAAGGCTTCGGCCTGGGCCGCCTCCACATCCTCATGCACGGTACGCAGAATCCAGCTATCGCCGAGCTGCGTCAGCACGATGAAGCAGCCACCGGAAAAAAAGCCTCCCGGGGCGTTGCCCGGTATGTCGGCCATGAAACGCATGGCAACATTTTGTCAGATCAGCGTTAACGGATGTTAAACAGCGGTTAATTTTTCTCGGGCTTTGCAACCTCTGTTAAAAGCGGGCTTATTCGAAGCGGAGGGCTTCCATGGGTTCCAGTCTCGAGGCTTTGCGGGCCGGATAGAAGCCGAAAAACACCCCCACGGCGGCGGCGAAACCCACTGCCAGTATAATCGCTGCCGGGGCGATGCGCACCGGCCAGTCGGTGAAATAGGCGATGCCGATGGCGGCACCGATGCCGAGGCCAACGCCGATCAGGCCGCCGATCGCTGCCAGGGTCACGGCTTCGATCAGGAATTGCGCCAGGATGTCGCGCCGCCGGGCGCCCACCGCCATGCGTAGGCCGATCTCGCGGGTGCGTTCGGTGACGCTGACCAGCATGATGTTCATGATGCCGATGCCGCCGACCACCAGCGACACCGAGGCCACGGCGGCCAGCAGCAGGGCCATGACGCGCTGCGCCGCCTGCTGCGTCTCCAGTACCTCGGAGAGATTGCGCAGCCAGAAATCGTCATCCTGGTTCGGCTGCAGGCGATGGCGCTGGCGCAGCAGGTCGCGGATCTGGCTCTCGGCCTCGGCCATGTCGGCGCCATCATGCACCTTCACGGAAATCGCCACCACGGCGCGCTGGCGTGCCTGCTGGCCGCCGAGCAGGCGCTTGCGCGCGGTGCTGATCGGCACCAGCACCACGTCGTCCTGGTCCTGACCTTGCATGCTCTGGCCCTTCTTGGCCAGCACGCCGATCACCGTGAACGGCACCTTGCGGATGCGGATGGTCTGCTCGATGGGGTCGGCATCGCCGAACAGGTTGTTGGCCACCGTCTGGCCCAGCAGCACCACCTTGGCGGCGCTGTCGATTTCCTCTTGGGCGAGACTACGGCCACTGGCCATTTCCCAATCGCGCACATCCAGGTAATCCGGCGTGATGCCCATGACCACGCTGGACCAGTTCTGATTGCCGAACACGATCTGCGCCGTGCCGCGCGACACCGGCGCCGCTGCCTGCACCAGATCGACCTCGCGGGCGATGGCATAGCCGTCATCCTCGGTGATGGTGAGCTGTGAGCCGAAACCGAGCCGGGCGCCGCCGCTGGTGACAGCGCCAGAGAGGATCACGATCAGGTTGGAGCCGAGACTTTTGATCTGTTCGCGCACGCGCTCCTGCGCGCCTTCGCCCACCGCCACCATGGTGATCACGGCGGCCACGCCGATCACGATGCCGAGCATGGTGAGGCCGGAGCGCAGCATGTTGACGCGCAGCGCGCGGAGCGCGACCAGCAGGCTGGCGAGCGGGCTCATAATTCCTCCGCTGCCTGGCGCGGGGCCGGGTTGCGCTCGTCGCTCACCAATTTGCCATCGCGGAACAGCAGCTTGCGGCTGGCATAGGCGGCGATATCCGGCTCATGGGTCACCAGCACGATGGTGATGCCGCGCTGGTTCAGCGCCTGGAACAGCGCCATGATCTCCACCGAGGTGCGGCTGTCCAGCGCGCCGGTTGGCTCGTCGGCGAGTAGCAGGGCCGGATCGTTGACCAGGGCGCGAGCAATGGCGACGCGCTGCTGCTGACCGCCGGAAAGCTGCGAGGGTTGATGGTGGCCGCGTTCGGCAAGGCCGACTTCCTTGAGGCGCCCGGCAGCCCGCGCACGGCGTTCGGCTGCCGGCATGGCGGCGCCACGGCGGTAGAGCAGGGGCAAAGCCACATTGTCCAGCGCCGTGGTGCGCGGCAGCAGGTTGAAGCTCTGGAACACGAAGCCGAGCAGCCGGTTGCGCAGGTCGGCGCGGGCATCCTCGTCCATGGCGGCAACATCCTCGCCATCCAGGCGGTAGGAGCCGCCGGTGGGTGAATCGAGGCAGCCGACCATGTTCATGAAGGTGGATTTGCCCGAGCCGGACGGCCCCATCACGGCGACGAAATCGCCGCGCGCGATGCTCACGTCGATGCCGGCCAGCGCCAACACCTCGTTGTCGCCGAGGCGGAACACCTTGCGTAGGCCGGCCACTTCGATGAGGGCGCTCATGGCGTCGGGTTCAGAGCCGCAGGCGCGGTGCGTTGCCGCCGCCCGAGCCAGACGATACGGCACCCTGCACCCCGATCACGATTTCATCGCCTTCCTTCAAGCTGCCGCCGATGATCTCGGTGAAGCTGCCATCGCTGATACCGATGCGCAGGCTGTGGCTGACCAGTCCGGCACCCTTGGCCTGGTAGGCGCGGCCATCGCTGCCGCGCGCCGCATTCGTACCGGCAGCGGGCGCCATGGCCTGATAGCGCTGGCGCTGTTCCGGCGTCAGCATGGCGGCGATCTTGTGCCGGTTCTCGGCGCGTAGCCGTTCAATGGCGGCGCGGCGCTGGTTTTCATTCAAGTCAGGTCCGAGGGCGGCGATCCTGCCGCGCAGCTCGTTGAACGCATCGTCCAGCGCCTGGGCCTGGGCGTCGTTGAGCTGCAACTCGCGCACCAGCCGTTCGCGCACGGCCTGCAAACCGGTGCCCTGGGAGGCGTTTGCCGCCACTGCCGGCTGGCTGCCACCGGCGGCCTCGATGGTAACACCCGCCGGCGCCCGGAACCGCAGCGCGGCATTGGGCAGCTTCAGGGTATTGGCACGCTGTTCCACGACAATGCGGACATTCGCGGTCATGCCCGGCAGCAGTTTGAGGTCCGGGTTGTCGGCGGCAATCACCACTGTATAGGTCACCACATTCTGCACCACTTGCGGCGATTTGCGGATCTGGCGGATCTGGCCCTCGAAGGTGCGGCCGGGCAAGCTGTCCACTGTGAAGGTTGCGGCCATGCTCTCGCTGAGCCGGCCGATATCGGCCTCATCGACGCTGGTTTCCACCTGCATCTTGGTCAATGTCTCGGCGATGGTGAACAGGATCGGCGCCTGCAGGCTGGCGGCCACGGTCTGGCCGGCGTCGATATTGCGCAGGATAACCACGCCATCGACCGGTGAACGGATATAGGTGCGCTCCAGGTCGATGCGCGACTGGCGCAGGGCGGCCTCGCGCTGGCGCACGGCGGCCACGGCATTGGCAAGCTGCGCCTCGGCCATGGTGGTGGCGGCGCGCGCGCCCTGCACCTGCGCCTGGGCGCCCAGCGCATTGGCCTCCTGGCGGTCCTTGTCGGCGGTGGAGCCGACGCCGCGATCCGCCAGGTCGCGCTTGCGGCTGTATTCGCGCTCGGCATCGACGCGGGTGATCTCGGCGCGCTGGGTGTCGGTGCGCGCGCGGTCCAGGCTGGCGCGCTGCATCAGCACGGCGGCCTGCGCCACCTCAAGCTCGGCGGCGGCCTGGGCGACGCGGGCCTCGAAGGATTCCGGGTCGATGCGGGCGATCACCTGGTTGGCGCGGACCTCGGAGTTGAAGTCCGCCAGGATTTCCTTGACCTGTCCGGATACCTGGCTGCCGACCTGCACCTGGGTCACCGGCGCCAGCGTGCCGGAGGCGGAAACGCTGGCGACAACGCTGCCGCGCTCGACTTTTGCAATGCGGTAGCGCGGGCCGTCGCCGGTGGCGAAATTCTGCCGCCAAAGCAGGAAGCCGCCGCCGGCCACGGCCAGCAGCAGCACAAGCATGGCCAGCAGTCGCACTGGCCCGGATTTACGCTGCCGGTATTTTAGATTCTCTGGCATTTTCCCCCATGATGCTCCCCATCACGCTGCCTTATACCACGGAATGAAACCAGGATTCCTGCGCTGCTCCAGTGGCCTAGGACTGGCGGCAGCCCCGGGCTCTGGCTATGCTCCGCCGCGAACCAGCCAGTTTCCGTAGCTTAGGGAGAAACCAGAGCCATGAAGGGCAAGTCCAAGAAAGCCGCCGCCCCCAAGAAGCCTGCCGCGAAATCGAAAGCGAAGGCGAAGACGAACGGCTTCGACAAATCCAAGCTGCCCAGCCGTTTCGTCAGTGTCGGCCCCGAACGTGCACCGCACCGCAGCTTCTACTATGCGATGGGCATGAAGGAGGAGGAGATCTACCAACCGCTGGTCGGCGTGGTCACCACCTGGAATGAGTCGGCGCCGTGCAATATCTCGCTCGGCCGCCAGGCGCAGAAGGCCAAGGCCGGCGTGAAGGCCGCCGGCGGCACGCCGCGCGAATTCACCACCATCACCGTTACTGACGCCATCGCCATGGGCCACCAGGGCATGAAGGCCTCGCTGGTCAGCCGCGAAGTGATCGCTGACTCGGTTGAACTCTCGGTGCGCGGCCATTGCTACGACGCCCTGGTCGGTTTCGCCGGCTGCGACAAGTCGCTGCCCGGCCTGATGATGGCTATGGTGCGCCTGAACGTGCCCTCCGTGTTCGTCTATGGCGGCTCGATCCTGCCTGGCCGCTTCAAGAATCGCGACGTCACCATCGTCGATGTGTTCGAGGCCGTGGGCCAGGTCGCCGCAGGCACCATGAACGAGGACGAGCTGCACGAACTGGAATGCGTTGCCTGCCCGTCGGCCGGCTCCTGCGGCGGCCAGTTCACCGCCAACACCATGGCCTGCATTTCCGAAGCCATCGGCCTGGCGCTGCCGGGTTCCAGCGGCGCCCCGGCGCCGTATGAGAACCGCGACGATTACGGCTATGCCTCGGGCAAGATGGTGATGGAGCTGATCAAGCGCAATCTTCGCCCGCGCGACATCGTCACCCGCAAGGCGCTGGAGAATGCCGCCATGATCGTGGCGGCCACCGGCGGCAGCACCAATGCCGGTCTGCATCTGCCGGCCATCGCCAGCGAATGCGGCATCAAGTTCGACCTCGAGGACGTGGCCCGCATCATGAAGCGCACGCCCTACATCGCTGACCTCAAGCCGGGCGGCAAGTATGTCGCCAAGGACCTCTACGAGGTCGGCGGCGTGCAGGTGGTGATGAAGCAGTTGCTCGATGGCGGCTACCTGCATGGCGACTGCATCACCGTTACCGGCAAGACCATTGCCGAGAACCTCAAGGGCGTGAAGTTCCCGAAGAACCAGGACGTCATCCGTCCGATCACCAACCCGCTCAGCCCGACCGGCGGCGTGGTCGGCCTCAAGGGCAACCTGGCGCCGGAAGCCGCCATCGTGAAGGTGGCCGGCCTGAAGAAGCTGAAGCATGTTGGCCCGGCCCGCGTCTTCGACTGCGAGGAAGATGCCTTCGCCGCCGTGCAGGCGCGCAAGTACAAGGAAGGCGATGTCATCGTCATCCGCTATGAAGGCCCGAAGGGCGGCCCCGGCATGCGCGAAATGCTCGCCACCACCGGCGCCATCTACGGCCAGGGCATGGGCGAGAAGGTGGCGCTGATCACCGATGGCCGCTTCTCCGGCGGCACCCGTGGCTTCTGCGTCGGCCATGTCGGCCCGGAAGCTGCCGTCGGCGGTCCCATTGCCTTGATCAAGAATGGCGACATCATCACCATCGACGCCGAGAAGGGCGTGCTGAGCGTGAACGTGTCGGCCAAGGAATTCGCTGAGCGCAAGAAGAAGTGGAAGCCGCGCAAGCATGAATTCCAGTCGGGCACCATCTGGAAGTATTCCCAGACCGTGTCGACCGCCGCCCATGGCGCCGTGACCCATCCGGGCGCCGCCAAGGAAACCCACGTTTACGCGGACATCTGAGTTTTCGGCATTGCTGCTATGACGGCAGGGAAGGGCGCCTATTCAAGGCGCCCTTTTTTGTTGCCTCTGAGGGTGTGGCCTGCATAATCATTCGTCTGCCAACGATCCGATAACAGGACGCGCCCCGCATGCCCTTTACCGTAGCCATTGCCGGCTTCCAGCATGAGACCAACACCTTCGCGCCGCAGAAGGCCGAACTGAAAAAGTTCATCGACGGCGAGGGCTGGCCCGCCCTGACCATGGGCAAGGACATCCTGGATGTTTTCCCGCCAGCCAATATCCCGATTGGCGGCTTCATAAACGCCGCGACCAGCCTTGGCATGGCGCTGGAGCCGATTGCCTGGGCGGCGGCACAGCCGTCGTCCTATGTCACGGTCGAGGCCTTCGAGTATGTCGCTAAGCTGATCTGCGACGGCATCGCGGCCCTGCGCGGCCGCATCGACGCGGTCTATCTCGACCTGCATGGCGCCATGGTGACGGAGCATTTCGAGGATGGCGAGGGCGAGTTGCTGCGCCGCATCCGTGCCATCGTCGGGCCGGACCTGCCGGTCGTGGTCAGCCTGGACCTGCATTGCAACATGACTGAGGTGATGCTGCGCGAGGCGGATGTGCTGATCGCCTACCGCACCTATCCGCATCTCGACATGGCCGTTACCGGTGGCCGCGTCGCCAAGCATCTCGCCAAGCTGTTGAGCCGCGAGCGGCCGCGCCAGGCCAAGGCGATGCGCCGGCTGCCCTTCCTGATCCCGCTGACCGCGCAATGCACCTTCATCGAGCCATGCAAGAGCATCTATGACCGCATCCAGGAAATGGAATTCGGCGGCGTCTCGTCGATGAGCTTCACCCCCGGCTTCCACCCGGCGGATATCCGCGAATGTGGCCCGGCGGTGTTTGCCTATGCCGACAGCCAGGAAGCCGCCGACAAGGCCGCCGATGCCCTGGCCCGCCATATCACCGAGCGTGAGAATGAATTCGCCACGCGGCTGCTGAAGCCGCATGAAGCCATCGAGGAAGCGCGCCGGCTGATCACCGGCGGCGCCAAAAAGCCGATCGTGCTGGCCGATGTGCAGGACAATCCCGGTGCCGGCGCCACCTGCGACACCACCGGGCTGCTGCAGGCCATGGTGGAGGCCGGCGTGCCGGATGCGGCACTCTGCCTGATGTTCGATCCGGAAGCGGCGCTGGCGGCGCATCAGGCCGGCGAGGGCAGCAGCATCGATTTCCCGCTCGGTGGCAAGCTGTTCGCCGGCTCCAAGCCCTATCGCCAGCGCTATACCGTGGCCAAGACCGGCGATGGCCGCTTTCTCTGCACCGGGCCGTTCTATGGTGGTACGCGGATGAATCTCGGGCCGATGGCGCTCTTGCGCTGCAATGGCGTCGATACCGTGGTGTCATCCACCCGCGTGCAGGCGGCGGACAAGGAGATGTACCGCCATCTCGGCATCGAACCTGTGCAGCGCCAGATTCTCGGCCTGAAAAGCACCGTGCATTTCCGCGGCGACTTCACCGATATCGCCCATGACATCCTGATCGTGGAAAGCCCCGGCGCCTTCATCGAACGCGCCGAAACACTGCCCTACAAGCGCCTGCGCTCAGGCATCAAGCTGAAGCCGCTGGGGCCGGTGCATAAGGGGTGATTCTAAGGCGCCTGGCGCAGTTCGATCATGGTGCCATGCGTCTGGCGCGCATCCACCACCAGCACGTGGTGGCCATCGCCCTCGATGCGCGGCTCTGACGGGCCGACGATGGCCGCGCCTTGCGCCACCAGATTGGCGGCAGCGGCACGGACATCCTCCACCAGATAGGCGAGGTGATAGACACCGCCTTGCGGATGGCTCTCAAGATAGCGCGCCGCCGTGCTGGTCGTGGTGGTGGGCTGCACCAGTTCCAGCTTGGCGCCGCCAATCTCGACATAAACCAGGCGGTAGGCGAGGCCCGGAATGGTGAATTCCGGGCCAACCATGGCGCCTGGGATTTTGCTGTACTGCAAGACTGCCGCGTCGAGGTCGGGAATTGCGAGGCCGATATGGTGCAATGCGCCGATGGCAGTCTTGCTCATGCTCATACCCGTTCGATAATCATGGCGATGCCCTGGCCGACGCCGATGCACATGGTGCAGAGCGCGTAACGGCCACCGGTACGCTCGAGTTGGTTCAGTGCCGTGGTGATTAGCCGTGCGCCGCTCATGCCGAGCGGATGGCCGAGCGCGATGGCGCCGCCATTCGGATTTACGTAGGTGGCATCGTCGGGCAGGCCGAGGCCACGCATCACGGCCAGCGCCTGGGCCGCAAAAGCCTCATTCAGTTCAACCACATCCATGTCGCGGATGCTCAAGCCCGCTTTGGCCAGCACCTTCTCGGTGGCCGGCACCGGGCCATAGCCCATGATGCGCGGCGCCACGCCGGCAGTGGAGGTGGCGATGATGCGGCCGCGCGGGGTGAGGCCATGGCGGCGCGCGGCATGATCGGAGGCCAGCAGGATGGCGCAGGCGCCATCATTGACGCCGGACGCATTGCCCGCCGTGACCGTGCCGCCCTGGCGGAACGGGGTCGGCAGCTTGGCCAGCGCCTCGATGGTGGTATCGCGCGGATGCTCGTCGCGGTCCACAACGGTCGGATCGCCCTTGCGGCTCGGGATCGTCACCGGGGTGATCTCGGCCTCGAACAGGCCGAGCCGCTGCGCGTTGATGGCGCGCTGCTGGCTGCGCAGCGCGAAGGCATCCTGGTCGGCGCGGTTGATCTGGAACTGCTCGGCCACATTCTCCGCCGTCTCCGGCATGGAATCGACGCCATACTTCTGCTTCATCAGTTTATTGACGAAGCGCCAGCCGATGGTGGTGTCGTATATTTCCGCCGTGCGCGAGAACGGGCTTTCCGCCTTGCCCATCACGAAGGGCGCGCGGCTCATGCTCTCGACGCCGCCGGCGATGCAGAGATCGGCCTCGCCGGTGCGGATGGCGCGGGCAGCGGCGGATGTTGCCTCGATGCCGGAACCGCAGAGGCGATTCACGGTGGCGCCGGGGATGCTGTCGGGCAGACCGGCCAGCAACAGCGACATGCGCGCCACGTTGCGGTTGTCTTCGCCGGCCTGGTTGGCACAGCCATAGGTGACGTCGTCGACCTGGCTCCAGTCGACGCTGGGATTGCGCAGCATCAACGCCTTGATCGGAATGGCGCCGAGATCGTCGGCGCGTACCGAACTGAGCGCGCCGCCGTAGCGGCCGATGGGGGTGCGAATAGCATCGCAGATGAAGGCTTCTGTCATTTGTCTCTCCCTAGGGTCTCTCGACTGACAGGTTGCGGATTCAGGAAATCGGTGCCGTGCGCGCCAGGATCTGTGAGAACAGCGCGGCATCGACATTGCCGCCAGAGGCCACGGCGACCACGGTCTTGCCCTTTATCATGTCGCGGCGATGCAGCAGCGCGGCGAGGGCCGCAGCACCGCCCGGCTCGATCACCAGCTTGAGATAGTGGAAGGCAGTGGCCATCGCGACTTCGACTTCCGCGTCGCTGGCGGTAATACCGCCCTTCAGCACGCGGCGCATCACGGCGAAGGTGATGTCGCCCGGCGTCGGCGCCATCAGCGCGTCGCAGAAACTCGGCGGTGCATCAGCAGCCACCTTCTGCTTGCTGCCCGCACTGAGCGAGCGGGTGATGTCGTCGAAATCCTTGGGCTCGCCAGCATAGACCTCGGTTTTCGGGTGGCGTGATTCCATCACCAGCGCGATGCCGGAGATCAGGCCGCCGCCCGACGAGCCGGCGGTGATGATATCCGGCACCAGGCCGCGCTCGGCAAGCTGGGCATCCACTTCCAGGCCCACGGTGCCCTGGCCGCAGATGATATGCGGATCATCGAAGGGCGGCACCAGCACCATGCCGCGATCCTGCATGTACTTGGTGGCGATGCCTTCGCGACTTTCCTTCCAGCGGTCGTAAAGCACCACCTCGGCGCCATAGGCGCGGGTATTCGCCACCTTGATCTGCGGCGCGTCGGATGGCATCACGATCACCGCCGGCAGGCCGCAGAGCTTGGCGGCATAGGCGACGCCCTGGGCATGGTTGCCGGACGAGAAGGCGACTACGCCACGCTTGCGCTCGTCGGCTGAAAGCTGACAGAGGCGGTTATAGGCGCCGCGGAACTTGAACGAGCCGGTAAGCTGCAAAGTCTCGGCCTTCACGAACAGGCGGCAGCCGAGGATTTCATTCAGCAGCGGGCTTTCCACCAGCGGCGTCGGCGCCGCGATACCGCGCAGGCGTTTCGCCGCCGCCTCCACATCCGCGACAGTGGGCAGGGGCGGCAGGGTGACGGGCGCGTTCATGGCGGTTTCCTCGAGACTTTCTGGCGGTAATCAGTCGCCGAGCGCCACGCCTTCACGGCGTGGATCGGCTCCGCCGGCAAGCAGCCCGCCGGCGCGGCGCCAGATTACATGCAGGCCGCTGGTCATTTCCAGGGTCTGGGTCTTGTGGCCCAAGCGCCCAAGCGCCTCGGCCCAAGCGGGATCGGCGCCGGCTTCGATCTCGGTCGGGCCGTTGCGGCTGCCGATATGCGGCAAGGCCACGGCGGCCTGCGGGCCATAGCCCTTGTCGAGCAGCAGCAGCAGGGTCTGCGCCACATAGCCGATGATCTGGCTGCCGCCTGGCGAGCCGGCGACACCAAGCAGGTCTCCAGTCGGGGCAAAGACCAGAGTGGGCGACATCGAACTGCGCGGCCGCTTGCCGGCCTCGACCCGGTTCGCCACGGCGCGGCCATCCTGTTCCGGCAGGAAAGAGAAATCGGTAAGCTGGTTGTTGAGCAGGAAGCCGCCGACCATCAGGCGCGCGCCGAAGACATCCTCTATGGTGGTGGTCATGCTCAGCGCATTGCCCCAGGCATCGACGATGGAGACATGGCTGGTGCCGGGCGGGCCATCATGCGGCGCATTGCCGGGCAACGCGCCGCGCCGGCCGGGCGGCTCACCGGGCTGGGCACTGCCGAGGCTGGCATCGGGGCGCACCAGCCGGGCGCGTTCGGCGAGATAGGCCTTGTCGATCAGCCCGGCCACCGGCACCGGCAGAAAGTCGCTGTCCGCCACATAGAGGTTGCGGTCGGCGAAGGCGAGCCGGCTGGCTTCCGCCAACCGGTGCAGGTCGGCGGTCTCGAGCCGGGTCGACGGGCTGGGATCGAGGGCTTCCAGGATGCTGAGGATTTGCAGTACGGCGATGCCGCCCGAACTCGGCGGACCGAAGCCGCAGATCTTGTAGAGCCGGAATGTGCCGCAGAGTTCGGGTCGCCGCTTGGCCTCGTAGCCGGCAAGGTCGGCTGCCGTCATGTCGCTGCCGCGGGCCTGCAGTGCCGTTAGCATCGCCTGGGCTAGTGGGCCGCTTTGTAACGCGCGGGCGCCGTCAGTGGCAACGCGCCTGAGGCTTTCGGCCAGCGCCGGATTGCGCAAGCTGGCGCCGACCTGCAAAGGTTCGCCGCCGGGATAGTAGAGCGCTGCGGCTGCCGCATCTTGCCACAGGCGTTGTTCAAGTTTCAAAAGGCCGGCGAGGCGCGGCGTCACCTTGAAGCCGGCCTCGGCGCGGGTGATGGCCGGCTGGAACAGCGTTGCCCAGGGCAGCTTGCCATGGGCCTTGTGCGCCAGTTCCAGGGCGGCAACCGCGCCGGGCACGCCGGTCGATAGCCCGCTGAACACCGCCTCGCGGAAGGGCAGCGGCGTGCCATCCGGTTTCAGGAACCGGCGCGGCGTCGCGGCAGCCGGCGCGGTCTCGCGGCCATCAAAGGCATGCAGTTGCTTGTTGGTGTTATCCCAGTAGAGGATCAGCGCGCCGCCGCCGATGCCTGAGGATTGCGGCTCGACGAGGTTGAGCATCATCTGCACGGCGACTGCCGCGTCGATGGCGCTGCCGCCCTGGCGCAGCATGGCAAGGCCGGCCTCGGCGGCCAGCGGATGCGCCGCCGCCACCATCTGGCGCTGCGCGGTGGCTTCGGCTTTTTCAGCACGGCCCGTGGCGGCTTCCGGCGCCGGCTGCGCCAGGGCAGGGGCAGCGAATAGCAGCAGCAGCAGCAGGGCCACCAGCCAGCGCATCAGGCGATCCCCAGAATGGCTGGCACATCGTCCAGGCTTTTCAGTTCATGGTCGGGGGCATGCGGCAGGCCCTCTTTCGGCTGGCCGGCGCGGTTGATCCACAGCACGCGAAAGCCGAAGCATTTCGCGCCATGGGCATCCCAGCCATTCGAGGAATGGAACGCGACTTCATCGGGGCTCAGCCCAAGCCGGTCGGTGACGAGCTTGTACACCCGCATATCCGGCTTGTAGATGCCGGCTTCCTCGATCGAGATGACATGATCCAACAAGTTATCGATGCCGGCGCTGGTGCAGGCGGCTTCCAGCATGGACGGCGAGCCGTTCGAGAGAATGCCGGTGGTCAGCCCGGCGGTTTTCAGCCGGTGCAACAGGCCGGGCGCTTCGGGGAATGCTTCCAGCTTCACATAAAGCTGCATCAGGCGCTGGCGCAGGCCGGGATTGCGGATGCCTTGCGCGGCCAGGGCGAAATCCAGGGCTTCGCCGGTCACCTGCTCGAAATCGGCATGCTGGCCCATCAGGCTGCGCAGCCAGGTGTAGTTGAGCTGCTTGGCGCGCCAGGTCTCGGCAAGCTGCGCCCAGCCGGGGCCGATCTCGGCGCTCAATTGCCGCGCGGCAGCGTTGACATCGAACAGCGTGCCATAGGCGTCGAAGATGCACGCCTTTATCATGGCGTCAGCAGGTCGCGGCGGCGCAGGCCTTGCGCGGCAGGCCGCGCAGATCGGCTTGCAGGCGGTCGGCAGTGGGTGCCGCGCCGCGCAGCAGGGCGCGATAGACCTGCACGCCTTCCAGCACGCGCTGCACATAGTTGCGCGTCTCGGAGAACGGGATCAGTTCGATCCAGTCGACCGCATCGATGCTTTCATAGCGCGGGTCGCCCCAATCCTTGATCCATTTCCGTGCCCGCGCCTCGCCGGCATTGTAGCTCACCAGCGCCAGGATGTAGTTGTGGTCCCAGTTGCGCAGCAGGCCATCGAGATAATGGCTGCCGAGCCGCACGTTGTAATGCGCGTCGTCGGTCAGCTTGGCCGGGGAATAGGGTTGCTTCACTTCCTTGGCCACGCCCTTGGCGGTGGCGGGCATGAGCTGCATCAGACCGCGGGCGCCGACCGGCGACACGGCATGCTGGTTGAACTCGCTTTCCTGCCGCGCCACGGCCAGCACCAGGGCGGTTTCCGGCGTCGCGGTCTGCGCCATCGGCTCGACCAGCGGGAAGGCTTCGCGCACCAGGCTCAGGCCGGCATAGCGCGCGGAGCGCTTGGTGGCGGCAACGGCAAGGTCGACGCGGTTGAGCATGCGGGCCAGGCGGGCGGCAAGCTGGTGTTCTTCCAGCGTGTCGGCGGTATGGGCGAGGCGGAGAATGAAGGGCCGCAGCCGGTCCTCCTGGCCGAGTTCGACCAGTATCTTGGCGGCGCGCACCACTTCGCGCTTGTCGAATTGCGCAATCGCCGCCGCACTCGGTTCGGGATCATCGGGCAATTGCAGCCGTGCCTTGGGGTCCAGCGCGAAGGTGGCAAGCTGGCCGTAGAATGTGGTGGCGTGCTTGGAGGCTTGTGCATACCAGTGCCGCGCCTGGGCCTGGTCGCCGGTGATGGTGTAGGTGCGGCCAAGCCAGTAGCCGGCGCGCGACTGGCTTACCGGCGTGCGCACATTGCTCTGCAAGGCGGCGAAATGCTTCACCGCGATCTGCGGTTCCTGCAGCAGGCGCAGCGCGATCCAGCCGGCCAGCCATTCCGCTTCGGCATAGCTCGCGCCGCCGGAAAGGCCATGGTTGGAGGCAAGGCGGTAGGCTTCCGAGATGCGGCCGTCGATCAGCGCCTTGCGGGCGCGGAAATGCCGCTCCACCCACCATTTCTCGGCGCGGCCGAGTTCATCGGGCGCGTTGTAGAGCAGGCTCTCGACGATATCGTCCTTGCCCTCGCGGCGGTTCCAGCGCATCTGCTCATAGGCCAGGCCGCCATCCTCGCGCAGCTTCTGTGGCAGCATGGCGGCGATCTTGTCGGCAGCGGGTGTGCGCAAAGCCAGGGCCAGGCGAGCTTCGCCGAGAATCTTTGCCTCGCCATCAACACGCGGCAGCATGCGGCGGGCGGCATCGTATTGCGCATCCCACAGCAGGCGGTCGAGGCGGGCGGCATTTTCCGCCGGGGTCAGCCGGTTACCGAATTCGCGCCACACGTCGTTCTCGTCGCGCAGCGACAGGTTGCCGTCTGTCCAGGCCTTGCGCACCGCCACCAGGGCTTCGGCGCTGCGGCTCTGGCGATCCAGGGCCTCGGCATAGCGCAGCCAGCCGAGCCCGCTTTCCGGCGGCCGCTGGGTGTACCATTGGATGATCCGCGTATCGCCCACGGCTTCGTTGATGCTTTCGTCGGCCCGGCGCAGCAGGGCTTCGCGCGCCGGCCAGTCGGGCGACTTCTCGATGAATTCGGCGATGGCCTCGAAGGGGGCGCCGGAATTCGGCGTCTGCAGCCACAGCCAATGCACCAGGCGACCGACCAGCGGGTCTTTCGCCTTAGCCGCCGCCTCGCGCGCCTTGTCGAACTTGCCGGCCTTGGCTTCCCGCATCGCCTCGCGGCCCCAGGACTGGTCGGCCTGGCTGAGCAGGATGGCAGGCGCCAGGGCGGCGCCGGCCACAGCCGCACCGGCGGCGGCTTTGGCGGCTGGCTTGGCGGCGCTGTCCTTTTTGGGTTCGGTTTTCTTCGCGGCTTCCTTGTTGGTCTTGCCCGGTGCCGCCGGCTTGGCGGTAGCGGGCTTGGGGGCTGGCTTTACCGCTGCGGTGGGCTTGGCTGCCGGTTTAGGCGCCGTGGTGCTGACCGGCACCGGCTCGGCGGCGCGCGCCGGTGTTGCCGCAATACCGGCCAAGGCCAGCAGGGCAATCAGGGCGGGTGCGTGGTTGAATCGGCTAAGCATCTTGCGCAGCCTAGCATTTCAGGCGCCGGGGGCCAAACCCGTTCTGCCCCTAAATCACCCCAGACTAGGGCAGGCGCAAGGCCAGTTCGCGCCGCACTTCATCGCCCAGCTTGAGGCCCAGCCCCAGCATGGCGAGGCCGGCCAGGCCATCCAGCCAGCGTGCGATGCGGGCATAGCCCTGGCGCGCGATGCCGGTGGAGAGCAGCAGCGCCACAAGTCCGTACCAGAAGGCCGACTGCACCGCGATCACCGCGATCACGGCGGCATAGAACCAGGCCGGCGGCGTGGCGGGCAGGGCGATGGCGAAAACGCTGGTCCAGAACACCGCCGATTTCGGGTTGCTGAGCGTGGTGACGAGGCCAGCGGCAAAGGGCCGCTGGCCGAGCCAGCCGAGTGCCGGCGGCGCGGTCGCCGCGTCCTGCCGCCGTAAGGCGCTGCGCAGCAGGCGGAAGGCGACATAGAGCAGGTAGGCGGCGCCGAGCAGCCGCAGCAGGCGGTAGAGCGC
Source organism: Ferrovibrio sp. MS7 (assembly GCF_038404985.1). Classification (NCBI taxonomy): domain Bacteria; kingdom Pseudomonadati; phylum Pseudomonadota; class Alphaproteobacteria; order Rhodospirillales; family Rhodospirillaceae; genus Ferrovibrio; species Ferrovibrio plantarum. The sequence continues at coordinate 56,565 of NZ_JBBKBA010000003.1, forward strand.
CCCGGCCTCCAGCAGCAGCAGGCCGATGCCGGCGAGGCTTAAGGCCACCCAGAGCAGCGAGGCCAGCACCACGCCGGCCATCGCCGCCAGTCCATCGCGCCGCGACCGGGCGGCGGAAAAGTGGCTTACCACAACGGTGTTCGGACCCGGCACCATGGCCATCAGCAGATGCATGCCGGCGAGCGCGACGAGGTGAGGCAGCAAATCCATGTATGTTCCTGATGTAAGGGTGCAATTTCGCAGCAGTATCGGCCCGCCGACGGTGCGCTGCAACAGCGGCAGGGCGCTTGCCGTTGCCCGGTTCGGCGTTTATGTTCGCCGCTCCGTGACTGTTTTATTTTCGAGGAACTCGCTCATGTTCAAGGGCTCTTTTGTCGCGCTGATCACCCCGTTCAAGAACGGCAAGGTGGACGAGCGCGCCTTCGGTGATCTGGTCGAATGGCAGATCACGGAGGGGACCCATGGCCTGGTGCCCTGCGGCACCACCGGTGAATCGCCGACGCTCAGCCATGACGAACACAAGCGTGTGATCGAACTCTGCATCGAAGTGGCGCGTGGCCGCGTGCCGGTGATGGCCGGCGCGGGCTCGAATTCCACCGCCGAGGCGATCGAACTGACCAAGCATGCCAAGAAGGCCGGCGCTGATGCCGTGCTGGTGGTGACGCCGTATTACAACAAGCCGAACCAGGCTGGCCTCTATGCGCATTACAAGGCGCTGCATGATGCCACCCGCATTCCGATCTTCATCTACAACATCCCGCCGCGCTGCGTGATCGACATGAGCGTCGAAACCATGGCGGCTCTGGCCAAGCTGCCGCGCATTGCCGGCGTGAAGGATGCCACTGGCGACATCCTGCGCCCGCTGCGCATGCGTGCGGCTGCTGGCGAGAAGTTCTGCCAGCTCGATGGCGACGATGCCACGGCGCTGGCCTTCAACGCCCATGGCGGCGTCGGCTGCATCTCGGTGACGGCGAATATCGCGCCGGGACCGGTGGCGCGGATGCAGGAAGCCAGCCTGGCCGGCGATCACGCCAAGGCGCAGGCGATCATGGAAAAGCTGCTGCCGCTGCACACCGCCCTGTTCGTCGAGCCGAACCCGGCGCCGGTGAAGTATGCCGCCCAGCTTCTCGGCATCTGCCAGGCCGATGTGCGCCTGCCGCTGGCGCCGATCACCAAGGACACCCAGGCCAAGGTGAAGGCGGCCCTGGCGGCAGCCGGCATCAAGAAGCCGCGCAAGAAGAAGTAAGCAGCCATGGCAGCCGCTCCGCGCGCCGGCCAATCCAAGACGGTGGCCGACAACCGGCGCGCGCGCTACGACTATCACCTCGACGAGACGTTTGATGCCGGTATCGTGCTGGTTGGTTCGGAGGTAAAAAGCCTGCGCACCGGCCGCGCCAATATCCAGGATTCCTACGCCGAGGAAGTCGATGGCGAGATCATCCTGGTGAACGCCTATATCCCGGAATATGCCGGCGCCAACCGCTTCAACCATGAGCCGCGCCGGGGGCGCAAGCTGCTGTTGAAGCGCAAGGAGATCAGTAAACTTATCGGGAGCCTGAAGCGGGGCGGCGTGACCTTGGTGCCGCTGTCCCTATATTTCAACGAGCGCGGTCTGGCCAAGGTGAAACTGGCCCTGGCGCGCGGCAAGAAGCTCCACGACAAGCGCGATTCCGAGAAGGAGCGCGACTGGAACCGCGAGAAGCAGAGGCTGCTGCGCGCGCGGGACTGAGGCGAAGCGAGGCGAGGCAGGCATGAGCGGCAACGACTACAAGCCCACCCTGGTCGGCAAGATCAAGGACAAGCTGATTGCCAGCAAGCAGCAATGGGCCAAGGATGGCCGTTTGTTGACGGGTGAGAAGGACGCGCCGCAACTGACCCGCCGGCTGCCGCCGGGCCAGCGCCAGGTGCGCGACTGGCCGGTGCTCGATCTCGGCGTGCAGCCGAATATCCTGCTAGACAAGTGGCAGCTCAGCGTAGGCGGCCTGGTGGCCAATCCGGTGAAGCTGGACTGGAATGCCTTTCTCGACCTGCCGCAGACCGAGACGCTCTCGGATATCCACTGCGTCACCGCCTGGTCACGCTATGACAACCACTGGGCCGGCGTGCGCACTGTCGATCTGCTGAAACTGGTGAAGCCGCGCCCGGAAGCGAAGTTTGTCGTTTTCCAGAGCTATGACGGTTATGCGACGAATGTGACGCTGGAGCATTTCAGCGCGCCGGACGTGCTGCTAGCCCATAGCTGGGAAGGGGCGCCGATCACCCGCGAGCATGGCGGCCCGGTGCGGGTGGTGATGCCGCGCTGGTATTTCTGGAAATCCGCGAAATGGGTGAAGCATATCGCCTTCCTCGACCGCGACGCGCCGGGCTATTGGGAAGTGCGCGGCTATCACAATGAAGGCGATCCCTGGAAGGAAGACCGCTACGGTTAACGCGGGTTAACGGTTCCGCAACCAACCCCGGGCTATAAGCACGAGTCGATTCCTGCAAGAGGGTGCTCCGGTGGTCATTGGTTCGAACCTCAAGAGCCTGCGTTTCGTTGTCCCGGCCGTCGCCCTATTGCTTGGCGCCTGCGGCCAGCAGCCGCCGGCCCCCGTCACCTTCAATCACCGCCTCGGCCCGGCCCAGGAGCAGCAGCCGGCCTATGCCAGCCGCCGTACCGCACCGGCACCCGTGGCCATGGCTGCGGCCGATAGTGCCGGCGGCGATATCACCGTGCAGCGCGGCGATACGCTTTATGGCCTGGCGCGCCAGCACAATATTTCGGCCCGCGCCCTGATCGACGCCAACGGCCTGCAGGAACCCTACAATCTGCAAATCGGCCAGCGCCTGCATCTGCCGGGCGGTGCCGTAAGCAATGACCGCGTGCATGTCGTGCAGCGCGAGGCGCCGGCTGTCGTCGCGGCTGCGCCTGCACCGGCGGCCCGGAGTTCCAGCGGCTTGGCCCAGTCTTCCTACGCCTTGTCACCGGCCCCGGTGGCGCCGGCCCTCAGCGGCACCGGCGTGATGGTGGAGGAATTGCCGTCGCCGACGGCCCAGCCGGCCGCGCGCCAGACTGCTGCCGCCAAGTCCGCCCCGGTAGCTACTGCCGTCGCTGCGCCGGTGGTTGCCGCCGCGCCGAAGGCCGCGCCGGCCAGCGAACCGGTGCGCGAGGAGGCTGTTGCCCAGGCCCAAGCCCAGGCCGAGCCGGAACCGCAGCCGGTTGCACAGGCGCCCGTTGCTCAAGCCCCGGCTCCTGCCGTTGCCCAGGCCTCAGTTACGGCTCCGGTTGCTGCTCCGTCGATGCCCGCCGCGCCGGTGATGGCCCCGACCCCGGCTGCTGTCGCCATGCCGCCGCAGACTTTCCCCGGCGCGCCCCGTGCCGATGACGAGCCGCCGCCGCGCGCCGGCCGCACCTTTGCCTGGCCAGTGCGTGGCCGCATCCTCTCGACCTTTGGCCAGAAGCCGGACGGCATGCACAATGACGGCATCAACATCGCCGCCCGTGCCGGTTCCGCCGTAATATCGGCGGAGAATGGCGTGGTGGTCTATTCCGGCAGCGAAGTGCGCGGCTTCGGCAATCTGGTGCTGGTGCGCCATGCCGATGGCTGGATCACCGCCTATGCCCATCTCGACCGCGTGCTGGTGCAGAAGGGTCAGAAGGTAACGCGTGGCCAGGCCATTGCCACCGTCGGTTCGTCCGGCGGTGTCGACCAGCCGCAGCTTCACTTTGAAATCCGCCGTGGCACCCAGGCCGTCGATCCGGCCAAGTTCCTCACCGTCGCGATGCTTGATCGCCGCGAGACGGCATTGGGCTGATTAGCCCGGCTGTCATCCCCGCGAAGGCGGGGATCCCATTTGGATTCATAAAAATGGGACCCTGTAAGCGCGCGAACGCCGAACGGCGTTCGCGGACGCACAGGCCCGAAGGGCTGGCGCGAGGGTGACGGACAAGGCTTACTTCGCCTTCGGGCTGTCGAGCTTGGCGCCGAGGTTCTGGGTGAATTGCCTTGGTACTTTTTCAAGGCGCAATTTCCTTCAGGATGCAAACCTACGTATATTGCACAGCAGAGCTGCAAATATTTGCAATGCAAAAGACGAGTCGGACTCAAGAACTAAAAAAGCACAAGATTGTTTCATACGAAATGTTGACTTAAAAAGTTAGGTTCGGAACCACATATTGTGTGGGCTTGCGAGTCGTTCCAGGATGTGTATAATGGAACGCAGAAGGGGTGAGGTCTACGAAACCTCACCCCCTCCAGGTTACCATCGCCATGCGGCAAAGGTGGAACCTTGGTACGCCACAGGGACGTCCCGCAAGACAATCCTACTCTGTGTCGGCCCAAAACTCAACCGCCGCACCACTTGAGCCCCCCAGATTGGGCTTGATTAGGAGTATGGATCATGACCCGAGTTCCGCTTGGCACTAAAGCTCGCACAGGTGAAATTTGCCCTGAGAGTGGCGTATGGAAAGTGGACGGTAATCCGTCTACGACCGCGCCAATCGCAAAGGGCGACCGCATGCCGCCGTATAATGGTAGCGCAGTTGTTTGGATTCTCACGCAGTACGCGTAAGTATCAGGACGATTTGCATGAATAGGGGGGGAGACCCCCCTATTTTTTTTCTAATTTAGCGCCCAGCCGGCCGGCGAGGTCCTGGATGAACTGCCAGGCGACGCGGCCGGAGCGCGAACCACGCGTCATCGACCATTCCACGGCTTCGGCGCGCAGGCGCTTCTGATCGATCTTCAGGCCATAGGCGGCGACATAGGCGTCGAGCATGGCGAAATAGTCTTCCTGGCTGCAGCTATGGAAGCCGAGCCAGAGGCCGAAGCGGTCGGACAGCGACACCTTCTCTTCCACCGCTTCGCCGGGATTGATCGCCGTCGAACGCTCGTTATCCACCATGTCGCGCGGCAGCAGGTGGCGGCGGTTCGAGGTGGCGTAGAAGATCACATTGTCGGGCCGGCCCTCGATGCCGCCTTCCAGCACCGCCTTCAGCGACTTGTAATGCTGGTCCTCGGCATCAAAAGAGAGATCGTCGCAGAACAGGATGAAGCGGCGCTTCGAGTTGCGGAGCTGCTTCAGCAATTCGGGCAGGGTGGGGATGTCCTCGCGGTGGATTTCCACCAGCGCCACCGTGCCCGGCTTCTCGGCATTCACGGCACCGAGCGCGGCCTTCACCAGCGAACTCTTGCCCATGCCGCGCGCACCCCAGAGCAGGGCATTGTTGGCCGGCAGGCCGCGCGCGAAGCGGCGGGTGTTGTCGAGCAGGATGTCGCTCACGCGCTCGATGCCGCGCAGCAGCTTGAACGGCACGGCGTTGATCTTGTTGACCGGCTCCAGCCAGCCCGGAAGCGGTTCGGCATGCCAGACATAGGCATCGGCGGCGCGGTCGTCGAAAGCCGGCGCCTGCGGCGGCACCAGGCGCTCCAGCGCAGCGGCGATGCGCGCGAGATTCGTGGCGACGTCAGCAGCATCGGGGGCAGGCGGGGTCATGGGGGTTTTGACGGGCTTTTTCATGGTTTTTATAACGGCTTTATTTCTTTCTCGGGGGCGACATATTGCGGAGACGGCAGGGGTGGCGCAAGCCGTAGCGGTCGCTGAGGCCCAAGCGGTAGCGGTGGTTTTATGATTGCGCCATACTCCGCACCGATACGATGCCCCCCGCGCCCCAAGCATGGTCCGGTGCGGGTTTTCTTCAGGAGGAAAATAAATGTATCCCAACACCCAGCTTCATATTGGCGGTTCCTGGGTCGGCGGTGCCGCCGGCGCAACCATCCCGGTGCTGAACCCGGCCACCGGCGAAACCATCGGCACTGTTGCCAAGGCCGAGAAGGCCGATCTCGACCGGGCGCTGGCCGCCGCCGAGAAGGGCTTCCAGGTATGGAAGAAGGTCGGTGCCTTCGACCGCTACAAGACGCTGCGCAAGGCCGCCGACATCATCCGCAGCCGCGCCGACGACATCGGCAAGATCATGACCGCCGAGCAGGGCAAGCCGTTCATCGAGGCCAAGGGTGAAACCCTGCTGGCCGGTGACATCATGGACTGGTTCGCCGAAGAAGCCCGCCGCACCTATGGCCGCGTGGTGCCGCCGCGTGCCGAAGGCGTGTACCAGCTTGTGGTGAAGGAGCCGGTCGGTCCGGTCGCCGCCTTCACGCCGTGGAACTTCCCGATCAACCAGGCCGTCCGCAAGGTCTCGGCCGCCGTTGCCGCCGGCTGCTCGATCATCCTCAAGGGCCCGGAAGAGACCCCGGCTTCCTGCGCCGCCCTGGTCCAGGCCTACCTGGATGCCGGCGTGCCGGAAGGCGTGGTGCAGCTCGTCTACGGCGTGCCGTCGGAAATCTCGGAATACCTCATTCCGCATCCGGTGATCCGCAAGGTCACCTTCACCGGCTCGACCCCGGTGGGCAAGCATCTCTCGATGCTGGCGGGTGCGCATATGAAGCGCATCACCATGGAACTGGGCGGCCACGCCCCGGCTATCGTGTTTGAAGACGCAGATGTAGATACTGCCGTTAAGGTATTGTCTGCCAACAAGTTCCGCAATGCTGGCCAGGTCTGCGTCTCGCCGACCCGCTTCCTCGTGCATGAGAAGGTCTACGACCAGTTCGTGGATGGCTTCGTCAAGGTCGCCAAGGGCCTCAAGGTCGGCGACGGCATGGACAAGGATACCCGCATGGGTCCTCTGGCCAATGACCGCCGCGTGCAGGCGATGGAGATGTTCGTCAGCGATGCCGTGTCGAAGGGCGCCAAGATCCAGGCCGGCGGCAAGCGCATCGGAAACAAGGGCAACTTCTTCGAGCCGACGGTGATGACCGATGTGCCGCTGGACGCCCGCATCATGAACGAGGAGCCGTTCGGCCCGCTGGCGCCGATCAGCCCGTTCTCGGATTTCGATGCGGTGGTGAAGGAAGCCAACCGGCTGCCCTATGGCCTGGCGGCTTATGCCTATACCAAGTCGGCCAAGACGGCGGCGGCGATCGGCTCGGCCTTCGAGAGTGGGATGGTGTCGATCAACCACCACGGCCTGGCTCTGCCCGAAGTGCCGTTCGGCGGCATCAAGGATTCGGGCTTCGGCTCGGAAGGCGGCTCGGAAGCCATCGAGGCTTACCTGAACACCAAGTTCATTTCGCAGATCGGCCTCTAAGCCGGGTATCCGCGTCTATCGGAAAAGGGGGCCATCAGGCCCCCTTTTTTATTACTCATGGTACGGAATAAAATTTTCATAATCATTCCATCGGTTTATTATATTTTTATAGTGATAATGAATTGCAACAAGATTTCCGCCAAGGTACAAGCTCCGCATCCGGAGCAGGGCCCCGCGCTTTCCGGTCGATATTAACCACCCAGCCAGCCAGTTTCCGGCTTTTCCCACCGGACAGCCAGCCAGGTCAGAACCTCACCGCCATGCCGGAGGCCTGTCCATGACTGAGCAGAATCCAATCCGTAAAAACTTCACCCATTCCGTGGCGCCGCGCATCGAACGCTCGGCGCTTGGATTGATGTCGCTGTCTCGTGCCGCCGTGCTTGGCGCCGCTGCTGCCAGTATCGGCCTGCCGGCCCTGGCCCAGGAAGCGCCGACCCGGGCGCCGACCGTGTCGGTGGAAGGCGAGGCGGAGAAGCGCCCGCCGAAACAGGAAGACACGCCCGGAGACTATAAGGTGGACCGGGCCAGCTCGCCGAAATTCACCGAGCCGCTGACCGACACGCCGAAGACCGTGACGGTGATTCCGCGCGAGGTGATCGAGGAGCAGGGCATCACCAGCTTCAAGGATGCGATGCGCACCCAGCCGGGCATCACGCTCGGCACCGGCGAGGGCGGCAATTCCTATGGCGACCGCATCATCATCCGTGGCTTCGAGGCACGTGGCGACGTGTTCCTGGATGGCCAGCGCGATCCGGGTGCGGGCGTGCGTGAAATCTTCAACACCGAGCGTGTTGAGATCAGCAAGGGGCCGGGTTCGTCCTATACCGGCCGCGGGTCCACCGGCGGCACGGTGAACATCGTATCGAAGGAGCCGAAGGCACAGGATTTCATTGCCGGCGATGTCAGCTATGGCAACGGCAATACCAAGCGCCTGACCGCCGATGTGAATCAGAATATAGACGACATGGCCTTGCGCGTGAATGCCATGTGGCATGAGGGCGAAATAGCGGGCCGTGGTCCGGTGTATAGCGACCGCTGGGGTTTCGCGCCGTCGCTGACACTCGGCATGAACCGCGAAACCTCGATGACCTTCAGCTATTACCACATCACCATCGACCAGTTGCCGGATTACGGCGTGCCGTGGGATGCGCGTAATCGCCAGCCCTTTGGTGGTGGCTTCTACGGTCTGGTGAATCGCGATTTCCAGCATGTGGAAGCCGATATTTTCACCGCGCGCATCGATCATGAGATCAACTATGCGATGAAGCTGCGGCACCAGATGCGGATTGGCCTCACCACCAACGATTACATTGTGTCGGCGCCCGAAAGTCCGAATTTCACTGCCGGTACGGTGAATGCCTCGGCCAAGACGCGCAACCAGGACAACACGTCCTATGCCAGCCAGACCGACCTGACCTGGGATTTCGCTACCGGCGAGTACGACCACACGCTGGTTACCGGCATCGAAGTGAGCCGCGACCGTGCCAAGAATCGCGGTTACGCAGTGACGCCAACCAACGTGTCGCAGAATATCTATAATCCAAACCCTTATCAGCCCTGGACCGGCTTGGTCATGCCAAGCCCGAACTATACCGATATCGTGGCGGTGAATGCTGCTGCCTATGTGTTCGATACGGTCAAGTTGAACAAGCAATGGCAGGTGATGGGCGGTCTGCGCTTCGACGACTACGATGCCAAGATCGACACCAACAACAACGCCACGAATAATCTTGGCGTTCATAACCGCTTCTTCTCCTGGCAGGGCGGCGTCGTGTACAAGCCGGCGCCGAATGGCAGCGTCTACCTGTCCTATGGTACCTCGGCCAATCCATCGGGCGAGAACCTTGATGCCGCGACGGATGCCGCCTATGGCGGCTTCTCGGCCGCCACCACCGGCCTGGATCCGGAGCGCAGCGTCAGCTACGAACTCGGCACCAAATGGGATCTGTTCGATGGCGGCCTGGCGGTGACCTCGGCATTGTTCCGCACCGACAAGACCAACATGCGTGTTGCCAATCCTGGCGGCGGCCAGAATGTGCTCGATGGCGAGGCCCGGGTGCAGGGCCTGGAAGTCGAACTGGCCGGCAAGATTACCGACAAGTGGAAGGTGTTTGGCGGCTATGCCCTGCTGGACCATGAGATCCTCAAGTCGACCGTCCGCACTGATATCGGCAAGCGGCTCGCCAATGTCGCCGATCATCAGCTAAGTCTTTGGACAACTTATGATCTGACCCCGGACTGGACCTTTGGCCTGGGCGCCTTCTATGTCAGCTCGCGCAAGGGCGGCACGCTGGCCTCCAACGACACCGAAGCGCCGGAATACTGGCGTTTTGATGCCATGGCGAGCTACAAGGTGAACCAGAACGTGTCCCTGCGACTGAATGTCCAGAACCTGTTCGATGAACTCTATTATGATGCGACCTATCGTAGTGCCACGCCGTTCACCCATGTGGCGCCTGGTCGTACCATCTTGCTGACATCGGCTTTCAAGTTCTGAGCTGAAGCATAAGGATCTCGCCCGCGATGATGCTGCATATCCCCGCCGTGCTGACAAAGCAGCAGGTCGCCTATTGCCGGCAGGCAATGGCGCAGGCGGAATGGATTGATGGCGCCGTCACCGCGGGCGAGCAATCCAGCCAGGTGAAGCGGAACCGGCAATTGCCCGAGGAAAGCCCGCTGGCGGTGGAACTCGGCAACCTGATCCTGGATGCGCTGGCCGATGCGCCGCTGTTCATTTCAGCGGCCTTGCCGCTGAAAACCTTCCCGCCGCTGTTCAACCGGTATGAAGGCGGCGAGACCTTCGGTTTCCATATCGACAATGCGATCCGTGGCGTGCGCGGTACGCCGCATCGGGTGCGCACCGATCTGTCGGCAACGCTGTTCCTGGCCGAGCCTGAAGAATATGACGGCGGTGAACTGGTGGTCGAGGATACCTATGGCAGCCATGAGGCCAAGTTGCCGGCAGGCGACATGGTGCTTTATCCGGCTTCCAGCCTGCACAAGGTGCGGCCGGTCACGCGCGGGGCCCGCATCGCTTCTTTTTTCTGGATGCAAAGCATGATCCGGGATGACGGCCAGCGCCAGATGCTGTTCGAACTCGACAGCACCATCCAGGAGCTTGGTGCGCGCCACGGCCTGAACGACCCGGCGGTGGTGCGGCTTACCGGCATCTATCATAACCTGTTGCGCCGCTGGGCTGATGCCTGAGGCTGTGAGAATGAGGAAAGTGTAATGACCGAGTTGACGCCGGCTCTGACCGACCATTCCATGTTCGGCCTGTTCTTGCAGGCGGATATCATCGTCAAGGCGGTGATGTGCCTGCTGCTGCTGGCGTCCATCGCCTGCTGGGCAATCATGATCGACAAGGCGGTGTCGTTGCGCCGCCTGAAGCGCGAGGCGGAGGTTTTCGAGGCCGCGGTGCAGCAGGGCAATGGTGTGCCGGCGGAAGCGGCCCTCGGCCCGGTGGCACGTGCTGCCTACCAGGCGGCGGTGGCGGAATGGCATGACCGCGAAGGCGAGGAAAGCCGCAAGGAGCGCCGCGAGCGGATTGAGCGCGCGATGCGTGCAAGCTTCGCCGCCGAACTGCGCCGCATCGAGCCGGGCCTGCCGTTTCTCGCCACGCTTGGTTCGGCAGCGCCGTTCATTGGCCTGTTCGGCACAGTGTGGGGCATCATGAACAGCTTCACGGCGATTGCGCGCTCGAACGACACCTCGCTGGCGGTGGTGGCGCCCGGCATCGCGGAAGCCCTGCTCGCCACCGCGCTCGGCCTTGTCGCGGCGATCCCTGCCGTGGTTGCCTACAACAAGTTCGCTACCGATTTGGGCCGCGTCGGCCAGCGCTTCAACGCCGGCATTGGCAAGGTCGGCAATGCCCTGGCCCGTGACACCCTGCTGGCACGGGATGGCAAGCCCCGCGCCACCCGGGCAGCCGAGTAAGCGCCATGGCGATGGGCTCCATGGGCGCCGGCCCGGCCGGCGACAGCGAAGACGAACTCGGCGATGGCGGCTACCGCCCGCTCGCCGAGATCAATGTGACGCCGCTGGTAGATGTCATGCTGGTGCTGCTGATCGTGTTCATGGTCGCGGCGCCGCTGATGATGGTCGGCGTACCGCTGAAACTGCCCAAGACCAGTGCCGAGCGGGTGACGCCGGCGCCGGATCCGCTGGTGCTCTCCGTTGACCGCGATGGCAAGCTGTTCATCCGCAAGGAGCCGGTGGAAGAGGCGGCGCTGGTGCAGACGCTCAGCGCGCTCCGCGGCGGCGATCCCAACAAGGTGATCTATGTGCGCGGCGACAAGCAGATCGACTATGGCCGTATCATGCAGGTGATGGGTTTGGTCGGCGAGGCGGGGTATTCGCGTATTTCACTGGTCGCTGAAGGCCAGGAGAAGAGTGAGGCGCGCTAAGCATGTCGTGGCGTAGCTGGGGCATTTCCGTGGTGTTGCACGGCGCTGCGCTCGGCGGCTTGCTGGTGGTGCTGGATGGCCCCAGGCCGCTGGATGCCCGTGGCGAGGAATTGCCCAGCATCGCCATCCAGCTTGCCAGCCTGCCGCCACCGCCGCCTGCACCCGCGCCACCACCACCACCGCCGCCAGTGGTGGAGCAGCCTATGCCGGTGATCGAGTCCAAGGCGCCGGAGCCGCTGCCCGAGCCGGAACCGCCGCCACCGCCGCCGAAACCGAAGCTGAGGCCACCGCCGCCGCAAAAGGTGGAAACCCTGCCGCCGCCCAAGCCGGTGGAAGCACCGCCGCAGCCGGTGCAGCAGGCCATGGTGGCGCCGGCTCCCGTGCCGGCATCGCCGAGCACACAGACGGCAGCCGTTGCCGCTCCGCCTGCTGCCGTGGCCACCGGCAATCCCAATGCCGAGCAGGATTATCTGGCGCGGCTATCCATCGCGCTGGAGAAGTACAAGGATTATCCGCGCCGCGCCGTGCTGCGCAATCTCGAAGGCGTGCCGCAATTGCGCTTCACGCTCGACCGTGAGGGTCGTGTCATTGCCTTCGCGCTGCATCGCAGCTCGGGCAGCGAAATCCTGGATGAAGCCGCGCTGGATATGATCAAGCGCGCCAAGACGCTGCCGGCTTTTCCAGAGGAGATCACCCGCGACCGCTGGGAGATCGTCGTTCCCGTGCGCTTCAGTTTGAAGCGCTAAAGAAAAGCGTCGCTTCAGTATGAAGCGCTAGAGCAAATGCTTCACCGCCACGCCGATAATCGCCGCCAGGCTTAAGAGCCAGCCAAGGCCGAGATTGAAGCGCAAAGCCGCCACCAGGGCGATGACGCTCATGATCGCGGCGGTGATGTCGAGATGCCCCCAGTCCAGAATGCCATCCTTGAACACCACATGCAGGCCGAACCAGACCGCCAGATTCAGGATCACGCCGACTACGGCGGCTGTGATCGCGGTAAGGGCGTGGTTCAGTGCCGCGACATGGCGCAGGCGCTCGACATAAGGCGCGCCGAGAAAGATCCAGAGAAAGCAGGGCACGAAAGTGACCCAGGTGGCGAGCGTGCCGCCGATCAGCCCGCCGAGCCATTGCGGCTCGATGCCGCTGAGGCGGAAGCTGGCGAGATAACCGACGAAGGTAAGCACCAGGATCAGCGGACCCGGCGTGGTTTCAGCCAGCCCCAGCCCGTCCACCATTTCCGCCGGGCTGAGCCAGCCGAAGGCCTGCACCGCCTGTTGCCCGACATAGGCCAGCACGGCATAGGCGCCGCCGAACGTGACCACCGCCATCTCGCTGAAGAACACCGCGATGCGGCTCAGCACATGGCTTTCGCCATAGAGCAGATGCAGGCCCAGTACCGGCAGGCCCCAGAGCAAGGCGAATACCATCAGGATGATCAAGTTGCGCTGGAGTGTTGGCGGTACGCTCGGCAGCACATCGGCATCCGCCTTGATGCCGCCCGGCAGGATGCTTTCCGGCTTGCTGCGCCCGATCAGCCAGCCGGCCAGCGCCGCTGCCAGGATGATCAGCGGGAAGGGCAGCTTGATCGCGAAAATGGCGATGAAGCTCAAGGCAGCGATGCCGAGCAGCAGCCGCGTCTTGATTGCACGCTTCGCCACCCGCACCACGGCTTGCGCGACGATGGCCAGCACCGCGGCCTGCAGGCCATAGAAGATGCCGCCGATCAGCGGCACTTCGCGCCATAATGCATAGACCGTTGCCAGGCCGAGGATCAGCAGGAAACCCGGCAGGATGAACAGCAGGCCGGCAACAACGCCGCCCCAGGCGCGATGCAGCAGCCAGCCGATATAGGTGGCTAGCTGCTGGGCTTCCGGTCCCGGCAGGAGCATGCAGAAATTCAGCGCATGCAGGAATTGCGGCTCACTAACCCATTTCTTTTCGTCGACCACCACGCGGTGCATCAGGGCAATCTGACCGGCGGGGCCGCCGAAGCTCAGGAACCCGATTTTCGCCCAGACGCGAAATGCTTCCCAGAAACTCGGCTTGATATCGCGCATCATACTGTTCCTCACGCGCCCGGCTGCCAGGCATGGCGTTCACTGCTCGCGCTGGCGCACCAAGCATAGAGAGCATCGTATATCGGCATGGCTGCTGCCAACATCTGGTCATCATCCTGCAACATCGCGGAAAGCCCGAGTGATAGCGCCAGCAGCCCGGCCGATTGCGGCGCCAGGTCCAGGCGGTCGGTATCGGCCCCGCGCACGATCAGCGCCAAGTGGGCGAGGGCGGGATCGCCGCCCAGGCCATGGCGGGCGATGAAGGCATCGAAGCTGCACAAGTCGCCGGCATGGCTGTAGGCGGTATCCGGTATGTCGAAAGGTTCGGCGCCAAGCCGCTGGCCCTCTGCGCGCACGCTTTCCGCCGGCACATAGTGGATCACGGCATCGGGGTCAATAAAACGGCGCACCAGCCAGGGACAGGCAATCCGGTCGATCTTTGGCCGTGTCCGCGTGATCCATTGGCTTGGCCTGGCCGGTGGCTTCTTGCCCAGCGGCAGCCCGGCTTCGCGCCAGGCTTCGATGCCGCCGGCGAGATAGACCGCGTCGTGGCCGTGATTGCGCAACGCCTGGGCCGCATTCTGGCTCACTTCATGGCCATGCACGCAATAGACCACGATGCGGCTGCCGGCTGGAATGGCGCCATGCCATTCCGCGAGCTTCTCGGGATCTCGCCGGCAGGCACCGCGGATGACCTCGCCGGCTTCGGCGTAGCGCACCTCGCGGCGCACATCGATCAGAACAGGAAAACGCCCCAGGGTAATATCCTGGGCCAGTTCGGCGGGGGTTATAGCGGGAAGTGTTGTTTCCATGGCACACCTTCTTTCCGCCCTGGTCGCAGGGCGGGAGTTGAAGGCGGTGCTTGGAAACCCTGAGCCGGGTTGGGTTGAGGCCGGCTGCGAGCATCTGACGGGGAGACCGCGTTGCCCCCGTGGCTGACAGCATAGCAGTTTTTCAGACCAAGGAAACCTTGTTGCCGCGATGCCGCTGCAGGCGGCCAGCCAACTCGCGCTCCAGCAGCACCATCTGCACGATGGCCGGGCTGTAGCCGCTCAGGCGGATCAGTTCGTCGATATCCACCGGGCTCGGCGACAGCAATTCCTCGATGCGGGCATGGGCGGCGGCGACTTCGTGATCGGCGGGCGGCTCTGGCGGCGCGGCGCGGAAGGGGCGGGACGGCGCGAACAGGTCCGCCTGCAGCAGCGGCTGGATCACCGCCAGCACGTCGTCGATGCGCTCGACCAGGGCGGCGCCCTGGCGGATCAGGTCGTTGCTGCCATGGCAGCGCGGATCGAGCGGCGACCCCGGCACCGCCATTACCTCGCGGCCCTGCTGGGCGGCGAAGCGGGCGGTGATCAGCGAGCCGGATTTCATCGCCGCTTCCACCACCAGCACCCCCAGGCTGGCGCCCGAGATCAGCCGGTTGCGGCGCGGGAAATGCTGTGGCTTCACGCCGGTACCGAACGGCATTTCGGCATAGATCGCGCCGGTGGTGCTGAGCCGTCCGTGCAGGTCGGCATTCTCTGGCGGGAACACCACGTCGATACCGGCACCGATGAAGGCATAGGTGGCACCATTCACGGCGAGCGCGCCCTCATGGGCGGCGCGGTCGATGCCGCGTGCCAGGCCGGAAATCACCGCCAGATCCTGGCGTGCGATCTCGGCGGCGAGGTCGCGGGTGAAACGCTGCCCGATGGCGGAAGCATTGCGTGCGCCGACAATGGCGACGCCGGGCTTTTGCGCCAGGGTCGCCTGGCCGTGCAGGGTGAGGATCGGCGGCGCGTCGTCGATGCTGGCCAGTCTGGCGGGATAGGCCGGTTCGCCCCAGGCGACCAGCCGCGCACCATGGCGGCGCACGGCTTCCGCTTCGGCCTCGGCTTCTGCCTGGCTGGCAATCGTGAGGCTGCGTTTGCCGCCGCGCCGCGCCAGATCGGGCAGGGCCTTCAGTGCCGCCGCAGCAGAGCCGAAGCGGTCGAGCAACTGGTGGAAGGTGATGGGGCCGACATTCTCGCTGCGGATCAGACGCAGCCAGTCGAGCCTTTCGGCATCCGGCAGCTCACGCGCCGCCATCTGCTTTCTTCTTGCCGATCTTCGGTTCCTCGCCCTTGAGCAGGCGGGCGATATTCTGGTGATGCCGGATGAAGACCAGCACCGCCATCACGGCGCAGAGCAAGGCGACGCCCAAGGCTTGTGAGGGGGGCGATACCAGAAACCAGGCAAACAGCGGACTAAGCGCGGCGGCGAGCAGGGCCGAGAGCGAGGAGAGGCGGCTGACGGCGGCGACCAGCAGCCAGGTGCCGCAGCAGAGCAGGCCGAGCGGCCAGTAGAGGCCGAGGGTGACACCCAGGAAGGTGGCGACGCCCTTGCCGCCGTTGAATTTCAGCCAAACCGGAAACAGATGCCCGACGAAGGCTGCGAAGGCAGCGACAATCATCAGGTCCGGACCGCCGAAATACTGGCCCAGGACCGCCGCCAGCGTGCCTTTGCCGCCATCGAGGATCAGGGTGGCCAGCGCCAGGTCCTTGCGGCCGGTGCGCAGCACATTGGTGGCGCCGATATTGCCCGAGCCAATGGCGCGGATATCGCCGAGGCCCGCCAGCTTGGTCAGCACCAGGCCGAACGGGATCGAGCCGAGCGCATAGCCGCAGGATAGAGCCAGCAGGATGTAAGCTGTATCGAGGCTCATTGGCCGTCCCGCTTGCGCTGGAACACGGTGTTGCCACCAACCACGGTACGCAGCACATGGCCTTGCACGCGGCGGCCGTCATAGGGCGAATTCTTGGCCTTCGAGCGCAGCTTCTTGGCGTCGATCTTCCACGGCGCGTCGAGATCGAACAGCAACAGGTCGGCGGGTGCGCCCGGTGCCAGGCGGCCGCTCTCAAGCTTCAGCAGCTTGGCCGGCTTGTAGGTGAGGCAGGCGAGCAGGGGCAGCAACGGCATGTCGCCCGAGTGATAGAGGCCGAGGGTGAGCGGCAGCAGCGTTTCCAGGCCGATGGCACCGAAAGCTGCCTGGGCGAAGGGCAGGCGCTTGCTTTCCGGATCCTGCGGCGCGTGGGCCGAGGAAATCACGTCGATGGTGCCGTCCTGCAGGGCTTCCACCACGGCGCGGCGGTCATCCTCGTGGCGCAGCGGCGGCTTCACCTTGGCGAAGGTGCGGTAATCGCCGATATCGAATTCGTTGAGCGCGAAATTATGCACGGCGGCGCCGGCGGTGAGGCGCAGGCCGCGCGCCTTGGCCTGGCGGGCCGTTTCCAGCGCATCCCGGGTCGAGAGATGCGCCGCATGCAGGCGGCCACGGGTGATTTCCAGCAGCCGGATATCGCGTTCCAGCATGATCACCTCGGCAGCGGCCGGTATGCCGGGCAGGCCGAGGCGGGCGGAAACCTCGCCCTCGTTCATGGCACCATCGGTACTGAGCTTCGGCTCCTCGCAGGGCTGGATCAGCAGCAGGTCGAACACCGTGGCATAGGACAGCGCACGGCGCATCACGCGGGCATCCGAAATGGCATGCTCGCCATCGGTGAAGGCAACGGCGCCGGCCTCGGCGAGCAGGCCGAACTCGGTCATTTCCTTGCCATGCGTGCCCTTGGTGGCGGCGGCGGCGGGCAGCACGCGCACCACGGCGCTGGCTTCGGCGCGGCGGGAAATGAATTCCACCAGCGCCACCTCGTCGATCACCGGATCGGTATTCGGCATCGCCACTACCGTGGTAATGCCGCCGGCGGCAGCCGCACGCGCGCCCGTCGCCAGCGTTTCCTGGTGTTCGGCGCCCGGCTCGCGCAGCCAGACATGCATGTCGATCAGGCCGGGACTGAGGCAATGCCCCTGGCAGTCGATGGTCTCGGTTTCGCTGCCCAGGCTGGTGACGGCCAGGCGCGGCCCGAGATCGAGGATGCGATCGCCCTCGGTGAGCAGCGCCCCCTTCACATCGAGCCCGGTAGCGGGGTCGAGCAGGCGCGCGTTGGTATACAGCGTCCGGCGGCGCGGCATGGTGCGTTATTCCCCGTGCCAGTTGGGCAGGTGGCGGGAGAGCATCTCAAGGCAGGCCATACGCACCGCCACGCCCATTTCCACCTGTTCGTGGATGACGCTGCGGTGGATGTCGTCGGCCACCTCGGTGTCGATCTCGATGCCGCGGTTCATCGGTCCCGGATGCATGATCAGCGCGTCCGGCTTGGCGAAGCTGAGCTTTTCGGCATCCAGGCCGTAGAGATGGAAATATTCGCGCGTGGAGGGCACGAACGACCCCTGCATGCGTTCCATCTGCAGCCGCAGCATCATCACGATATCCACGTCCGCCAGGCCCTTGCGCATGTCGTGAAACACCTCGACGCCGAAGCGGTCGGCATGGGCGGGCAGCAGGGTGGGGGGCGCGATCAGGCGCACATGGGCGCCCATGGTGTTCAGCAGATGGATGTTCGAGCGCGCCACGCGGCTATGCAGGATGTCGCCGCAGATGGCGACCCGCAGGCCCTGCAGCCGGCCCTTGCGGCGGCGGATGGTCAGGGCGTCGAGCAAGGCCTGGGTCGGGTGTTCATGGGTGCCGTCGCCGCCATTGATCACCGAGCAGCCGACCTTCTGCGCCAGCAGGGCCACGGCGCCCGAATCCGGGTGGCGCACCACCAGCAGGTCCGGATGCATGGCATTGAGCGTGATCGCCGTGTCGATCAGCGTCTCGCCCTTCTTGATCGAGGAGGTGGCGACCGACATGTTGATCACATCGGCGCCCAGCCGCTTGCCCGCCAGCTCGAAGGAAGTGCGGGTGCGGGTCGAATTCTCGAAGAACAGGTTGATGACGGTGCGGCCGCGCAGGCTGCCCTGCTTCTTGTCGATGGCCCGATTCTGCAGCACGTAGCGGTCCGACTGGTCCAGGATACTCTCGATATCCTGGGCGGAAAGCCCTTCGATTCCAAGGAGATGGCGGTGAGGAAAGGCTGGCCCGGGGCTGGCTCCTGCGGAGCCGGGCGGCGGGGCGGAGGGAGGGCTTGCGGACATTGGGCCGGGATCATACACATCCACTTGGGCGGCGGCAACGAACCCGTAAGATTTGTCCCGCTAAAGTGGATTTCATGGCGCAGCAACCGACGCACCAGTATTTCGACCCGCGCAAGTCGGCCGATCCGGTCGGCGAAGCCCTGCGTTTGCTCCAGGTGCTGGAAATGCGTGGCCGTCAGGCCGCCGAGGCCTCCCAGGAGACGTTCGAGCGGGCGCAGCTACTTTCCTTTGCCGAATACACCGACAGTTTCCGCCAGATGCAGGAGTTCCTCTCCTTTTGCGAGGTGCTGGAAGGCCGGCTGGAGCATATCGATGCCGCGACACGCCAGATGGTGCTGTCGGAAGTGAATGGCGTGAAGATGCGCTGCTATGCCGCCATGCTGCGCGCCATGGGTGCCTATCTCACCTGGATGGACCGGCGCGGCATGGTCAATTTCTTTGCCCAGGCGGTGTTGCTGAACCAGATCGATTCCCTGGAATTCTTCCGCACCAACTCCCTGCCGGAAATCCCCGCCCAGTTGGTGCCCGATTACCTGCCCGGGTTGCAGGCGGAGGTGGAGGCCAAGCTGCGCAAAATGCTCGACCGCTGCGTCGACATCCCGGATTTCCGCTTCGAAAATTAAGCCCAAGCGGTTTCTAAGCTGCTGGCAATGCACTATTTTGTGCCCATGACGCGCAACAGCTACTATATCACCACGCCGATCTACTACGTGAACGACAAGCCCCATATCGGGCATGCCTACACGACCCTGGCCTGCGACCTGATCGCCCGCTTCAAGCGGCTGGACGGGTTCGATGTGCTGTTCCTTACCGGCACCGATGAGCATGGCCAGAAGGTCGAGAAGGCGGCGCAGGCGGCCGGCATGGACCCCAAGGCATTCTGCGACCAGGTGAGCACCAATTTCCGCGAGCTGGCCAAGCGGCTGAATATTTCCAACGACGACTTTATCCGCACCACCGAGGAGCGCCACATCAAGTCGGTGCAGGCGTTGTGGAACAAGCTGGTTGAAGCCGGTGATATCTACCTCGGCTATTACGAGGGCTGGTACGCGGTGCGCGACGAGGCCTTCTACCAGGAGGAAGAACTCCAGGACGGCCCGCAGGGCAAGACCGTGATCGCGTCCGGTGCGCCGGTGGAGTGGGTGAAGGAGCCGTCCTATTTCTTCCGCCTCTCGGCCTGGGAGGAGCGGCTGCTCAAGTTCTACGACGAGCATCCCGATTTCATCCTGCCGAACAGCCGCCGCAACGAGGTGGTGAGCTTCGTGAAGGGCGGGCTGAAAGACCTTTCGGTCTCGCGTACCACCTTCAAGTGGGGCGTTCCGGTGCCGAACGATCCGGCGCATATCATGTATGTGTGGCTGGACGCGCTGACCAACTACATCACCGCCGCCGGCTATCCCGATACCAATGCGGAGAAGTACAAGCGCTACTGGCCCGCCGACATCCATATGGTCGGCAAGGACATCCTGCGCTTCCACGCGGTCTACTGGCCTGCCTTCCTGCTCGCCGCCGGGCTGGAGACGCATAAGCGCGTCTTTGCCCATGGTTGGTGGACCAACGAGGGCCAGAAAATTTCCAAGTCGCTCGGCAACGTGATCGACCCGCTGGCGCTGATCGACACTTTCGGCCTCGACCAGACGCGCTATTTCCTGATGCGCGAAGTGCCGTTCGGCAATGATGGCGATTTCCGCCGCGAGTCGATGATCAACCGTATTAACAACGAACTGGCCAACGGCATGGGCAACCTGGCGCAGCGCACGCTGAGCTTCGTTGCCAAGAATGCCAATGCCGCCGTGCCCGAGCCGGGTCCGTTGAGCGAATTGGACGAGGGGTTGCTGGCCCAGGCCGGCAGCCTGCTGGTGCAGATGCGCGCCGCCTTCGACCGCCAGGAACTGCATGTCGCGTTGCAGAACTGGTACGACTTGGTGGATGCCGCCAACAAGTATATCGACGTGGCGGCACCCTGGACTCTGCGCAAGACCGATCCGGCGCGGATGAACACGGTGCTGTGGGTATTGCTGGAAACCATCCGTCACCTCGCCATCCTGGCGCAGCCGGTAACGCCGGATGCAGCGGCGAAGCTGCTCGATCAGCTTGGCGTCTCGGAAGCGGCGCGCAGCTTCGCGCATCTCGGCGAACTCGGTCGCCTGCGTGCCGGCACGCCGCTGCCCGCACCCCAGGGCGTGTTCCCGCGCTTTGTCGAGGCGAAGGACTAAGGCGATGCTCATTGATAGCCCCCATGCTTATTGACAGTCACTGCCATCTCGACTTTCCGGATTTCAGCACCGAGCTGGATGCCGTGGTGGCACGTGCGCGCGAGGCCCGTGTCGGCCTGATGCTGACGATTTCGACGCGGCTCGACAAGTTCGCCCAGGTACTGGCGGTGGCCGAGCGTTTTCCTGATGTGTATTGCACCGTCGGCATTCATCCGCATGAAGCCGACGACCATGTGGATGTGGCGGCGGCGAAGCTGATCGAGCTGTCGAAGCACCCGAAGGTGGTCGGCATCGGCGAGACCGGGCTGGATTACTTCTACGAACACGGCAGCCGCGCGGCGCAGAAAAGCTGCTTCCTGGCGCATATCCAGGCGGCGCGCGAAACCGGCCTGCCGATCATCATTCACACCCGCGATGCCGATGACGACACGGCGGAGATTCTCGATCAGGAAATGGCCAAGGGCGCCTTCAAGGGCCTGCTGCATTGCTTCTCGTCCGGCCATGCACTGGCCGAACGCGCCGTCGCCCATGGCATGATGGTGTCCTTCTCCGGCATCCTTACGTTCAAGAACGCGAAAGCCGTGCAGGCCAGCGCGACATCCCTGCCGCTGGAAAGCCTGCTGGTGGAGACGGATGCGCCATATCTGGCGCCGATCCCGATGCGCGGCAAGCGCAACGAGCCCGCCTATGTGGCCCATACCGCTGCCTATCTGGCGCAACTGCGCGGCATCGGCGTGGCTGATCTGCAGCGCCTGACCACGGCGAATTTCCTGCGCCTGTTCGACAAGGTGCCGCCGCAGGCGGTCGGCGCCGCACTCGCTGCCTGACGATAATTAAGCAATGAAAAGCATCATCCTTGGCTGTGGCGCATCAACCGGCACGCCGCGCATCGACGGCGCCTGGGGCGCCTGCGATCCGAACGAACCGCGCAACCGCCGCAGCCGCTGCTCCATTGTAGTGGAAGAGGGCGATACCCGCGTTCTGGTGGACACCAGCCCAGACCTGCGCCAGCAATTCCTGAGCAACGGCCTCACCTGGGTTTCTGCGGTGGTCTGGACTCATGACCATGCCGACCAGACCCATGGCATCGACGATATCCGCATCCTGGCCTATGCGGCGCAGAAGCGGGTACCTGCCTGGGGCGACCAGTTCACGCTCGACCGTCTGACCAAGAAATTCAGCTACTGCTTCCACACTGTCGGCGGCTATCCGGCGATCCTTGAGCAGAAGTTGATCAACGGTCCGTTCCAGGTCGGTGCGCTTAACATCACGCCGATCCACCAGGATCATGGCTCGATGCATTCGCTCGGCTTCCGCTTCAACGATACGCTGGCCTATTCCAACGATGTGGTGAATCTGGACGACGAAGCCTTCGAGAAGCTGCGTGGCGTCAAGGTCTGGATCGTCGATGCGCTGCGTCACAAGCCGCATCCGACCCATGCCCATGTTGCCCGCACGCTGGAATGGATCGAACGCGTGAAGCCGGAACGCGCCATTCTCACCAACATGAATTTCGAGGTTGATTATGCCTCGCTCAAGGCCGAACTGCCGCCGCATGTCGAGCCAGCCTATGACGGCATGGTGATCGAATGCTGAAGACCATCTGGGCTGTTTCCGAACGTGGTGCCGTCGGCATGCAGAGCCAGGCGCTGGGCCTCGGCGAAGCCCTGTTCGCCGGCGGCGGCTTCGAGGCGCCCAAGGTGTATGAAGTGGCTTTCCGCTGGCCCTATACCTGGGCGCCGATGACGCCGGCCTTTGCCAGCATCAAGGCCCTGACCGCGGATACCGCTGCGCCGTTCGAGGAAGCCGCGAAGAACGCCCAATGGCCCGACCTGCTGATCACCTGCGGCCGCAAGTCGGCCTTGCTGGCGCTGGCGGTGAAGCGGATGAGCGGTGGCCGCACGGTCTGCATTCATGTGCAGGATCCGAAATCCGATCCGCGCCATTGGGACCTGCTGATCGTGCCCGAGCATGACCGTGCCCGGGCGCCGAATGTGCTGGTGTCGAAAGGCGCGCTGCACCGTGTCACCCGTGCCAAGCTGACCGCCTCGGCCGAAGCGCTGGCGCCACAGCTTGAACAGATTCCGTCGCCGCGCCTGGCGGTACTGGTCGGCGGCAACAACCGCTACTACACGCTGGATACGGAATGGATGGCCGGCTTCGTGGCGCAGCTTCGCCAGGCGACACAGCAAGGGCAGGGTGCCTCCTGGGGCATCCTCGCCACCATCTCGCGCCGCACCGGCGAGGCCGAGACCAATATCCTGCGCGGGGGCCTGGCCAGCATGCCCGGCACGTATCTATGGGATGGCACGGGACCGAACCCGTATTTTGGCTTTCTCGGCCTGGCCGATGCCATTCTTGTTACCTGCGATTCCGTGTCGATGATTTCCGAGGCCTGCGCCACCGGCAAGCCGGTCTACGTCGTCCGGCTGCCTGGGAATTCCAAGCGTTTCGACGCTTTTTTCGAGAATCTGCGCCGCCGCGGCCTGATCCAGTGGTTTGATGGCCATATCGCGCAATGGGAAAATACCCGGCTCGACGATATGGACCATATTGCGGACGAAGTGCGGGAGCGTCTAGGTTGGCGCTGATGCGCGCCCTATTGCTGCTCCCGCTGCTGCTTGCAGCCCTGTTCATTGGGGCCGGGCCGGTATTGGCCCAGGCACCGCAGCCATCGCTGACCCGGGTATCCGACCCGCCGCTGCTGCAATACCGCTATGTGCCGAGCTTCGTGCCGGAACTGCCGCGCAAGCGCGAGATGAACGGTCTCTACCGCAACGACCTGACGGCGTTGCGCGATCAGATCCTGGCCGAGAATCAGCGCGGCCATGAGTTGCCGTGTTCTTCGCAGATCCTCGAGGAAGCGCGCTGGCTGATGAACTACACCGGCGACAAGGCCGGCCTCGAGCGCCGTCTGGCCGATTTGCGCGAGAGCCTGAAACAGGCCGACCAGCGCTTTGCCTTCGAGCAGCAATCGGGCGAGGGCGGCTGGGGCGCCTGTTTCAAGGCCTGGTATCTGCGGCTGCATGCCAGCGTCGATCCGCTGAAAGAACTGATCCATGCCGGCAAGACGCCGCAATACCCCTTCCGGCTGCTGACGCCGGTGAACACGCCGGAAAAGCTGCGCGCCAAGATGCAGGAGCTGCTGATTTCCGATCTGGGCGCCGGCACCAACGACAACCGCAAGGAACTGAACCTGGTGGTGACGGCTTTGGCGCAATTGCTGTTCCTGCCGGGTATGGAAAAAGTGCTGCCGGCGGACCTGCCGCGCAATGAGCTGGCTGCCGCCTTGCGCGATTTCATCGACAATCACTGGCAGGACCCGGAAACCGGCTTCTGGGGCGCCTGGTACCGGGTGAATGGCGAGATCAAGCGTACCAACGACCTGTCCATTACCTTCCATGTCATCAGCTACCGCGATGACCGGCCGCCGCGCATGCGGCTGCTGGCGGATACGCTGTTTGGCATCCGCACCCAGCGCTATCCCTATGGCTGGCGCGACCAGGGTACCCAGAACAACCACCATGCCTATGACGTGGTGCGGCTGCTGCGCCGGGCCTGGCCAGATATGACCGAGGAACAGCGTCGGCGCTCCGAGGCCGAACTGGCGATCATGCTGTCGCGCTCGCTGGGCGTCTCGATCGACGACAATGGCCGTTTTTCCGACGATCCCTATAACAGCGTCGCGGAAGCCTATTATTTTGGGGTGTCGTTCCTCGACGAGATCGGCTTTTTCCGCAAGAGCCGGCGCTTCTGGACGCCGCTGGCGGTCACCGACGCGGAATCGCTGCGAGTGGCCCTGATGGCGAGCCTGAACAAGCTTGACCCGACCAATCCCATGGCGGCGGCGGCCAAGCGCAAGCTGGAAGCCAGGGATTAACCTATGCGGCTCAACGCCGCTGGCGCATGACCTCGACGCGGTCCATGCGGTTGCGCAACTCGGCGACATCGGCCGCCGTAATTTCGCTGTCGACCGCCAGGGAGGTCAGGCCGCTGATTAGGGTCATGCTGCGCCGGGCCAGCTCGTTCATATGGGTTTCGTGCTGCATGAAGCGGGCTTCCTGTTCGCGCTCGATCTCATGCTTGGCGAATTGCGCGCCGGCATAGCCGCCGCCAAGGCCGAAGATCAGAGCAAGCAAGGCAGGAGCAAACAGGCGGAGCATGGCGGGGTCTCACGGATTGACGCTGGCTGGCTGACAGGCCCGAGTCTTGTAGCGCAAGCCAGGGCGGCATGGTATCGCGTGCTTTGGCCGCGCCGGAGAGTGTGATCTTGCTTCATGGCGGTCGTGAGCCGTATTTGGCTGTATTTACCTGAAAACCAACATATTATATTTTCCATAATATACATTATCCGATAAATGGATATGGGGTCATGGTGCTCTGGAATGGCTGTTGGTGGCTGCGCCGGCCCGCCCCTTGATCCCGCCACTTGGCGGGTTTGCGATATTGGGCGGCTTTGACTTGGCGCAAGGCGCTGTTGCCAGACACCGCCTAGTCTGGCTGCATGAGCATCATCTCCCGCCTGTTCAAATCCGCGCCCGCACATCCTGCCGCCACCGCCGCCAAGCCTGAGGCTTCGGCCCGGACACCAGCCGCCGCACCACATGCTGCCGGCGATACCGCCAGCACCACCGCAAAGCTGCCATTCTGGCGCATGGCGCGCTGGCTCGGCACCTCTGTCGGCGAGCCAGACGACCACCGCAAGGACGCTCAGCGCGACGCCATGCTGCATGTCTGTCAGGGTTGCGCCAATCAACAGCCCTGTCAGCGCTGGCTGGACCAGAAGCATCCGGTCGGTTTTCCGATTTTCTGCCCCAATGCCCCGGACCTGCTCGACCGCCGTGACCATGAACGCCGGGCCGAGGCCGCGCGCCAGCCAGGCCGGCCCAAATCTTAAGCTGACAGCCGGGCCAGCCCGGTTTTCCAACCAGCCCCGTTCTCGAACCAGCCGGTCCCGGCCAGCCTCGTTCAGGGGGGCGAAATCTGCCAGGATGGCGGCAGCTTGATTCCCCGGACCAGGAAGCCGCCATGACCGCCACGCCCGCGCTGACCCGCCTGCTCGAGATCATGGCCCGGCTGCGCAACCCCGATGGCGGCTGTCCCTGGGACCTGGAGCAGACCTTCGCCACCATCGCGCCCTACACTATTGAGGAAGCCTACGAGGTGGAGGATGCCATCGCCCGGGGCGACATGGTGGGCCTCAAGGACGAACTCGGCGACCTGCTGCTGCAGGTGGTGTTTCACAGCCGCATGGCCGAAGAAGCCGGCCATTTCGCCTTCGAGGACGTGGCCGCCGGCATCGCCGACAAGATGATCCGCCGCCACCCCCATGTCTTCGGCAGCATCGAGGCCGACCGGCCGGACCAGGTGACGGCCA
This sequence comes from Ferrovibrio sp. MS7, assembly GCF_038404985.1. NCBI lineage: Bacteria > Pseudomonadati > Pseudomonadota > Alphaproteobacteria > Rhodospirillales > Rhodospirillaceae > Ferrovibrio > Ferrovibrio plantarum. Next base: position 82,742 of record NZ_JBBKBA010000003.1, read on the forward strand.
ACTGGGAGGCAATCAAGGCCGCCGAACGGGCCGCCAAACACGCCAAGGACGCTGAGGGAGACGATGGCATTTCGGCTGTGCTGGCCGGCGTCACCAGCGGCCTGCCCGGGCTGACCCGGGCGGTGAAGCTGCAGAACCGGGCTGCCCGGGTCGGGTTCGACTGGCCGGACAAGGCGCCAGTGATCGACAAGATCAAGGAGGAACTCGCGGAACTGGAAGTCGAGATTGCCAGTGGTAATGTTGAGAAAATACACGAGGAATTCGGCGATTTCCTTTTTGTTATAGCGAACTTGGCCCGCCATCTTAAACTTGATCCGGAAGATGCAATGCGTGCCGCAAACCGGAAATTTGAACGTCGATTCAGCAATATGGAGCGTATACTTGAGAAATCAGGCAAGAGACTGGTGGACTGCGACCTGAACACCATGGACGCAGCCTGGAATGAGGCCAAGGCGCTGGACAAAAAATAAAGAGATTGGAATGGGTTAATGTTCAACTCGCCTTACATTCGCCGCGATATTACCTTCTAATGACCTCTTGTTCTCCCCGTAATGGCCATGCCGGCCGGCCAGTTTAGGGACCTCGGCGCAACCCGCGCCCACAATAGGAGGTCCCTATGCATACTTTCTCTATCCGTAAGACGACGACCATCGCCCTCACCGCCCTGGCAATCGCTGCCGCCGCGCCGCTGGCGCTGCCCAGCACTGCCCATGCCGCCGACCTGCCGAACTGGCATCAGGTCGAGGGCAACTGGAATCAGTTCGCCGGCAAGGTTAAGCAGCGCTGGGGCAAGCTGACCGAAGACGACATCACTGTCATCAACGGCAAGCGCCAGGAACTGGTTGGCAAGGTGCAGGAACGCTACGGCATCGCCAAGGCGGAAGCCGAGCGCCAGGTGAAGGACTGGGAAAACACCGAGCTGATCAAGCCGAAGTCCTAAACGTCGCCGGCTTGCCCAATCCGATTAATTTCACACAAAATCAGGAGAATAATCATGTCCAACACTACTGCGCGCGTTGACGCGAAGATTTCCGCGATCCTCCCGTCTTGGGACCGCATCGAGGGCAACTGGAAGCAGTTGACCGGCAAGGCCAAGGAACGCTGGGGCAAGCTCACCGACGACGAGCTGACCGCGATCAATGGCCGCCGCGAGCAGCTCTCGGGCAAGATCCAGGAGCATTACGGCATCATCAAGGATCAGGCCGAGCGCCAAATTTCCGACTGGATGGAAGCCGTGGACAAGGCCGAGAAAACGGCCAAGTCATCGAACCCGTCAGACCGGCATTAAGGAGCAGGACCATGGCACGCGCAACAACCCGCAACCCCGAAGCTGACTTGCGGGCGCTGCACAAGGATGTGGCTGAGCTGGGAAGTCAGCTCAGCTCCCTCCTCGCCAAGGTGAAGCAGAGTGGTGGCACGTTGGCAGAGGCCGAGCTTGGACTGATGCAGGAGCATCTCCAGGGCCTGCTGACCGAGGCCAAGGACAAGGGTCAGGAGGCAATCTCCATGGTAGAAGACACTGTGCGCGAGCGCCCTGCCGTAAGCCTGCTGGCGGCCTTTGCCGCCGGTGCCGTCCTCACCGGCCTGCTGCTGCGGCGATGAGCCTGCCGCAGCTCACCCTGGCCTTTGAGGTCATGCGGGCAGCCGCTTCGGCGCGGCAACGGCGGCAGCTTGCCGTCGTTGCCGTCGCCGGCGCGGTTGGCGCCTGCGCCCTGCTCTCCGGCCTGCTGCTGCTCGGCTGGTCGCTGTTCCTCGGGTTCGGCGCCCTGATGCCACTGCCGCTGGCGGCGGCCTCGGCAGCTTTCAGCCTGCTCGCCCTGTCGGCCCTGGCCGGCTACCTCGCCTACCGCCTGCGCCCGACGCCGGCCAACGACATCGCCGACCTGCTGGCGCAAGCCAAGCCGCTGCTGGCCCAGGCCGGACCGCTGGTGCAGCAGCATCCCGGCACCGCCGTACTTGCGGCGGCCGCTGCCGGTAGCCTGCTGGCGTTGCTCTTGCGCCGTTGATCAGGTGGCGTCCCAGCTCGGCGTCCCCTTGAAGGCGTCGGCGAGGAAATCAACCATCACCCGCACCTTGGCGCTGAGATGCCGGCGGCTGGGATAGAGCGCCAGGATGTCGATATCGGGCAGGCTGTAACTGGGCAACACCCGCACCAGACGGCCTTCGCGCAGATCGTCGCCGATCAGGAAGGTTGGCTGCCAGGCGATGCCATGGCCGGCCAAAGCCGCCGCCCGCGCCGTATCGCCGTTATTGGCCCGCAATCTGCCGCGCACGGTGGCTTTGTGGCTATTCCCGGCTGCGTCACTGAACAACCATTCATCGGCCATCGCGGCATTGGCGTTGATGATGCAGACATGCTGGCCGAGATCCGCTGGATGCTGCGGCATGCCGTGGCGTGCCAGGTAATCGGGCGCGGCGCAGGCGACGTTGTGCGACACCGCCAGCCGCCGCGCCACAAGGTTGGCCGAGCCGCTGCGTGAGATGCGCACGGCGAGGTCGAAGCCCTCCTCCACGATATCGACCACGCGGTCAACCAGCGATACGTCCAGTTCGACATCGGGATATTGCGCCATGAAGCGCGGCCAGAGCGGCGCCAGATGCAGCACGCCAAAACTCACCGGCGCGTTGAGGCGCAGCCGGCCGCGCGGCTTCATGTTCGAGGCGGCGGCCAGGGCTTCGGCTTCGCTCACGTCATCGAGGATAGCCTTGCTGCGTTCATACAGCGCTTCGCCACTTTCGGTCAGCGAGAGATGCCGCGACGAACGGTTCAGCAGCCGGGTGCCGAGATGGCCCTCCAGTTCGTTCAGGTAGCGGGTGACATTGGCCGGCGAGGTATTCAGCGCGGCAGCGCCCTGCACCAGGCTGCCCTTGCTCACCACACTGACAAAGACCTCGAAAGCGCGCAGGCGGTCCATGGCTCAACCCTCCAATATTCATATAAACTGAATTATATCCGCATTTAATTCGCCTATTAAATACAAAAAGCAAATCATACCTTGCTCCCATCAGCGAGCGCATCGGGCGCCGCAACCAAAACAGGAGTGAAGATCATGAACCGCTTGAATGGAAAGATTGCCCTGGTTACCGGCGCCAGCGCCGGCATCGGCCGCGCCACCGCGCTGCTGTTTGCCCAGGAAGGTGCCAAGCTGGTGGTCGGTGCCCGCCGCGAGGCGGAACTGTCCAGCCTGGTGGCCGAGATCCAGGCTGCCGGTGGCGAGGCCGTGGCGCTGGCCGGCGACGTGAAGTCGGAAGCCTATGCCAAGGCCCTGGTCGACCTGGCGGTGAGCCGCTTCGGCGGCCTCGACATCGCCTTCAACAATGCCGGTATCATCGGCGAAGCCGGCCCGAGCATCTCGGTGTCGGAACAGGGCTGGTCGGATACGCTCGCCACCAACCTGACCAGCGGCTTCCTTGGCGCCAAGCACCAGATCCCGGCGATGATCGCGCGCGGTGGCGGCTCGGTCATCTTCACCTCCACCTTCGTCGGCCACACCATTGGCTTCCCCGGCGTCGCCGCCTATGCCGCCAGCAAGGCCGGCCTGATCGGCCTGACCCAGGTGCTGGCCGCCGAATACGGGCCGGAGGGCGTGCGGGTGAATTCGATCCTGCCGGGCGCCGTGGATACGCCGATGTATCGCGGCATGCACACCACCCCCGAAGCCACTGCGGCCATGGACAACATGCATGCCCTGAAGCGGGTTGGCCGCCCGGAAGAACTGGCGCGCTCGGTGCTCTATCTCGCCTCCGAGGATTCCGCCTTCGTCACCGGCACCGCCAGCTTCGTCGATGGCGGCATTTCGATCACCCGCAGCTAACCGCTTCGCCAAACTAAAAAGGGCACCCGCGATGAACGGGTGCCCTTTTCGTTTGTCGCTGCTGAGCTTGGCTCAGAACGGAATATCGTCGTCCAGGTCGTCGCGGCGCGGCGCCGGCTTGCCGCCACCGCTGCGGCCCCCACCACCGGAGCCGCCACCAGCCGAGCCGCCGCCAAAGCCGCCGCCACCGTAATCGTCATCGCCGCCGCCGAAGCCGCCGCCCGAGGAGCCGCCACTGCCGCCTTCGCCGCGACCACCATCCAGCATGGTCAGTTCGCCGCGATAGCGCTGCAGCACGATCTCGGTGGTGTATTTTTCCTGGCCGGACTGGTCGGTCCATTTGCGGGTCTGGAGCGAGCCCTCGATGTAGAGCTTGGCGCCCTTCTTCACGTATTGCTTGACCACTTTCACCAGGTTTTCATTGAAAATCACCACCCGGTGCCACTCGGTACGTTCCTTGCGCTCGCCGCTATTCTTGTCGCGCCAGGTCTCGGAGGTGGCAATGGAGAGCTGGGCCACTTCATCGCCGTTCTGCATCGAACGGATTTCCGGGTCCCGGCCCAGATTGCCGACCAGGATCACCTTGTTGACGCTGCCAGCCATGGGCCGTTCTCCACTATTTGTTCTTGTATCTGTTCTCTAACTGGTCTTGTACCACCTTCTCAGCGTATAATGAAGACTTAGCGCAAAAAAAGCCGTTTCAGCCCCCTAAGCCCCCGTCAGTGAGCCGTCCCATGCAGAAGACCATCTCCGTCCGCGGCGCCCGTGAGCATAACCTCAAGAACGTGGACGTGGACATCCCGCGCGACAAGCTGGTGGTGCTCACCGGGCTTTCCGGCTCGGGCAAATCCTCGCTCGCCTTCGACACGATTTATGCCGAGGGCCAAAGGCGTTATGTCGAATCCCTGTCGGCCTATGCGCGGCAGTTCCTGGAATTGATGCAGAAGCCGGATGTCGACCATATCGACGGCTTGAGCCCGGCCATTTCCATCGAGCAGAAGACCACCTCGAAGAATCCGCGCTCCACGGTTGGTACCGTCACCGAAATCTACGATTACCTGCGCCTGCTCTACGCCCGAATCGGCATCCCCTACTCGCCCGCTACCGGCCTCCCGATCGAGAGCCAGACGGTGAGCCAGATGGTCGACCGCGTGATGGCGATGCCGGAAGGCACGCGCCTCTACTTGCTGGCGCCGATGATCCGTGGCCGCAAGGGCGAATACAAAAAGGAATTGCAGGACCTGCAGAAGCGCGGCTTCCAGCGCGTGAAGGTGGACGGCAAACTTTATGAGATCGCCGAAGTGCCGGCGCTGAACAAGAAGCTGAAGCACGACATCGAGGTGGTAATCGACCGCGTGGTGGTGCGCGACGGCGTGCAGGCCCGGCTGGCCGACAGTTTCGAGACCGCGCTCGGCCTCGCCGACGGCATCGCGATTGCCGAAGGTGCCGACGCCAAGCCAGGGGCAACCGGGGGCGAGCGCACCATTTTCTCGGCCAAGTTCGCCTGCCCGGTTTCCGGTTTCACCATTGATGAAATCGAGCCGCGCCTGTTCTCGTTCAACAATCCGTTCGGCGCCTGCCCGGTCTGCGACGGCCTGGGCAGCAAGATGTATTTCGACGCTGCCATGGTGGTGCCGGATGAGAATGTGACGCTTCGCGAAGGCGCCATCGCGCCCTGGGCCAAGTCCACCTCGCCCTATTACCAGCAGACGCTGGATGGCTTGGCCAAGCATTACAAATTCTCGCTCACCGCCAAGTGGAAGGATGTGCCGGCCAAAGTGCGCCAGGTGATCCTGCAGGGCTCGGGCGAGGATATTGTGCCGATTGCCTATGACGACGGCATGCGCAGCTACACCATCAAGAAGCCGTTCGAGGGCGTGATCCCGAATTTGGAGCGGCGCTGGCGCGAGACCGAGAGCGACTGGGTGCGCGAGGAACTGGAGCGGTTCCAGTCCGCCACCGCCTGCGAATCCTGCGGCGGGCACCGCCTCAAGCCGGAAGCCCTTGCGGTGAAGGTCGGCGGCAACCATATCGGCCAGGTCTGCGAACGCTCGATCCTGGAAGCACGGCAATGGTTCCTTGATCTCACCAAGGCGCTGTCACCGAAGCAGCAGGATATCGCCGCGCGCATCCTGAAGGAGATCAACGAACGCCTCGGCTTCCTGGTCAATGTCGGCCTGGATTACCTCACCCTGGCGCGGGCTTCCGGCACGCTGTCGGGCGGCGAAAGCCAGCGCATCCGCCTCGCCTCGCAGATCGGCTCCGGCCTTACCGGCGTGCTCTATGTGCTGGACGAACCCAGCATCGGCCTGCATCAGCGCGACAATGCCAAGCTGCTCGAAACCCTGACCTACCTGCGCGACATCGGCAACACCGTGCTGGTGGTGGAGCATGACGAGGAAGCCATCCGCACGGCGGATTATGTCATCGACATGGGCCCGGCCGCCGGCGTACATGGCGGCGAGATCATTGCCGAAGGCACGCCTGCCGATATTATGAAATCGGCCAAGTCGGTGACGGGACAGTATCTCTCCGGCAAGCGTTTCGTCGCGGTGCCGACCAAGCGGCGCCAGCGCGTGCCGAACAAGATCGTCCGCGTCATCGGCGCCAAGGCAAACAATCTCAAGAATGTCACCGCCGAATTCCCGCTCGGGCTGCTCACTTGCGTCACCGGTGTGTCGGGCGGCGGCAAATCGACCCTGACCATCGAGACGCTGTTCAAGGCGGTATCGCGCAAGCTGAATGGCAGCCGCGACATTCCTGGTGCCCATGACCGTATCGAGGGCCTGGAATGGCTGGACAAGATCATCGACATCGACCAGTCGCCTATCGGTCGCACACCGCGCTCCAACCCGGCCACCTATACCGGCGCTTTCGGTCCGATCCGTGACTGGTTCGCCGGCCTGCCGGAAGCCAAGGCGCGCGGCTATGCCGCCGGCCGCTTCTCGTTCAACGTCAAGGGTGGCCGCTGCGAGGCCTGCCAGGGCGACGGCCTGATCAAGATCGAGATGCACTTCCTGCCGGATGTCTATGTGCAATGCGATGTCTGCAAGGGCAAACGCTATAACCGCGAAACCCTGGATATCCATTACCGCGACAAGTCGATTGCCGATGTGCTCGACATGACGGTGGATGACGGCGTCGATTTCTTCAAGGCGGTGCCGTCAATCCGGGAGAAGCTGCTCACGCTGCAGCAGGTCGGCCTGGGCTATATCAAGATCGGGCAATCGGCCACCACGCTCTCGGGCGGCGAAGCGCAGCGCGTCAAGCTCTCAAAGGAACTCTCCAAGCGCGCCACCGGCCGCACGCTCTACATTCTCGACGAGCCGACCACCGGCCTGCATTTCGAGGATGTGCGCAAGCTGCTGGAAGTGATCCACGCCCTGGTGGATAACGGCAACACGGTGATCGTGATCGAACATAACCTTGAAGTGGTGAAGACCGCCGACTGGGTGATCGACCTCGGGCCGGAGGGCGGCGATGGCGGCGGCATGATCGTGGCCGCCGGCACGCCCGAGGACGTGGCCAAGGTGGCGGACAGCTACACCGGCCGTTATCTCAAGGAATATCTCAAACCCGCCGACAAGCGCAGCCTGGCCGATCTGCAATCGGCCAAGGCAACCCCAGATAAGACAACGCCGGCCAAGAAGCGCGCTGCCAGCCGCTAAGTTCATAGGAGATCAAGTGATGCTTACCCGTAAGATGCTGAGCCTTGCCGATGTGCAGGCGGTTGCCGCCGCTGCCGAGGCTGAAGCCGTGAAGAACAATTGGAAGGTCAGCATTGCCATCGTCGACGATGGCGGCCACCTGCTGCATTTCCAGCGCCTTGATGGCGCCGGCCTCACCACGGTGGCCATCAGCCAGGGCAAGGCCAAGGCTTCCGCCTATGCCCGCCGCCCGACCAAGGCACTGGAAGACATCATCGCCAATGGCCGCACGGCTTTCCTTTCGGTGCCGGATCTGGTGCTGCTGGAAGGCGCCGAGCCGATCATCGCCGATGGCATCTGCATCGGCGCGGTCGGTGTTTCCGGTGTCGCTTCATCGCAGGATGCGGAAGTGGCGCGTGCCGGCATTGCGGCGCTGAAGCTCACGTAAATCATGCCGGGACCGCGCTCGAAGCCAGGATCACGGCCGAAAAAGGTCGATCCCGGCTATCTCGAGCGCGCGGCGTTGTTCTACCTGGAGCGCTATGCCTCCTCCACCGCCAATCTGCGCCGCGTGCTGCAACGCAAGGTGCGGCGGCGGATGGAAGGCAGCGAGGATGGCCCGCCGCCCGAGGTAGCAGCCTGGATCGACGCGGTGATCGAGAAGCTGACCCGGCTCGGCTTCCTCAACGATCAGCGCTATGCCGAACAGCGCACGCGGCGCCTCTATGATGAGGGCAAGAGTTTGACCCGCATCCGCCAGACCCTGGCGGCCAAGGGCGTGAAGGCCGACATGACGACGGCGGCGCTGGAAAACCTGAGCGACGAAAGGCCGGAACCGGTAAGCGATCTGCCCGCCGCCATCGCCTATGCCCGGCGGCGCAAGCTCGGCCCTTTCCGCGCCGATCCTGAACAGCGCCGGGAAATGCGCCAGAAGGACATGGCGGCAATGGCCCGGCGCGGTTTTTCAAGTGACCTGATCCGGCGTATACTGGCCGCCGAGAGTGTAGAAGCGTTGGAGATGTTGCGTCATGACTAAACTGGTTCACGTCATCGGTGGCGGCCTTGCCGGCTCGGAAGCGGCCTGGCAACTGGCGCGCGCTGGTGTGCCCGTCGTGCTGCATGAGATGCGGCCCGAGCGCAAGACCGACGCGCACCAGACCGATGGCCTGGCCGAACTGGTCTGCTCCAATTCCTTCCGCTCGGACGATGCCGAGAACAATGCCGTCGGCCTGCTGCATGAGGAACTGCGCCGCTGCAACTCCGTGATCATGGCGGCCGCCGATGCCAACAAGGTGCCGGCTGGCGGCGCGCTGGCCGTGGACCGCGAGGCCTTTTCCGCCCAGGTGCAGCGCGCCATCGAAGGCGAAAAGCTGATCACCATCGCGCGCGGCGAGATCGTCGGCCTGCCGCCCGAGGATTGGGATAGCGTGGTGGTTGCCACCGGGCCGCTTACCTCGCCGGCGCTGGCCGAAGCCGTGCTCGGCCTCACTGGCGAAAGCAGCCTCGCCTTCTTCGATGCCATTGCGCCTATCGTGCACAAGGACAGCATCGACATGTCGAAGGCTTGGTTCCAGTCGCGCTACGACAAGGTTGGCCCCGAGGGCGACGGCGCCGATTACATCAACTGCCCGATGAGCCGCGAGGAATACGATGCCTTCATCGTCGCGCTGCTGGAAGCGGGCAAGACCGAGTTCAAGGAATGGGAAAAGAACACGCCCTATTTCGAGGGCTGCCTGCCCATCGAGGTGATGGCGGAGCGCGGCCCGATGACCCTGCGTTTCGGCCCGATGAAGCCGGTTGGCCTCACAGATCCGAACACGGGCAAGCGCCCCAATGCCGTGGTGCAGCTCCGCCAGGATAACGCGCTCGGCACGCTCTACAACATGGTTGGTTTCCAGACCAAGATGAAGCATGCCGAACAGGTGCGCATTTTCCGCATGATCCCGGGCCTGGAGAACGCGCAATTCGCCCGCCTTGGCGGCATCCATCGCAACACCTTCCTGAATTCGCCGAAGCTGCTGGATAAGCAACTGCGCTTGAAGGCACAGCCGCGGCTCCGCTTCGCCGGCCAGGTGACGGGCGTGGAAGGCTATGTGGAGAGCACCGCCATCGGCCTGCTGGCAGGTCGCATGGCCGCCGCCGAGCGCCTCGGTGCCAGCCTTGCTGCGCCGCCGCCAACCACCGCGCTCGGCGCGCTGCACAGCCACATCACCGGCGGCGCCGATGCCAAGACCTTCCAGCCGATGAATGTGAATTTCGGTCTGTTCCCGCCGCTGCCCGAGGATGTGCGGCGCGATGCCCGCAAGAAGGCAATGGCCCAGCGCGCACGCGCCGATCTCAGCACCTGGCTCGGCAGCCCGGCGGTGCAGGCCGCCTAGAACTTTCCGCGTAACGCCGCCCAGAGCAGCGCGAAGTGCTTGCGCGGCTGCGATGGTTCGGAGAGGGCTGCCGGATTGAAGCCGGCGCGCTCCAGTTGCTTCAGATGCAAAGTCGCGATGGTCAGCGGCAGCAAGGCCGGCAGCACGGCGCGGGCTACCGGGCGGCGGCGTGCCATCACCAGCAGGCGGCGGGCTTCCAGGCCGATCTCGCGCATCACCGCGAAAGTGCGCTGGTCCAACTCCTGCCGCAGGATGGCTTCCCAGGCCAACCCCTGCCCGCCCAGCATCTGCGCGGGCAGCAGCACGCGGCCTTGGGCAGCGTGGAACGGCACGGCGCGCAGGATGCCGGTGAGCGCATAGGCCTGGCCGGCATAATCCAGCGTCTCGCGCAGGCTCGCGTCGGGCACCACGCCTAGTGCCTGGCTGGCCAGCCGTTGCAACGGCGCCGTGGTTGCCCTGGCATAGTCCAGCAGTTCGGCCAAGCTAGCCGGCGGCGCCGGCTCCAGGTCGCGTTCGCGGGCATTGATCAAGGCCGCGACATCCTCGGCATTCCAGGCGGCGGCACCGGCGGCATGCAGGGCCTCGGCCACCGGATGCTTGCGCGGCGTGCCGGCGCGTATGCCATCCCAGGTTTCGCGCCACCATTGCAGCCGTATATGGCCCAGCATTGCCTCGCTCACTTGCTCGGCGCTGCGTGCGATCTCCAGGTTGAAGGCATAAAGCGCCCATAAAGCCGGGCGGGCGGCATCAGGCGCGAACAGCGCCGTCAGCCAGCGGTCGGGGTCGTGGCGGCGCAGTTCGCTGCCGCAATGGGTGGCCGAGTCGAGCTCCATGGCGGGTCAGCTATAAGCTGTAACCCGTCTTGCTGCCACCCCATTCTGTGATAGCCTGCCCAAGTCGAATCAAGCCCATAACAACAAGGAACCAGCAATGGCAAAGATTCTGGAAAATCTCTACAAGGCCCTTGGCGCCGGAATCGTGCTGACGGTTCTGGCCTTCCTGCTGCTGCATCGCAGTGTCGACCATGCCTATGTCGCTTTCTTCGTGCGCTGGCTGCATGTGCTGTCCGGCGTGCTGTGGATCGGCCTGCTGTGGTACTTCAACTTCGTGCAGATCCCGACGATGCCGAAGATCCCGGCCGAACTGAAGCCCGCCGTGGGCAAGTTCATCGCGCCCGAGGCTTTGTTCTGGTTCCGCTGGGCGGCGCTCGCCACCGTGGTCACCGGCCTGCTGCTCTCGGTGCTGAACGGCTATGGCCATGACGCGATGATGCTGAAGGAAGGCACCCGCACCATCGGCATCGGCATGTGGCTCGGCCTGATCATGGCCTTCAATGTCTGGTTCATCATCTGGCCGAATCAGAAGAAGGCGCTCGGCATGGTGCCGGTGGACGATGCCGCCAAGGCCGCCGCCGCGCGCCTCGCCATGCTCACCTCGCGCACCAACTTCATGCTCTCGCTGCCGATGCTCTATTGCATGGTGGCGCAGCAGAATATCGGCTGACGCAAGCCGTTGCATTAAGGGCCGCCGGAGTGATCCGGCGGCCCTTTTTTGTTGTTCCGGATGATGTTCAGGGAATCGGGATCAGGGCCGCAGCTGCCGCGCGGCCTTCCATGATCAGCAGGTTGTAGGTGCGGCAGGCGGCGCCGGTATTCATCGGCTCGATCACGATGCCCTGCTCGCGCAACGCGGCGCGGATCTCGCGCGGCACTGGCGAAATCGAAGCGCCGCAACCCAGCACCAGCAATTCCGGCCTTGTCTCGGCCGCCAGCAGCGGTGCGAAACTTTCGATGGTCATGGCGGCAAGGCTGCCAATGCCCCAGGCCAAGGTGAGGCGCGGCTGCACCAGCACCGGCTCCAGCCAATGTCTGCCAGCGATGCGGAAGCCGCCATCGCCATAGGCGGCGATGGTCTGGCGGTCAGGTGCGACCTGTTGCTTCAGGTCGGCCATGCGGCATCAGCCCTTGGCGGGCTTGCCACCAGCCTGGGGTGGCGCGGTGGGCGCCTCGGTGCCGCGGCGCAGCTTGTTCTCGCCAAGGAACAGCAGGATCGGCGCCGCGATGAAGATCGACGAAGACGTCGCCAGCACGATGCCGAACAGCAGCACGATGGCGAAGCCCTGCACCGCCTCGCCGCCGAACAAAGCCAGCGGGATGGTGGACAGGAAGATCGTCACCGAAGTGTTGATGGTGCGGTTCAGGGTTTCGTTGATGCTCTTGTCGATCAACTCGCGCAGCGGCATCACCTTGTACTTGCGCAAATTCTCGCGCACGCGGTCATATACCACCACCTTGTCGTTGATCGAGAAGCCCATGATGGTGAGCACGGCGGCCACGGCAACGAGATTGAACTGCAGGTCGGTGACGACGTAGAAGCCGACCGTCTTGGTCACGTCGAGCACCAGGGTGACGACGGCACCGACGCCGAACTGCCATTCGAAGCGGAACCAGATATAGGCCAGCATGGCGACCAGCGCCAAGCCCATGGCGATCATGCCGTCCTTGAACAATTCATCCGACACGGACGCGCCGACCGCTTCAACGCGGCGGATTTCGGTGCCGGGATAGCTCTGGTTCAGCGCGGCGCGCACCTTGTCGGCGGCGCGCTGGGCGGCGGCATCGTCGCCTTCCTGGCGGCCGAGACGGATCAGCACATCCTGCGGCGAGCCGAATTCCTGCAATGCAGCCTGGCCCAGATCCAGCTTGTGGATGGCTTCGCGCAAGGCCGGGAAATCGGCCGGCTGCGACAAGCGGGCCTCGATCACGATGCCGCCCTTGAAGTCGATGCCGTAATTCAAGCCGGGATGGAAGAACAGGATTACAGACACCAAGCTCAGGAAGGCGGATACCGCAAGGCCGATGATGCGGCCCTTCATGAACGGGTAGTTGGTGTTGTCCGGGATGAGGCGGAGCTTGTACATGCTATTGCGTCCTTACACCGGCAAAACCGCGACGCGGCGGCGGCGCAGCCAGGTCACCATCATCAGGCGCACCACCACGGTGGCGGTGAACATCGAGGTGATGATGCCGAGCGAGATGGTGACGGCGAAACCCTTCACGGTGCCGGAGCCGAGGGCGTAGAGGATCAGCATCTTGAACAGCGTCGTCAGGTTGGCGTCGACGATGGTGCTGAAGGCGCGCTTGAAGCCCGCCTCCATCGAGGCCATCGGCGATTTGCCGAGCTTGGTTTCCTCGCGGATACGCTCGTTGATCAGCACGTTGGCATCCACCGACATGCCCAGCGTCAACAGCAGACCGGCAATGCCCGGCAGCGTCAGCGTGGCGCCGAGCAGCGACATGGCGGCGAGCGTGAGCAGCAGGTTGGCGATCAGCGCGATATCGGCGAAGAAGCCGAACAGGCCATAGGCCAGCACCATATAGACCATGACCAGTACGGCGGCGACGGCAATCGAGATCAAGCCGGCGCGGATCGAGTCAGCGCCGAGATCGGGACCGACGGTGCGTTCCTCCACCACCTTCAGCGGTGCTGGCAGCGCACCGGCGCGCAGCAGCACAGCCAGGTCGGAGGCCGAAGCGAATGTGAAGTTGCCGCTGATCTGGCCCGAGCCGCCAAGGATGGGCTCGTTGATGCGCGGCGCGGTCAGTACCTTGTTGTCGAGCACGATGGCGAACGGCATGCCGACATTCGCCTGGGTGATTTCGGCGAAGCGCTTGGCGCCGGCGGTGCTGAAACGGAAATTGACGATCGGCTGGCCGGAACGCTGATCGGTGCCGGCCTGGGCATCCACCAGCTGGTCGCCCGCCACTTCGATCTTGCGCTTGACCACGAAACGCACCGGGCGGCCGGTGCCGTCACGGTCCTTGTCGGATTCCAGGATCATCGAGCCGGCCGGCGCCACGGTAGCGTTGCTGTCGGCGCTCATGTCCAGCAGGTGGAAGGTCAACTTGGCGGTCTGGCCCACCAGGGTCTTGATGCGCTGCGGATCGTCGATGCCGGGCAACTGCACCAGGATACGGTCGCGGCCCTGGATCTGGATGGTGGGTTCGTTGACGCCGAACTGGTCGATACGGCGGCGCACGATTTCCATCGACTGGGTGACGGCGGCGCGGGCGCGTTCCTGGATCGCGGCTTCCGACAGCACCATGCGCACGGCATTGCCTTCAGGCGCGACTTCCACGGTCATGTCGAGCTGGCCGCCGCCGAAGCCGATCAGGCTCGACTGCACCGGCTGCGCCAGCTTCTGCAGCAATTCGCGCACGCGCGGCGCGGTGCTGGGATCAGGCAGGCGCACGGTCACGGTGTTGGTGCCGGTAGCGGCGATGCCGGTATAGCGCATGTTGGCGCTGCGCAATTCGGAACGGGCGCCGTCCACCAGCGCCTCGAGCCGCTCGCGCAGCACGGTATTGGTATCGACTTCCAGCAGCAGATGGGCGCCACCGCGCAGGTCGAGGCCGAGATTGACCTGATGCGTCGGGATCCAGGACGGCAGTTTGTTCAACTGTTCGCGGGTGAACAGGTTGGGCAGGCTCAGCAGCAACCCGGCCAGGCAGACCAGGATGATGGACCAAACTTTCCACGGTGCGAAATAAAGCATGTCGGTCTGCCCCTGCCCTCACGCATTAAGAGGGACTGGATCGGGCCGGCGACAAGGCCGGCCCGAGAGTATTTTTACGGTTACTTGGAATCGGCCTCGTCATCGCCGGCGCCCTTCGAGCGCACTTCGGCGATGGTGGACTTGACCACCTTGATCTTGACGCCTTCGGCGATCTCAAGCTGGACCAGGCCGTCTTCCTGCACCTTGGCAACCTTGCCAACGATGCCGCCGGAGGTGGTAACGACGTCGCCGCGGCGCACCGCCTCGATCATTGCCTTGTGTTCCTTGGCGCGCTTCTGCTGCGGCCGGATCAGCAGGAAATAGAACACCACGAAAATCAGCACTATCGGCAGGAACTGCGTAGCCATGTCGGCGATACCACCACCAGCGGCCTGCGCGTAGGCTTCAGAAATCAGCATTTGTCGCTCCCCAAGGTTCAGCAAAACCGCCCGTCAGAATCCCTGTCCGGGACCCTGGCGGCGGCGCGAGAGCGGGACTATAGCCGCGCCTGCCCTGATTGCAAGGAGCGGGGCGATGGAACTGTAGACATAGGAAGAACAATCAGGAACGTCCCGGCACCTTTCGCACTTTGCGCGGTGCCGCAAGCCATACCGCCCCGGCAGCCACCACGCAGCCGAGAATCGCCACCAGGAACGCCAGCCGATAGCTGCCTGTGGCATCGTGAATGACGCCGGTAAGCCAGGGGCCGGCAGCACCACCGGCGATCAGCGCCACGGTGATGCTGCCGAAGATGGCGCCGTAATGCGGGCCCTCGAAAATCTCCGCCACGATAGGGCCCATCACCGAGGTGGCGGCATAGCCGAGCAACCCCTGGGCGGCGACCATGATATAAAGCAGCGGCAGGTTCGGCCCCTGCTCCAGCGCGATCAGGGCGGCATAGCTGATGGCGAAGCCGAGACAGGCCAGGGCCCAGACCAGCTCGCGGCCATGGCGGTCCGACAGCCAGCCGAGCAGCACCTGCCCCGGAATGGCGACAATGGCGACCACGCCGAGCGCCCAGGCCGCCGTGAGCGGCGCGAAGCCGATTTCGATGAGATACTTGGTCTGGTGTACCTGCACGGCATACCAAGCGAAGGTCATCCAGAAAAACGCCAGGGCGAGCCACCAGAAGCGCGCCGTGCGCAAGGCCCGCGCCAGGGTCCAGTCCTGCGCCGCCCAGTCGGGATCGACGATATTGCCGCGTTTCGGCGCCGCCTGCCCTGTATTCCCCTGGGTGTCGCCATCCGGCTGCAGGCCGATATCCTGCGGGCGGCGGCGCAGAAACGGCACCAGCGGGCCAATCAGTACCAGCACCAGCAGGCCGGTGACGGTGCAGGAGGCACGCCAGCCCTGGCTCTGGATGATGCTTTGCAGCCAGGGCAGCAGCAACACGGCACCGATGCCGGCGCCGGCGAAGGCAATGCTGATTGCCAGCGCCCGACGGCGCAGGAACCAGTTCGGCAGGAACAGCGAATGGGCCGTATAGGTGGCAAGGTTGGCGCCACCGCCGACCAGTACGCCGAGGGTGGCATAGAACTGCCATGGTGCGCTGATATAAGGTGCCAGCAATTGCCCGGCCGCCATCAGCACCACGCCGGCACCGATCACCAGCCGGGGGCCATGCCGGTCCATCAGCTTGCCCGCCAGCGGGCTGATCAGGGCGGAAACCAGGAAGCCGAAGGAAAAGGCGCCGGCGGCCAGGCCACGATCCCAGCCGAATTCATCGATCAGCGGCGGCAACAGCAATGAGAAGGCTGTGCGGGCGGTGACCGCCACGGCCATGGTGACGAAGGCGACCGCGATCACCACCCAGCCATAATAGAAGGGCAGCCGCGCCGGCCAGGGTAGCTGGGGCCTTGTTTCTGATGGCATGGCCGATTCCCTTCCCGCCCAGACATATATTGCCCTGCGCCCCTGCATTCTTTCGGGGACTGGGAGCCGGATCAATTACCAGCCAGGTAATAGCGCAGGATCAGAGGCGGAAGCGCAGCACGTATTTGATGCGGTCGAGGATGGCCTCCGGCGTCATCGGCTTCACCAGATAGCCGTTCACGCCCAGGCTCTTGAGCCGGATCACGGCATCGGCGTTGGCCGAACCCGTGAGCATGATGATCGGTGTATCGCGGTAATATTGCCGGGATTTGCGTACCTTCTCGACGAAGGCAAAGCCATCCATTTTCGGCATCGCCAGGTCGCAGATCACCAGATCAATCGGGCTGCGGGTGGTTTCCAGGATGTCGAGCGCCTCGGTGCCGTCCATCGCCTGGCGGATATTGCTGAAGCCCAGTTCTTCCAGGATGTCGACATTGACGCGGCGGGCATGCGCTTCGTCCTCGACAATCAGGATGCGGCGGCTGGACAACTCGGCAGGCAGTGGGGTCGGCATGGCTTCCGCTTACAACGACACAGCTATCACTGGCAAGGGGAGTCCGATGCTGCAATCGGCAGGCATTAGCCCGCTGACAGTGTTATCAACCATTTTACTAAAAATGCTGCCCGAGCGTGGTGCATAATTTACTGAATTGGCAACCGGAAACGGTTTGCATGAGGCTGCGCGGCTGCTATCTTATATTTCAGTTGCGCGCGGCACGCACCGCGTCCCAGCCGGTAAAAGGCCAGCATAAGGCCCGAGTTCGAGGAAACGTAAACCGCAACACCCGAGGAGGATACCTATGACTAATTTCACCAGGCGCGACGTCATCAAGACCACGCTGGGCGCCGGCGCCGCCGTCGCCGCATCGGGCGCCGGCCTGCTTACCCCGGTTGAAGCCGCCGCCCAGGCCGCTGATGTCGAAAAGGGCGCCAAGCTGCGCATGCTGCGCTGGAGCCAGTTCGTTCAGGGCGATATCGACACCTGGATGGCCAACACCAAGAAGTTCACCGAACTGACCGGCGTCGAAGTCCGCGTCGACCGCGAAGCTTGGCCGGACGTGGCCCCGAAGGCCTCGGTGGCCGCCAATGTCGGCGCCGGCCCGGACATGGTGCTCGACTTCTTCGACGTGCCGCACCTGTTTGCCGACAAGCTGGTGCCGCTCACCGATATCGCCACCGACCTCGGCAAGAAGTATGGCGGCTGGTTCCCGGTGGCCGAGAAGTATGCCAAGCGCGGCAATACCTGGATCGGCCTGCCGCTCGGCGCTGCCGGCGCCTGCATGGTCTATCGCAAGAGCCATGTCGACGCTGCCGGCTTCTCCACCTTCCCGAAGGACACTGCCGGTTTCCTCGAACTCTGCAAGGCGCTGCATGCCAAGGGCACGCCGGCGGGCTTCGCGCTCGGCAATGCCGTGGGCGACGGTTCCTGGACCTACTGGCTGATGTGGGCCTTCGGCGGCAAGATGGTCGACGACAAGAACAATGTCGTCATCAACAGCCCCGAGACGATCAAGGCGCTGGAATATGCCCGGCAGCTTTATCCGACCTTCATCAGCGGCACGATGGGCTGGCTTGATCCGAACAACAACAAGGCCTTCCTCGACGGCCAGATCAGCCTGACCAACAACGGCATCTCGGTCTACTACGCGGCGAAGAACTCGCAGGACCCGAAGATCAAGGAACTGGCTGACGATATCCAGCATGCCAACTTCCCGATCGGTCCGGTCGGTCGCCCGACCGAGCTGCATCTGTTCAGCCAGGCTTATCTGTTCAAGTACTGCAAGTTCCCGAAGGCGGCGAAGGCCTACCTGAAGTTCATGTGGGAGAAGGAGCAGTACGAGCCGTGGCAGACCGCCTCGATCGGCTACATCACGCACGCGCTGAAGGATTACGAGAACAACGCGGTGTGGAAGTCGGATCCGAAGAACCTGCCCTACCGCGACACGGTGAAGAACATGCTGTGGCATGGCTATTCCGGCCAGCTCGGCTATTCCTCGGCCGCCGCGCTGAACGACTACATCGTCAACAACATGGTGGCGCAGGCCGCCTCCGGCGCCAAGACGCCGCAGGAAGCCGTCGCCGAGGCCGAGAAGCGCCTGCTGCGCGTCTACAAGGTCTAGTCAAGGATTGGGGCCGGGTGGTTCGCCGCCCGGCCCTGCCCTCTTCCATTCCCGTTCAGCTTTGTTGATGGCCGCCGCATGAGCATTGCAATCAGGCGCGCTTCCCTGTGGGAGCGTATTGCCGAAAACCGCACCTTCCTGTCGATCGTGTTCATGGCACCAGCGGCGGCTTTGCTGTTGCTGTTCCTTACCTACCCGCTGGGCTTGGGCATCTGGCTCGGTTTCACGGATACCAAGATCGGCCGTGGCGGCTATTTCATCGGCTTCGAGAATTATATTTCGCTGCTCGGCGACAGCATCTTCATGCTCTCGGTGTTCAACACCGTGCTCTATACCGTGGTTGCCACCGTGATCAAATTCGGCCTCGGCCTGTGGCTGGCCTTGCTGCTGAACAAGCATATGCCGTTCAAATCGATCATCCGCGCCGTGGTGCTGCTGCCCTATATCGTGCCCACCGTGCTGTCGGCGATTGCCTTCTGGTGGATTTACGATTCCCAGTTCTCGATCATCTCCTGGGGGTTGACCAAGCTGGGGCTAATCAACAGCTATATCGAATTCCTCGGCGAGCCGAACAACGCGCGTGCCTCGGTCATCGCCGCCAATATTTGGCGCGGCATTCCCTTCGTGGCGATCTGCTTGCTCGCAGGCCTGCAGACGATTTCGCCGAGCCTGTATGAGGCGGCTGCGCTTGATGGTGCGACGTCATGGCAGCGTTTCCGCTATGTCACGGTGCCGAACCTGCTGCCGGTGTTGAGTATCGTGCTCACCTTCTCGATCCTGTTCACCTTCACCGACTTCCAGCTCATCTACGCCATCACCCGCGGCGGTCCGGCCAATGCCACACATCTCATGGCAACGCTGGCCTTCCAGCGCGGCATCAATGGCGGCGCGCTTGGCGAGGGCGCAGCCATCGCGGTGGCGATGATCCCGTTCCTCGTCCTCTCGACAGCGCTGTGTTACTTCGGGCTGCAGCGGCAGAAATGGCAGCAGGGGAGCTGAACCGATGAGCGACGCAACCGCCAATTCCGCCGCCGGCGCCGATAACCGCGAAGGTATGAGCTATCTGGAAACACTGCCGCGCCAAGTGGTGGTGCTGTGGATTCCGCTGCTGATTTTCCTGTTCGTGCTGCTGTTCCCGTTCTACTGGATGGGCCTCACGACGTTCAAACCGAACAGCGAATTGCTGAACTACCGCGATCACAATCCGCTCTGGGTGCTGAAGCCGACCTTCGACAATATTCGCAAGTTGCTGTTCGACACGCCCTATCCCGAATGGTTGCTCACCACCATGGTGGTGGCGGTGGTCGCCACCGCATTGTCGTTGTTCGCCTCCGTGCTCGCCGCCTATGCCATCGAACGCCTGCGCTTCAAGGGGGCTCAGGGCGTCGGCATGGCGATCTTCCTCGCCTACTTGGTGCCGCCGAGCATCCTGTTCATCCCGCTCGCCACCATGATCTACAATCTCGGGCTCTACGACAGCATGTGGGCCCTGATCCTCACCTACCCCACCTTCCTGATTCCGTTCTGCACCTGGCTGCTGATCGGTTATTTCAAGTCGATCCCGTTCGAGCTTGAGGAATGCGCGCTGATCGATGGCGCCTCGCGGGTGCAGATTCTGATCAAGATCGTGCTGCCGCTGGCGGTGCCGGGCCTGATCTCGGCCGGCATCTTTGCCTTCACGCTGTCGTGGAATGAATTCATCTACGCGCTGGCCTTCATCTCGTCATCCGAGAACAAGACCGTGCCGGTCGGCGTGCTGACCGAACTGGTGGAAGGTGATGTCTACCACTGGGGCTCGCTGATGGCCGGTGCGCTGTTCGGCTCGCTGCCGGTGGCGATCCTCTATTCCTTCTTCGTCGACTACTACGTCGCGTCGATGACTGGTGCGGTGAAGGAATAAGACTCCGACTTGTCGCCCTCGCGAAAGCGAGGGGGGCCATTAAATCGGCCATCTTCCCCATAAAGCATGAGACCGCCGGGTCGAGCCCGGCGGTGACGAGTCCAAAGTATAGTCGTCATGCGCGGACTTCGTCCGCGCATCTCATATCGCAATATGATGCCTCAGGGTATACACGCCGCCAGGGGCGCCGGCTCGGCGGGTGAAGGTCCGCTTAAAGCCTCCAGGAAAGCCACTAACGCGTCGATCTCGTCGTTGCCGAGGAACAGTGGCTTGAGCAGTCGCTCGCCATCGGCATGCAGCCGTTCCTCGTTCAGCTCGGAGTAATGCCGCACTACGTCGCGTAACGTGGCGCGGCTGCCGTTATGCATGTAGGGCGCGGTGCCGACGAGGTTGCGCAAACTCGGCACGCGGAATTCGCCCCAGTTCCGGTGCAGCAGCGTGACATGCCGTGTGGTCACGGACTCGCGCGCCGGGTCGTCGCTGAACGGCCCCAGCCTGGTGAGCTTGCTCTCGCTTAAACGCCGCAGGCCGAGATGGCGGCCGGGATCGACCAGGCCAGGCCGCACCATGTATGGCACGCCGATATCGTGGAATTCGCGGTTGGTGAAGCCGGGCCCGATATGGCAGATGGCGCATTGCCCCTTGCCGACGAACAGTTTGGCGCCTTGCTGCGCGGCTTCGCTCAGGTTTGGCGTGCGATTGGCGGCAAGATCATCGCGGAAGGCATCGAACGGCGCCGGGCCGCTTATCAGCGTTTCCTGAAACGCAGCAAGCGCCTTCGATGCCATCACCGCCACCGCATCGTCATCGGCCTCGGGCACCGCGCCTGTAGCGGCCCGGTAGCGGCAGCGTAAATCCGCATCGCTGCGGATGTGATCAGCGATCAGCTTCGGCGTTGCCGCCATCTCGGCCGCCGAGAGCATCGGCCGCAAACTCTGGGACCACAGGTTATCCTGCGCGCCATCCCAGCCGAACCAGCGGTTCCAGCGGATATCGAGCAAGCTCGGCACATTGCGCAGGAATTCGCCGCGCCCTTTCTCATTGTCGCTATAGCGCCGCGCCGGCTGATGGCAGGTGGCGCAGCTCATGTCGCCCTTGGCCGAGAGGCGCGGATCGAAGAACAGTGCCTGACCGAATGCGATGGCGGCCTGATTGCCGGAAAGCCGGTTGCTGTCGTCGCGCTCAAGCGGCAACGGCCAGGGGCCATGGCGCAGCAAAGCGGCGCGTTCCTCCGGCGTGAACTCAGCGGCGATAGCGCCCGCCGGCAGCGCCAGCAGCAGCAAAACCGCCAGCAGCCGGATCATGGCGCCTGATAATTCGCGGTGAGCCGCGTCAGCTTGCCGGCAGGGTTCGTCACCTCGAAGACGAATTCCCAGACGCCCGGCATATGCAGCACCAGGCCCTCGGCGCGGAAGCGGCCTTCGCCGCTGGCGCGGATGCTGGGCTGGTAATTCATGCCATGACGATGTGCCGGCATATGGGCATCGACGCTGAGGCGCGGTGCTGCCGGGCAGACCGCCAGTTCAAGCGCGAAAGGCGCGCCGGTGACAATCTTCGCCGGCTCGCTTTTCCACGCCACCGTCACGCCGTCGCGCGTTGTCTTGCTGGCGGTTTCGAAACCCGGCAGGCAGGCCCAGGCACTGCCGGGCAACAGCAGCAGCAGACCAAGCAGCAGCGGTTTCATTGGCCGGCGTAGAGCTTGGCGAAAATCGCATCGCCATTGCGGTAGGCGATTTTCTCGGCCACATCCTGCGGCAGATCGGCGAGCCAGCCGCGCGAATACTTGGCGTGCTCGGTGACGTAGTACCAGCGTTCCGGCGTGAAGGTGTCGGTGCCGACCAGGAAGCGGTCGGCGTGTTTCAGGAATACCGGACGCCAGGCTTCGGACACCTTGTTATTGGAGGCCTGATCGTTGCGGAACGCCAGATCGGCCCACAGCGCCTTGTGCTTTTCCAGCATCAGAGCCACCGCTTCCGGGCGGTCGAAGCCGGAATGCGCCCACAGGATGCGCGCCTCCGGCCATTGTTTGAACACGCGGTCCACCGCTTCGGCATCGCCATGCAGATGCAGGAACAGGCCGTGCTGCTTGGCCAGTTGCACCATGCGGCGCACCACCGGCAGATCTGCATCGGCGCCATAGACATGGAATTCGCCGATGGCGACATAGCGGTATTGCTTCAGCCGGCTTTCCAGATACTCGATCACGGTGTCGTCGCGAACCCAGGTCGAGATGTCGCTGCGCTTGCGATAGGGCCGCAGCACCGGGATGACGATATCGGGTGCCAGACGATGCAGTTTCTGGGTGCCTTCGTCATTCGACGACGACACCATGGCGCGGCGCAGGCCGGCATCGCGCAGGATCTTCACCGCTTGCTCTGGCGGCACCACATCCCAGGCATCATGGCTGTAATGCAAATGGGCATCGAAGATCGGCAGGTCGGCGGCATGCGCGGCTTCGGGCCGCAGCAGCAGACTGGCAGCTACTATGCTGAAAAGCGCCAGGGCGCGCCGCATCGGAACCTCCTCAGATTGCAACAGGACAATAGGCCGCACAGCCTATGGGAAGGAACAGAATAATCCGGGGAGACATATCGGCAGGAACACAATTTTGTTAGAAAGCGCGGCTTTTGAAACTTGGCTAGACTGCCTTCCATGCATCCGAACCTGCAGCGCCTGAACGAGCTGCGCGGCACCGCCCGCCACACGCTGATGCAGCGTTTTCTCGATGTTGCGATCGCGCTGCATCCGCAGGAAAGGTTGCCGCCGCGCGCCGCGCTGAATCCCCTGGCGGTCGCCGATCTACTGCCGCATCTGGTGTTGACCCGGGTTGAATATGCAACCGGCAAGTCGCGCTTCAAGCTGACGGTGATCGGCGAACAGACCAACAGCGCGCTCGGGCTCAAGCTGGCGAACCGCTACATGGACGAAGCCCAGGCCACCGACATGCCGAGCCTGCAATACCCGATTGCCGACCGCGAGGACGTGGTGCGCGAGGGATTGGCGCTCTACCGCTACGGCCCGCCGCGCCTGGAATACCGAGCTAACTTCGCCACCATCGAACTCTGCCATACGCCGATGGCCGATGATGGTACCACGGTCAGCCATATCCTCTCCCTCACGGTGTTCGAGGGATTGACGGCAGCGCGCTGATTTTCATGGTGGGGAAGTATTGGTCGGAGCGGCGGGATTTGAACCCACGACCCCTTGCCCCCCAGGCAAGTGCGCTACCAGACTGCGCTACGCTCCGACCGTGTTCAGGGCGCCTGGCCAGATAAGCAGGCGGCACCCCGAAACGGCGCGCACTATAGCCACGCCCTCCCCCCGGCGCAACCACGCGGGGGCTGCGGAATTGCCTGGTTAGGGCTGCGGAATTTCAGCGATTCTGGCGCGCGGCGAGTTCGGCGCGCAGGCCTTCCAGATCGGCCAGGGTGGCCTTCACCACGGCCTTCAGGCCGCTCATGTCCTGCAGCAGGTCGAACGGCATCGAAACCTGGCGCAGATCGTCGGAATGCAGCTTCTTCGCGGCCTTCTCGGCGGCTTTCTCAGACGCCTTATCGGGCTTGGCGGCTTCGGCAGCAGGCTTCTTGCCAGTGGCACGGGCGCGCACGGCCTGCGCCAGCCCACCTTCGCGCAGCAGTTTCTGCACGCCGCGGATGGTGTAGCCCTGGTCATGCAGCAGGCTGCGGATCTCGCGCAGCAATTCGATGTCTTCCACGCGGTAATAGCGCCGGCCGCCATTCCGCTTCACCGGGCGGACCTGATGGAACTTCTTTTCCCAGAACCGCAGCACATGCTGCGCCACGCCGAGGCTATCGGCGACCTCGCCAATAGTACGGAAAGCGCTGGCGGCCTTGGCGGCCTCCGCGCGGCTCCGCTTGGATGTGGACTCGGCTTCCGCCACGCTGAACGGCCTCTACTGGTGGGCTACAGGGCTGCTTAGCCCGCTGCCGGCGGCGGCGCCTTCTTGGCGGAATGCATGCCGGCGTTGATCTTTTCCTTCAGCACATGGCTGGCACGGAACACCAGCACCTTGCGCGGATCGATCGGCACTTCCTGGCCGGTCTTGGGGTTGCGCCCCATGCGGCCGCCCTTCGAGCGCACCTGGAAGGTGCCGAAGGAGGAAATCTTCACCATGTTGTCAGCGATGAGGCTTTCGATGATTTCGTTGAGCACGGTCTCAACCAGGGTGGCGGATTCGCTGCGCGACAACCCGACCTCCTGATAGATCGCCTCTGCCAATTGCGCGCGCGTCAGCGTGTTGTCTGCCATCCGCCGCCCCCTCTTCTGCAATTTATCTTGGCGTGACGCTAACTTAACCAGGATATAGCGTCAATGGGGCGAACGCCGAATCGGGCCGGAAAAGTCGGGCCTGGAACTATTCTGGGGGGCTAAATCGGGGCGATTACCAGCGTACCAGGGCGCTGCCCCAGGTGAACCCGCCGCCCATGGCCTCCATCAGCACCACGTCGCCGCGCTTGATGCGGCCATCGGCCACCGCCTCGCACAGCGCCAGCGGCACCGAAGCGGCCGAGGTATTGCCGTGGTGATCCACGGTCAACACCACCTTCTCGGTGGTCATGCCGAGTTTCTTGGCGGTGCCGTCGATGATGCGCTTGTTGGCCTGATGCGGCACCAGCCAGTCGATCTGATCGGCCGTCATGTTCACGGCGGCCAGGGTTTCCTTCACCACGTCGGACAGGTTCACCACGGCGTGGCGGAACACTTCCTTGCCCAGCATCTTGAGATGGCCGGTGGTCTGGGTGGAGGACGGGCCGCCATCGACATAGAGCATGTCGTGGTAGCGGCCATCGGAATGCAGATGCGTGGTCAGCACGCCGCGATCCATGGTGTCGCCGGCGCCTTCTTCGGCGCGCAGCACCAGGGCGCCGGCGCCATCGGCGAACAGCACGCAGGTGGTGCGGTCGGTCCAGTCGATGATGCGCGAGAAGGTCTCGGCGCCGATCACCAGCGCGGTCTTGAACTGGCCCGCCTTGAGGAAATTATCCGCCGTGGCCATGGCGTAGATGAAGCCGGAGCACACCGCCTGCACGTCGAAGGCGGCGCCATGGGTCAGGCCAAGGGCGTGCTGTACACGGCACGCCGTGGCGGGAAAGGTCTCGTCCGGCGTCGCGGTGGCCAGTACGATCAGGTCGATCTCGCTGGCCTGGATACCGGCATGTTGAATGGCACGCTCCGCGGCCTTGATGGCGAGGTCGGAAGTCTTCTCACCCTCTGCGGCGATATGGCGCTGGCGGATACCGCTGCGTTCGACGATCCATTCGTCGGAAGTGTCCACCATCGTCGCCAGTTCGGCATTGGTCAGGATACGCTCGGGCAAATAGCTGCCGCAGCCGATAACGACGGAACGAATCATGGAGCCTCCGCGACGGCGGCGGGCGCGGTATCGGAAGCGGCGTCCTTGCCATTGCTACTGGTGCTGGGTGAATTAAGGGCTTCGGCGAAGGCGCCGGAGAAATCGGCACGGATACGCTCGATCAGGCGATCCTGCGCCATGTCGACGGCAACCTCAAGCGCGGCGGCGAAGCCGACTTCATCGGTACCACCGTGGCTTTTCACCACGATGCCGTTGAGGCCAAGCATCACCGCGCCATTGTAGAAGCGAGGATCCATGCGCGATTTCAGCATCTGCAGGCCGGAATAGGCCAGCAGGTAGCCGAGTTTGGTGAGCAGCGAGCGCTGGAAGGCCGAGCGCAGCAGCGTGCCCATCAGCTTGGCGGTGCCTTCGGCGGTCTTCAGTGCGACATTGCCGGTGAAGCCATCGGTGACCACCACATCGGTTTCGCCCTTGGTGATGTCGTCACCCTCGACGAAGCCGGTGAATTCAAACGGCGGATTGGGCACGGCGCGCAGCAGATCGGCGGCATCGCGCACCGCGCCGTTGCCCTTCAATTCCTCGGTGCCGATATTCAGCAGGCCGACGCGCGGGCGATGCCGGCCAAGTGCCGAATGCGCCAGGTTGGCGCCCATCACCGCGAACTGCACCAGGTTGCGGCTGTCGCAATCGACATTGGCGCCAAGGTCGAGCATCACGGTCTCGCCCTTCATCGTCGGGATGAAGGAGGCCAGCGCCGGCCGTTCGATGCCGGGCAGCGTGCGCAGCACCAGCTTGGCCATCGCCATCAGCGCGCCGGTATTGCCCGCCGACACCACGGCCTGGGCCTCGCCCTTTGCCACGGCATCGATGGCAAGACGCATCGAGGTGTTGCGGCCACGGCGCAGCGCCTGGCTCGGCTTATCCTCGCTGCCCACCTTCTCGGACGTGTGGCGCAGTTCAGAACGGTCGCGGAGCTGGGGAAATTTGCGCAGCAAAGGTTCCACCTGTTCGGCATCGCCGAACAGGATGAATCTCACCTGCGGAAAACGCGGAAGTATTGCCGCGGCGCCCTTGATGACCATATCGGGGGCGTAATCGCCGCCCATGGCATCCAGCGCCAGGGTCAGGGTTGGTAGCGTCACAAGCGCGACCTCACCCGGAAACGCGCTGGTTAGGCGGCTTCAGTCTTGGCCACCACTTCACGGCCATCGTAATGGCCGCAAGCGCCGCAGACATGATGCGGGCGCTTCAGCTCGCCGCAATTGGTGCATTCCATGTAGGCGCTGCCCTTCAGGGCATCATGCGAGCGGCCCATATCGCGCTTCGACTTGGACTTCTTCTTCTTCGGAACAGCCATGACACTCTCTCTATCTCTTATCGACCTGTATCGGCGCTTCTCGCGAAGCGGGCCAAGAATCCCCGTCTTATACTCTCAGGCGCCCCGGGGACCAAGGGCTTTGCCTTACTTTTCCGTCCCCTGTTTGAGCTTGGCGAGCGCCGCGAAGGGGCTCACCTTGGCTTCCGGCTCAGGATCCGGGGTATAGCCTGCCGGCCAGGAAGCCCCTTCCTTGCGCGGATAGGGATTGAGCGACAGCGCCAATTCTTCCGCCACCACCTCGCCCAGGTCGATCACGCCGCCCTCGATCGGGTCCGGCGGGTCCAGGGCGTCGGGATCGACCAGTTCGGCCTCGTCCTCGCTGGGTTCCGGTAGGGCGGCCAGGGCGGCGGCCACGGCCTCCGGCGGTGCGAAACCGCGCTCGAATGCTTCCGAAACCACCTCGCGCACCGGCTCCAGCGACACCACGCAGGCCTGCTCGACTTCGGCTTCCAGCCGGCCCGAGACGTGGTAATGCCCTGGTTCCGCCAGCGGCAGCACGCGCAATTCCGCTTCCAGCTTCAGAATTCCCAGAATACCGAAGCGTTTCGCCAGCGACTTGCGCTCGGATTCGCCTGCAGCCAGACGCAGCGCCACACCCTCGGGGCCGAGCTGGGCCACTTCAAGGGGATGGGAAAATTCGTTCCGGATTGGCGCTTGCGCCACCGATGCTGCTCCAGGCCTAAAGGTTCAGGGATGCCGATTTGGGCGGCGGACCATAGGGGCGCCGCGCTTCCAGGTCAATCCCTTTATCTTAAGGAACCGGCGGGAACGAAACCTGACCCTTGAGCAGGGTATCGGCACCCTGCCCGGCCAGCAGCGCGTCGGCGGCACGAACGTAATCGGCAACCAGGGCGGCCTGGGCTGGGTCGGCCTGGGGGAGCGTGCCATAGAGGTTGCGCAGCAGCGCCTGGGTCAGATCCTCGCCGCCTTCCATTCCCGCCAGCGCCTTGTCGTAGACCGTCAGGCGGCCGAAAAACGCCTTGGCCATGGCCTTGATCCGCTTGCCGACGCTCAAATCGCCGACGCCGATTTCGCGCAAATTGCCATCCATGTCGGTGAAGATCAGGTCGGCCAGCTCCTGCGCCATGGCCTGGCCCTCGGGGCCAAGGCCGTTCAGGCGGCGCAGCACCAGGAAGGCATGCAGCACCAGCAGGTCGAAGCGGCCATCCAGCGTATCGGGCACGCCGCGGTCGCGGTAGAAGCCGGGCTGGCGTGCCTGCTCCACGATGGCGCCATACAGCGTCACCGCCAAGCTTGGCGGCTGTTTTGCCTTGAAGAATGAACTAATCGCCTTAAGCATCTGGCTGCCTGGAACTCTTCAGTTAAAGTAGGGCCGCAATTTGCGTTTCCTGGGGGCAGAGGATAATATCTCGGCGTCTCAAGCGCGAGTCTCGGTCCCATGCTTATGTCGTCGCCCCGCACCCTGCTGCTGCTGGCGCTGTTCAGCGCCGTATTGGCGGCCTGCGCGCCGCGCCAGGATTACCGTGGCGCCCAGATCGATGAGGATCGCCTTAAGGAAGTGAAGATCGGCAGCACCGAGGGGCAGGTCAGTGCCGCCATCGGCTCGCCCTCCACCACCTCCACGTTCCAGCAATGGGGCACCACCTGGTACTACATCTCCTCGGAAACCGAGGCGGTGGCCTTCATGGCGCCGGAATTGATCGACCAGCAGGTGTTGGCCATCAGCTTCGACAAGGATGGCAAGGTGAAGGAGATCAAGCGCTATGGCATGAAGGATGGCCGCCAGGTCGCCTTCGTTGAGCGCGAGACGCCCACCAAGGGCAAGGATATGACCATCCTGGAGCAGCTGCTTGGCAATTTCGGCCGCTTCAACAACCAGAATACCGGCCGCAGCAACCGCTGATTCGGATAAGTCCGGTATCCCCGCCCGTGTCACTCCTGGGCAGCCATCACTATATTTGAATAATGTCCGTGCCTGATCCAGACGACTTTCACGTGAAACGCCCTGCCGGCTGGGCTGGCCGCAAGCGCGACATGCTGATTGCGCTGGGCCGCCTCACTGCCCTGCCCTTTGGCAAGGATCTGGAACAGGAAGCCGGCGATGACGGCCATGCCGCCTGGGCCTACCCGCTGATCGGCGCGCTGATTGGGCTCTTCGGCGGCCTGGTTTTTCTCGGTGCCATCTCGCTCGGCCTCGGCATCGGCAGCGCCGCTTTGCTAGCGATTCTCGCAGAAGTGCTGCTTACCGGTGGCCGGCATGAGCGCGGCCTGGCCCGTCTGGCGGATGGCTTCCACGGTTTCCGGCTGCTGAGCCCCGCCCCCGAGGGCCAGGGCCTTGGCCTCAACGCGGTGCTGGCGCTGATTCTCTGCCTGGCGTTGCGCGCCAGCGGCATCGAGGACCTGGCCAACAGCCTGCTGGCGGTAGCCGAGGATTTCGAGGCCACGGTGAGCTATGGCACCGCCGCCACCATCGCCCTGGTGCTGGCCGGCGCCGGTTCGCGTGCCGCCATGGTCTGGGTCTGGTTCCTGCTGCCGGTCGCGCCGGCCGACCATAATGAACCGGCTGCACCCCTTGATCACGATGTGCCGCTCACCGCCGCGATCCAGGCTGCGGCGCTGGCGGTGCTTTGCGGCCTGCTGCTGCTGAGCCTGAAACTGCTGCTGGCGGTCGGCCTCGCCATCGCCGTGGTGACCTTGCTGATGCGCGGCCTGGGGCAGCGCCGGCTCGGCGGCCAGAATGACAGCCTGCTCGGCTCGACGCAGCAGGTGGCCGAGGTTGCCATCCTGCTGGTGCTGAGCGCCACCGCCGTGGTGCATTGATGCTGCGTGGCCTGTTGTCCCTCGCCCTGCTCCTGCTGCTGGCCGCGCCACAGGCGGCCTCGGCGCAGCAGCGCAATATCCTGGCGCTCTCGCCGGGTGAAATGGGCCGGGTGATCGGCGCTGCCGCCGAATGCAAGATGAACTCGAATCGGGCCGTGATGCTGACCCGCCGGGTGCTGACAGCCGCCGACCGGCTGAATGTTAACCCGATGACGGTGCAGAACGGCATCAACGCCGGCAGCGAGCAGGTGCGGCGCGGCCGCATGCCCTGCAACAATGCCCGGATCGATTTCGAGGCTCTGGAAGAAGCCCTGGCCGACCTGCCGCCGAAGCCGCTTTAGCCTTGTTCGCGGACTGTTTCACGTGAAACAAGACGCGAACAAACGAGTGCGGAGCGCCAGATAAATCTGATCAAACGGATAATGTACTATCTATAAGGCGCTGAACTTATTCGGCGGCTGCCGCCAGCGCCTCGCGATGCTCGATATGCGCCATGATGGCGTGAAACCACAGCCAGGCGGCGCGGCGCTGGCCTTCGGCGCTGAAATGCGCGCTGTCGCCGATGCCGGCGCGGTTTTCTTCGCCCAGCAGGCGGTCGGTATCGGCGCCGGGGAAAATCGTCGGGTCGCGCCGCCACAGCCGGTCAATGGCGCTGCGGAGCGCCTCCTCCCGCTCCGGCTGATCGTAGGCGGAAGGATGGCGGGTCGACTTGGCCACCAGCCAGTCGGGCTGGAAATCCAGCTCGCCAGTCAGCGCCTTCTGTATCTGCTTCAGGCGTTTCGCCCAATCCTCGGCCGCCAGGCCGCTTTCCACATCGCTTTCGCCCTGGGCCCAGAGCACGGCGCGGAAACGGCCAAGCTGGCGCGCGGCCTCGGCCATGAGGCCGAACAGCCTGCCATGCTCCGGGTGCCAGCGTTTGATCGGGCTGCCGCCGAAGGAGATGTTGGCAAAGCCCACCGGCACCCCCAGTACCCCCACCAGCATATCGCCGACCATCGGCCAGACGCTGCCGCCATCGAAGCGCTGCTGCAGGTGCATCTTGGTCTGCAGCTTGTTCACATGCGCCCAGCGGCCCTCGCCCTCATCCGGAAAATCCGGGGTTGGCTGCGGGTCATGGGCGACACGCCATTGCCGCTTGCGCAGGTTGAAGGCGGCGACACGGCCGCGCGGCTCGCTCACCGCCAGGCGGCTGGAATGGTAATTGCCGACAAAGGACTGGCCGGCGATCAGGTAGACCTCGCCGACGCCGAACGGCCCGACGGTGATGCTTTCGTCCTCCAGCCGCAGATTGGCCAGGTACCAGCCGCCTGCCGGCAGCGCCAGGATGACATGGAAACGGCCCTGCGCATCGGTGCGCAGCAGCAATTCGGGCATGATCTGCTGGCGCGGAAACTCGGTGGTCATCACCCGCAAGCCATAAGTGGCATTGGGTGCCGCCTTGCCGGCGAAGGGCACAAGGGCGCGCCCCGGCAACGCGCCGGCATCGGCTACGAAATCCGCTTTATTGTCGTCCGCCCAAGCCAGGCGGCGCTGATACACCGCGTAGGGGACGGGAGAAGTAAAGGCCGTCACGCCCATAGTCACCTTCCTGGTTCCATCGGTGCAGCCTCTGGCGCCGCGCCGCGATGACAGGCCTTGCGGCCCGTAGGGACAGGGTCGCGCTATCCTCCCAGGGACAAAGTCCCGAGACAGCGCCCCTGTAAGGACCAATGGCCAAGCCGGCCATCCGCCCAGGGGTATAGGACCTACCTATTTGAAATCGCTGGGTGATGCAACCTTGAATCCGGCTGCATGGAACGGCATTTCCTCGGGGCGTTGCATAAATTGCGGAATATGAGCGAAATTCAGAGAAAATAACGTGTGGATGCGGCGGCCACGCCTCCAATTGTCCTCATGCCCCGGCTTGGGCGGCGGGGGGTATCAAAAAAAGAAGGGCCGGGATTGCTCCCGGCCCTTCGAACTGAAGCGGATGCTTTCTGCTTAGTGCGCCAGCACGGCCAGCAGCAGCAGCGCCACGATGTTGGTGATCTTGATCAGCGGGTTCACGGCCGGGCCGGCGGTGTCCTTGTACGGATCGCCGACAGTGTCGCCGGTCACGGCCGCCTTATGGGCGTCCGAACCCTTGCCGCCATGATGGCCCTCTTCGATGTACTTCTTGGCGTTGTCCCAGGCGCCGCCGCCGGCGGTCATGGAGATCGCCACGAAGACACCGGTGACGATGACGCCGAGCAGCATCGCACCCACCGCGGCGAAGGCAGCAGCCTGGCCGGCGATGACGTTGATCACGAAGTACAGCACGATCGGGCTGAGCACCGGCAGCAGGCTGGGGATGATCATTTCCTTGATCGCCGCCGCGGTCAGCAGGTCAACGGCCTTGGAATAGTCCGGCTTCGCCGTGCCTTCCATGATGCCCTTGATCTCCTTGAACTGGCGACGGACCTCAACCACCACCGAACCGGCGGCGCGGCCCACGGCGGTCATGCCCATGGCACCGAACAGGTACGGCAGCAGGCCACCGATCAGCAGGCCGACCACCACGTACGGATTGCTCAAGGAGAAGTCGATGGTGACCCCCTTGAAGAAGTACTTGAGGTCTTCCGTATAGGCGGCGAACAGCACCAGCGAGCCGAAGCCAGCGGAACCGATGGCATAGCCCTTGGTGACTGCCTTGGTGGTGTTGCCGACGGCGTCGAGCGCGTCGGTGGTCTTGCGCACGTCCTTCGGCAGGTCCGACATCTCGGCAATGCCACCGGCATTGTCGGTGACCGGGCCGTAGGCATCGAGCGCGACCACCATGCCGGCGAGCGCCAGCATCGTGGTAACAGCCACGGCGATGCCGAGCAGGCCCGCCAGGATGTTGGTGACGATGATGCCGCCGACGATGAACAGCGCCGGCAGAGCCGTCGCTTCCATCGAGACCGCGAGGCCCTGGATCACGTTGGTGCCGTGACCCGTGGTGGAGGCCTGAGCCACGCTGCGCACCGGGCGGAACTCGGTGGAGGTGTAATACTCGGTGGCCCACACGATCAGCGCCGTCACCACCAGACCGGTGATGCCGCACCAGAACAGGCTCATCGCCGTGAAGCTCTTGCCGCTCACGGTGAAGCCGGTGCTCATGGAACCGAAGATCCAGGTGGTGACCGGCCACAGCGCGATCGCCGACAGGATACCGGTGACGATCAGGCCCTTGTACAGCGCGCCCATGATGTTCTGGGACGCACCGAGCTTGACGAAGTAGGTGCCGATCACCGAGGTGATGATGCAGGCGCCCGAGATCACCAGCGGGTAGAGCATGAACTTCGAGGCAGTGGCGGCATCGGCGACGAAGTAGATCGACGCCAGCACCATGGTGGCCACGATGGTTACGGCATAGGTCTCGAACAAGTCGGCAGCCATGCCGGCGCAGTCGCCGACATTGTCACCCACGTTGTCCGCGATCACGGCCGGGTTGCGGGGATCATCTTCCGGAATGCCGGCTTCCACCTTGCCCACCAGGTCGGCGCCGACATCGGCGCCCTTGGTGAAGATGCCGCCGCCGAGACGGGCGAAGATCGAGATCAGCGACGAGCCGAAGCCGAGCGCCACCAGGGCGTCGATGACTTCGCGCGGCGTGGCACCCATGGCCTGCAGCGCCATGTAGTAGACGGCAACGCCGAGCAGCGCCAGGCCGACCACCAGCATGCCGGTGACGGCGCCGGACTTGAAGGCGAGGTCGAGGCCCTGGGCGAGACCCTGGCGCGACGCTTCAGCGGTGCGGACATTGGCGCGCACCGACACGTTCATGCCGATATAGCCGGCGGCGCCCGAGAGCACGGCGCCGATCAGGAAGCCGATCGCAACCTTGACGCCAAGCGCGAAGATCAGGATCACGAACACGACCGCGCCGACGATACCGATGGTGCGATACTGGCGGTTCAGGTAGGCGGAGGCGCCTTCCTGAATGGCGGCGGCGATTTCCTGCATGCGCTGATTGCCCGGCGAGGCCGACAGCACGGATTTCGATGTTACAAAACCATACGCCAGGGCGATAACGCCGCAGACGATGGTGAACCACAACTCGGTCATGGCGGGATTCCCCTCAAATATTGCCCTAGAAACGTTTCCTCCTGGTCCCGCCCGGCGCCTTTCGGCGCCGATCCGGCGGGCAGGATGCCCCCGCCCCGACTCACAGCCAGGGCTTTTGCGCGGGCGACGATGCCAGAAACCGCCTAGGCGCGCAATAACAAGCGTTTGGCTAGTTTCGCCGGAATTCTAGCAGCTTAGCCCTATAAAGCGGCAGCGCGCCGGCGCACCAGCATGAGCCAGGCGACGGCCAGGGCAGCCATCAGGATGAAGGGCAGCGAGGCCATGGAAACCGAATCCCAGCCATAGAAATACAACAGCTTACCCGAACCGAGCGAGGCCAGCGCGACGGTGCCGAAGACCAGGAAGTCGTTCAGCGCCTGGGTCTTGGCCCGTTCCGACGGCCGGTAGACCTCGGTCAGCAGCGAGGTTGCGCCGATATACATGAAATTCCACCCCACCCCGAGCAGGGCCAGGGCAAGCTGGAAATTCATCACTTCCTGGCCGGATAGCGCGATGGCCATGCAGATGATATTGAGGGCCGCGCCGGCCATGATGATACGCAGGGTGCCGAAGCGGGCGATCAGGTTGCCGGTGAAGAAGCTGGGAAAGAACATGCCGAAGACATGCCACTGGATCACCGTGGCAGCCGCCGCGAAGGGGTGGGCGCAGATCTGCATCGCCAGCGGCGTGGCGGTCATCATCAGGTTCATCACGCCATAGGCGAACATGCCGGCCATGGCGGCGACAATAAAGCTGGGCTGGCGCACGATCTCGACCAGCGGCCGGCCCTTCTCCGTCATTTCCGCCACCGTGGCCTTCGGCAAGTGCACGAACAGCAGCACCAGCAGCACCAGCGAAGCCAGTATGGCGGCCGCGATATAGGACGCCAGGAAGAGATGCGGCGACAACATCTCGCGGGTGTACTTGGCTACTTCGGGGCCCAGGAAGGCAGCGCAGAGACCGCCGACCATGACCCACGAAATCGCGCGGCTCTTGAAATGCGGCGGCGAGATATCGGCGGCGGCGAAACGGTAGAGCTGGGTGAAGGCATTCGAGGCACCAAAGATGAAGGCGCCGATGCAGAATAGCGGAAACAGCGCGAGATAGATGCCCAGCGCCGCCAGCAGCGAGCCACTGCCGGCCAGCAGGCAGCCGAGCATGAAGCCAGGCTTGCGCCCGATACGGTTCATCAGCATCGAAGCCGGTATGGTGGCGAGAGCCGTGCCGCCAACCACGAAGGTGACCGGCAATGTGGCATAAGCCTTGTCTGCCACCAGGATATGGCCGACCAGGCCGCCCAGTGTCACCTGCAGCATGTTGGCGGAATTGCCCAAGGCCATGCAGGCCGCCAGAAGAAAGACATTGCGTTTGGCGGCCGGTTCGGCCATCTGAGAAACACTCACGGAAACATCCTGACTGACGGCCTGATTGAAGGGCGCACGCTATTTCAGCGGCGCGACGATATTGAGCAGCAGCACCTGGGTCACCACGCCTTTGCCCATCACATCGTCGGTGGGCTGTCGCAGTATGGTCTTGAGCGGCAGCAGGTCCTTGGCTTCGAAGCGCGGCGGCACCTTGATCGGTTCAAGCTTCATCAGTTCGCGGATATAGCGGTCGCGCAGCAGATGCATCTTGGAATTGATCTCGGGCACATTGTCCGGCGGTGCTTCGAGGTGGAAGATCACGATCACCTCGCGCGGCTTCTGCCCTTCCGGCTCGACCCAGACCGAGAAGGGATCGAGCGGGATGAAAGCCGGGCGCTTCACCGGTGCGGGCGGCGGCGCTTCCTCTACGACCTCCGCAGGCTTCTTCGCGAAGACCAGGAAATACGCAGCCGCGCCGCCGCCGCCAAGCGCCAGCAGCACCACAACAGCGACAATGATCAGAACGATCTTGTTCACGGCGGCTCCGAGTCCTTGAAAACCGACTCTAACCCCAGTTCAAAAATGTTGATAGCCGCCCGAGCCTTGGCCCTGATTCAGCGGCAGCCGTTGCCCGGCGGCATCCCGCAGCCACAGGCCGGGTTCCGGCACGATTGCGCCGATCCGGCTGACCGGCGTGGCCGTCGCCTCGCCCAGCGCCTGGATGGCCGAGGCCATTTCCGGCGGCGCCGCGAACAGGATTTCATAATCGTCGCCGCCAGCCAGCAGCTTGGGCAGCAGCCTGGGCACCAGGTCCGGGAAGGCACGAACGGGCTCAGAGAGCGGCACGGCTGCCGTGTCGATCACGGCGCCCAGCTCGGCGGCGCGGCTGAGATGTCCGGCATCCTGCAGCAGACCATCGGAGACATCCATGGCGGCATGGGCCAGGCCGCGCAGGCCACGGCCGAAGCCCAAGCGCGGCTCGGGCAGATGCAGGCGCAGGTCGCAATGGCGGGCAGCCGCGCCAGTCAGGGCCAGGTGTCCGAGCTTGGCTTCCAGGCCAAGCCAGGCATCGCCGATGCTGCCGGTGACGAATAATGCATCCCCTGCCCGGGCGCCGTTGCGCCGGATCATGCCGCCGGCCGGCACCAGGCCGAGCGCCGTGATGCTCAAGACCAGGCCGCCCGGCGAGCGCACCGTGTCACCACCGGAAAGCTGGATGCCGAAGGCTGCCTGATCGGCGGCAAGGCCAGCGGTGAAAGCCGCGATCCAGGCTTCCTCGGGCGACCCTGGCAGGCCGAGGCTCAACTGATAGGCATAGGGTTTGGCGCCCTTGGCGGCGAGATCAGAAAGATTGACCCGCAGCAGCTTGCGCGCGATGCGCTCGGGCCCGTCACTGTCGAGAAAATGAATGCCGCTGACGAAGGCGTCGCTGGTCAGCACCAGCTCCTGCCCGGCCGGCACGGCGAGGCAGGCGGCATCATCCCGGAGACCGAAGGCACCGGGCAGGCCGGCGCTCAGCGGCGCCAGGTATTTCTCGATCAGTTCGAATTCCCCGAGCGGCATGGCAGCCGTGCCCGGTCAGCGCGGCGTGAATTCGTTCGGGCGCAGGCGACGCGCCAGGCCGTCCAGCACGCCATTCGCCAGCTTGATCTCGCGCGGGCTGAAGAAGGCGCGGACGACACCGAGATACTCGTCGATGATGGTGCCGGCCGGCACGTCGATACGCGCCAGCAATTCAAAACAGGCGGCGCGGATGGCGAGGCGCAGCACGGCTTCCAGCCGCTCCAGCGCATCGGCACGCGGCATCGCCGCCTTGATCTGCTCGTCGATCTCGGCCTGGCGCTTTACGGTGCCGCGCACCACTTCGCCGAACCAGTCCGGATCGGCCTGGCGGAATTGCTCGCCCTCGATTTCCTGACCCAGACGGGCTTCGCGGAAATCCTGGATCACGCCTTCGGCGGGCTTGCTGGAAAACTCGATCTCATACAGCGCCTGCACCGCGAAAAGACGGGCGACGGAACGGCGCCCGGCAGGCTTTGCTGCGGCGGAACGCGGGCCAGACTTCGGCGCCGCATTCTCGCCCTGCTCTGGCTTGGTCATGATGCGAAAAGCTGCTTCAGCCCGATCATGGCGACGCAGGCAAGCGCGGCACCGCCGCCCTTATTGAGCTTGTCCGGGCGCGCACGCTCCCAGGCCTGCTCTTCATTCTCGACCGTGATGATGCCGTTGCCAATCGCGGCCTGGTGGTTCACCGCCAGATCCTGCAGCGCGCGGGCGCTTTCATTGGAAACGATCTCGTAATGCGTGGTCTCGCCACGGATCACACAGCCAAGCGCGACGAAACCGTCATAGGCCATGTCGCCCTTGCGGTTCATGGCGAAGCGGATCGCCGCCGGGATTTCCAGCGCGCCCGGCACGTCGATGCGGTCATAGTGGAAATCGGAAGCCTCGATGGCGGCGCGGGCGCCCTCGAACAATGCGTCCGAAATATCCTCGTAGAAGCGCGCCTCAATGATCAGCACGCGCGGCTTGCGGATATCCAGCGACAGGCTGCCCATCACCTGCGACTTCGAGGTGGCGAATTTCTTGATCTTGATGGCAGGCTTCTTCTTGCCCGCTTTCGGCTTACGCGAAACCATGGCTCAAATCTCCCCCTTGCGCACCACGACAGGCCGCGTTTCCGCTACCGTCAGGCCATAGCCTTCCAGGCCGACGATGGTTCTCTGGACATTGGAGAGCAGGATCATCTCCTTGACCCCGAGATCAAGCAGGATCTGCGCACCGATGCCATAATCCCGAAGTTGGCCTGGGTTTTCAACCGGCTCGCCCATTTTGCGCCGCAGCGTGTCCGACAAGGCGGTGGGGCGCGGCTCGCGCAGTAACACCACCACGCCACGGCCCTCCTGGCTGATCATCCGCATCGATTCATGCAGCACGCCGGCACGGGCGCCATGGTCGCCCAGCAGGTCGCCCAGCACATTCATCGCGTGCATACGCACCATCACCGGCCCGCCGGAGGACACGTCG
The DNA here is from genome assembly GCF_038404985.1 of Ferrovibrio sp. MS7. Classification (NCBI taxonomy): domain Bacteria; kingdom Pseudomonadati; phylum Pseudomonadota; class Alphaproteobacteria; order Rhodospirillales; family Rhodospirillaceae; genus Ferrovibrio; species Ferrovibrio plantarum. The sequence continues at coordinate 120,979 of NZ_JBBKBA010000003.1, forward strand.
CCCTTTACCAGCGCGATATGCTCGGCATATTCCACCGTATTGCGGTAAACCAGCATCTTGAACTCGCCACCCCAGACGCTGTCGATGGCGCCCTCGGCCACCCGCTGCACCAGGTTGTCATGGCGGCGGCGATAGGCGATCAGATCGGCGATGGTGCCGATCTTGAGGTTATGGAATTGCGCGAACTTCACCAGGTCCGGCAGGCGGGCCATGGTGCCGTCGTCGTTCATGATCTCGCAGATCACGCCGGACGGGTCGAGGCCGGCCAGCCGGGCGATATCGACCGCCGCCTCGGTATGGCCGGCGCGCACCAGGGTGCCGCCATCGCGCGCCATCAGCGGGAAGATATGACCGGGGGTTGCAAGGCTGGCGGCGTGGCTGGCCGGGTCGATGGCGACTTCGATGGTGCGGGCGCGGTCAGCCGCCGAAATGCCGGTGGTGACGCCTTCGCGGGCTTCGATCGAGACGGTGAAGGCAGTGCCATGGCGCGAGGCATTGTTCTGCGCCATCAGCGGCAATTTCAGATGCTCGCAACGCTGGCGGGTCAGCGACAGGCAGATCAGGCCACGGCCATACTTGGCCATGAAGTTGATCGCCTCGGCATCGCACTTGGCCGCCGGGATGTAGAGGTCGCCCTCGTTCTCGCGGTCTTCCTCGTCCACCAGGATCACCATGCGGCCACGCTTGGCCTCGGCAATGATCTCCTCGGACGAGGCAAGGTAACGCTTCAAATCGGCAAGATCATCGCTCACGGCTTCACCCAATCACGCAGCCGCGCCACATAGCGGGCCAAGGTATCGACTTCGAAATTCACACGGTCACCCTGCTTCAGGCCGCCCAGTGTGGTCACGGCCCGGGTATGCGGGATCAGGTTGATGCCGAAGCGGTCGGCATCCACGGCATTGACCGTGAGCGACACGCCATCCAGCGCCACCGAACCCTTCTCTGCTACATAGCCAGCCAGCGACGCCGGCACGCGGAAGGTCAGCCGCAGGCTGTCGCCCTCCGGCCTGGCTTCCACCACTTCGGCCAAGGCATCGACATGGCCCGAAACGATATGGCCGCCCAGTTCGTCGCCGACCCGGAGCGAGCGTTCCAGGTTCACCCGGCTGCCCTCGGCCCAGTTGCCGAGATTGCTGCGCGAAAGCGTCTCCGCCGAAACATCGACGGCGAACCAGTCGGCCCCGGTCTGCACCACGGTGAGGCAGACGCCGGAACAGGCAATGGACGCGCCAATGGCAATCGTCGCGGTGTCATATGCCGTGCGAATGCGGAAACGGGTGTCGCCGCGCTGCTCGCGGGCGGTGATGGTGCCGATGTCTGTAACAATTCCTGTGAACATGGGCCTAGTTCTAGAGCGGGCGGGCGAAGGTTTCCAGCAGGTCGTCGGCCAAAATATCGGCCCGGAGCCGGCGCCAGCGGGGGGCTTCCGCTACGGTATCGACGCCAAATGCCGCGATGGCCGGCAGGCCGTCGCCGCCAATCACTGCCGGGGCCCGGAAGAACAGCAGCCGGTCGGCCAGGTCGGTGCGGATCAGGCTGGCGGCAAGCTGGCCGCCGCCTTCCACCAGCAGCCGGGTGATGCCGCGCTCAGCCAGGGCCTCGAGGGCGCGGCGAATATCGGGCAGGCCATCCTCGGCCGGCGGCACGGTGATGACCTCGACGCCGCAGGCGGCAAAAGCCTCGCGCCTTGTGGCATCGGCATCCTCGCGACAGATGATCCAGGTCGGGTGGCTGCGGGCGGTGGCCACCAGCTTGGCGGTGAGCGGCAGGCGCAGGCGGCCATCCAGCACCACGCGGGGGGCGGGCCGTTTCGGCAGGCCGGGCAGCCGGCAGGTCAGGTCCGGGTCATCCTGCAACGCGGTGTTGGAACCGACCATGATGGCATCATGCTGGGCGCGCAGCAGATGCGCGCGCTGGCGCGATACCGGATCGGTGATCCATTTGCTGTCGCGGGTATGGGTGGCGATGCGACCATCCAGGCTGGTGGCGAGCTTCAGCGACACCAGCGGGCGGCTCTGCGTCACGCGCAGCAGGAAGCCGGCATTGATCTCGGCGGCTTCCTCACCCAGCAGGCCCAGTTCCACGGCAATGCCGGCCTCGCGCAGCTTCTCGAGCCCCTGGCCCGAGACGCGCGGATCGGGATCCTCCAGCGCCACGACACAGCGCGCGATGCCGGCCTGGATCAGCGCATCGGCACAGGGCGGCGTGCGTCCATGATGGCTGCAGGGTTCCAGCGTCACATAGGCGGTGGCGCCTTTGGCCGCCGTACCGGCTTGCGACAGTGCCACGGTTTCGGCATGAGGCCTGCCGCCGACTTGCGTGAAGCCACGGCCAACCAGATGGCCGTGCTGCACCAGCACGCAGCCAACGGCTGGATTGGGCCAGGTATTCCCCAAGCCCCGCGCCGCCAGCCCGAGCGCGAGACGCATCCAGCGTTCGTCGCGGGCGGCGGCGGCCTTATCAGTCATCGTCGTGCTTGCCGCCGTTGCCGCTCAGCGAGCCGATGAAGTCCTCGAAATCCTTGGCTTCGCGGAAATTGCGGTAGACCGAGGCGAAGCGCACATAGGCAACCTTATCAAGCGCCGCCAGGCCATCCATCACCAGGCCGCCGATCTGGTCGGACGAGATTTCACTCTCACCCATGCTCTCCAGGCGCCGCACGATGCCATTGATCAGGCGCTCGATACGCTCCGGATCGACCGGGCGCTTGCGCGTGGCGATCTGAATCGAGCGCGCCAGCTTGTCGCGGTCGAACGGCACCTTGAGGCCGTTCTTCTTCACCACGGTCAGTTCGCGCAACTGGATGCGCTCGAACGTGGTGAAGCGCGCGGCGCAATTGGGGCAGAAGCGGCGCCGGCGGATCGCCGAGTTATCCTCGGTCGGCCGCGAGTCCTTCACCTGGGTATCGTCATTGCCGCAGAACGGACACCGCATGAAACGCTTCTCCCCTGCCCTTGTTGCGCTTTAGTAGATCGGGAAGCGATGGCACAGAGCCACCACCTTCTCGGCCACCGCGCGCTCGACGGCGCTGTTGTCGTTGGTCTTGGCCACCAGGCCATCCATCACATCGGCCATGAGCTGCCCGATCTGGCGGAACTCGGCGGCGCCGAAGCCGCGCGTGGTGCCGGCCGGGCTGCCGACGCGCACGCCAGACGTCACCATCGGCTTTTCCGGATCGAACGGCACACCGTTCTTGTTGGCGGTGATGCGGGCGCGCTCCAGCGCCTCCACCACCACATTGCCCTTGAGGCCCTTGGAGCGAAGGTCGACCAGCATCAGGTGGTTGTCGGTGCCGCCCGAGGTGAGATTGTAGCCGCGCTCCATCAGCGCGCCGGCCATCGCCTTGGCATTCTCCACCACCGCCGCGGCATAGGCACGGAATTCCGGCGTCAGGGCTTCACCGAAGGCAACCGCTTTGGCGGCGATCACATGCATCAGCGGGCCGCCCTGGAGGCCCGGGAACACCGCCGAGTTGATCTTCTTGGCAAGCGCCTCGTCATTGGTCAGCACCATGCCACCACGCGGGCCACGCAGGGTCTTGTGCGTGGTGGTGGTGGCGATATGGGCATGGGGGAACGGGCTGGCATGCACGCCACCCGCCACCAGGCCGGCGAAATGCGCCATGTCGACCATGAAGATCGCCCCGATAGAATCAGCAATCTGGCGGAAGCGCGCGAAGTCCCAGAAACGCGGATAGGCCGAGCCGCCGGCAATGATCAGCTTCGGCTTATGCTGCTCGGCGATCTTCGCCACCTCGTCCATGTCGATGCGGTGATCATCCGGGCGCACGGTGTAGCTCACCACGTTGAACCACTTGCCCGACTGGTTGGCGGGCGAGCCATGGGTGAGATGGCCACCAGCGGCGAGGTCGAGGCCCATGAAGGTATCGCCCGGCTTCAGGCAGGCCATGAACACCGCCTGGTTGGCCTGGGCGCCGGAATGCGGCTGCACATTGGCGAAGCCGCAATCGAACAGCTTCTTGGCGCGCTCGATGGCCAGTTCCTCGGCGATATCGACGAACTCGCAGCCATTGTAGTAGCGGCGGCCCGGATAGCCCTCGGCATACTTGTTGGTCATCACCGAGCCCTGAGCCTCCAGCACGGCGCGGCTGACGATGTTCTCGGACGCGATCAGTTCGATCTGCTCGCGCTGGCGGCCGAGTTCCTCAGAGATCGCCTTGAAGATCGCCGGATCGGATTGCTCCAGGCTGCGCTCGAAGAAACCGGCATGGGTGACGGCGGGCTTGGTGGCGGACATGGCGGTTACTCCTTCAGGCAAGCTTGGCGACGCGCCGGGCATGGCGGCCACCTTCAAAGGCGGTGTTGAGGAACACGGCAAGGCAATCCTTGGCCGTGTCGACGCCGATCAGGCGGGCGCCGAGCGCGATCACGTTGGCATCGTTATGCAGGCGGCTGAGCCGGGCCGAGAGCGCATCATGCACCAGGGCGGCACGGCAGCCGGGCACGCGGTTGGCGGCAATCGAGATGCCGATGCCGGAGCCGCAGACGGCGACGCCATATTGCGCCTTGCCGCCCGCCACCGCGTCGCCGATGGCTTTGCCGAAATCGGGATAATCGACGCTGTCCGGGCCATGCGTGCCGAGGTCGAGCACGCCATAGCCCTGGCTTTCCAGCTCGGCCTTCAGGATGCCCTTCAGCTCGAAGCCGGCATGGTCGGAGGCCACGGCGATGACAGGCTTCGACATGGGCAGGCGGCCTCCGGGGGCTGGGATGGTCTGAATGGCCCGGAAACTACAATATCCGGTGGCGCCAGCCAATACCCACCACAAGGCAAATGGGGCCTGAGTTAATCCGATTTCACACCTGCAAGTGCGTCATTCCCGGCCTTGAGCCGGGAATCTGCCGCCGCGCGGCGGCAACTGGCGGTGTAGGGCCGTTATGGCCCTTTCCGGCCAAAGATCCCCGGATCAAGTCCGGGGATGACGCGTTTTATTGAACTGATCGTCATGCCCGGGCTCGTCCCGGGCATCTCATGCCGCTTAGGCAAAGAAAAAGCCCGGCAGTTTCCCGCCGGGCTTTTCCGGAACCATCCGCGAACGGCGATTAGTTCACGTAGTCGTAGGCGCCGTCCTTCCAGACGTAGACCTTGTAGGCCGGGCTGGTGGTGTCGCCCTTGGCGTCGAACTTGATGTCGTTCAGCACGGTCTTGAAGGTGCCGGCGCGCATCGCCTTTTCCACGTCCGCGGTCTTGAACGATTTGGCGGTGGTGGCGGCCTGCGCCCAGACCTGGATGGCGGCGTAGGTGTAGAGGGTGTAGCCCTCCGGATCGTAGCCACCGGCCTTGAACTTATCCACGATCGGCTTCGCCACCGGGTTCTTGCGCGGATCGGCATCGAAGGTCATCAGCGTGCCCTGGCCGGCGGTGCCGGAAATCGCCCAGAGCTGCTTGTCGACCAGCGCGTCGCCACCCATCAGCGGGGCATTGAGGCCCTGCTCCTTGGCCTGGCGCACGATCAGGCCGGCTTCCGGATGGTAGCCGCCGAGATAGATCAGCTCGATGCCGGCCGCCTTCATCTTCGAGATCAGCGCCGAGTAATCCTTCTCGCCGGCGGAAATCGCCTCATACATCGCCTCGGTCACGCCCTTGCTGTTGAGGCGCTTCTTGGTCTCGTCGGCAAGGCCCTGACCATAGGCGGTCTTGTCATGCAGGATGGCGACCTTCTTGCCCTTGTACTTGTCGGCAATGTAATCGCCGGCAACCATGCCCTGCTGGTCATCGCGGCCGCAGACGCGGAAGGTATTGGTGTAGCCGCGATCGGTGAACTTCGGATTGGTCGAAGCCGGCGAAATCTGCAGGATGTTTTCTTCCTTGTAGACGTCGGAAGCCGGGATCGAGGAGCCCGAGCAGAAGTGGCCGATCACCGCGGCGACCTTTTCCTGCGCCGACTTGTTGGCCACCGCGACCGCCTGCTTCGGGTCGCACTGGTCATCGCCGAAGATCAGCGTGATCTTCTGGCCGTTGACGCCGCCAGCGGCGTTGAGATCGGCCACGGCCATCTCGGCGCCCTTCTTCATCTGCTCGCCGAATGAGGCAAGCTGACCGGTGAGCGGGCCGTTGAGCGAAATCTTGACCTGGGCCTGCGCGGCGCCGGCCATCAGGCCGAGAGCGGCGGCAAAACCAAGACCGAGTGAAAGCGTACGCATGTGTCGAACCTCCCCTGGGTTGCGGATAAAGAAACTGTAGACGTTCACTCCAAAAGCAGCAACTAACCGATAGCAAATCACGATGTTTTATCGCGCCACGCGAATAGCCCGGCCCGTTCATAGAGCCAGGGGTATTGCCGTACCATCATATCGACCCGGGTCAGCCGGAAACCAATACCGGCCAGGGCCAGCAGCACGGCACTTACCGTAAGGAAAGGCAGCAAGGCGCCGAGCTGGCCGCCGAACAGGCCGAAGACCAGGAACCGGTCAGCTAGCGCCAACAAAATGCTGTAAGGCAGGATTTGCCAGGCCGGGCGCCAAGTGGAAGCCACCGCCTGCCCCATCAGGAAGGAACAGCCGCCGACCAGAATCAGGGTGAAGCCGATGAACACCCCGAGCGAGGAACCGAGCAGCGCGGTCATGCGTGCCCTCCTTCGAGATAGGCGGCACGGATCTGTTCGTCCGCCAACAGATCAGCGCCGGAACCGCTCATGGTAATGCTGCCATTCACCAGCACATAGCCGCGATGCGCCAGCCTGAGCGCGTGATAGGCATTCTGTTCCACCAGCAGCACAGTAACGCCATCGCGCTTGTTGATCTCCTCGATGATCGAAAAGATCTGCCGCACCACCAGCGGCGCCAGGCCGAGCGAGGGTTCGTCCAGCAGCAGCAGGCGCGGCCGGCTCATCAGCGCGCGGGCAATCGCCAGCATCTGCTGTTCGCCACCGGAAAGCGTGCCGCCGCGCTGCTCGCTGCGCTCTTTCAGGCGCGGGAACAGGCCATATACGCGTTCCAGGTCGCTGTCGAAATGTGCCGGGTCCGCCGCCACCGCGCCCATGCGCAGATTCTCCAGCACCGTCATGCGCGGGAAGATGCGGCGGCCTTCCGGCGCATGCGCCAGGCCACGCCGCACCAGATCATGCATCGGCACACCGAGCAGGCTTTCGCCCTGCAGCCGGATATCGCCTTTGCGCGGCTTCGGGTTGCCGCAGATGCTCATGAGCAAGGTGGATTTGCCAGCACCATTGGCGCCGATCAGCGCCACGATCTCGCCCTGGCGCACTTCCATGTCGACGCCCTTCAAGGCATGCACGGCGCCATAATAGGTGTGAATGCCGGTGATCGAGAGCATCAGGCGGCCCCCGCTTCTTCAACACCGAAATCCTCGCCGAGATACGCCTTGATCACGATCGGGTCGGACCGCACCTGCTCCGGCGTGCCATCGGCGATCTTCTTGCCGTAATCCAGCACCACAACATGATCGGAAATCTGCATCACCACGCTCATGTCGTGTTCGATCAGCAGCACGCCGCAGCCATGCTGGTCGCGGATGAATTGCAGCAGATTGTTGAGATCGGCGCTTTCGCGCGGATTGAGGCCGGCGGCCGGCTCATCCAGGCAGAGCAGCACCGGCTCGGTGCACATGGCGCGCGCGATCTCAAGCCGGCGCTGGCCGCCATAAGGCAGGCTGCCGGCGGGCATATCGGCCATCTCGGTCAACTGCGTCTGGTGCAGCCAGTAGCGCGCCTGCTCCACCGCAGCCTTCTCGGCCCGGGCATAGCCGCGCCAGCCGAACAGCCCCAGCAGCGTGTAGCCCGAGGCGAGCATCAGCTTGTTGTGCTGGGCCACGATCAGGTTTTCCAGCACCGTCATCTGCGGAAATAAGCGGATATTCTGGAAAGTGCGCGCGACGCGGGCGAGCCTCGGGATGTCATGCCCCTGCATGCGCTCCAGCAGATACTCGGTGCCATCGTTGATCAGGCTGAGGCGGCCGATGGTCGGCTTGTAGAAACCGGCGATGCAGTTGAACACCGTGGTCTTGCCGGCACCATTGGGGCCAATCACGGCGGTGATCTGGCGCGGCTGCGCGGTGAAGGACACATTGTCCACCGCCACCAGTCCGCCGAAGCGCATGGTGAGATGCTCGACTTTCAGGAGGTGGCTCATGGCCCGCCTCCCCCGGCTTTCGCAAGCCGCATGGTCGGCTCGCGATGCGCCAGCAGCCCTTGCGGCCGCCAGACCATGATCAGCACCATGGCGAGGCCGAAAGCGAGCATGCGGAACAGTGAGAATTCGCGCGCCAACTCGGGCAGCAGTGTGAGGAAGGCGGCAGCCAGCACGATGCCGGCCTGACTGCCCATACCGCCCAGCACCACGATGGCCAGGATCACCGCGGATTCGATGAAGGTGAAGCTTTCCGGGCTGATGAAGCCCTGGCGCGTGGCGAAGAAGCTGCCGGCGAAACCGCCAAACATGGCGCCGATGGCAAAGGCGGTCAGCTTGGTGTTGGTCGGGTTGATGCCAAGTGCGCGGCAGGCGATTTCATCCTCGCGCAAGGCTTCCCAGGCGCGGCCCACCGGCAGCTTGCGTATACGCTGGGTGAACAGGTTGGTGAGCAAGGCCAGCGCCAGGATCAGGTAATACAGAAACACGATGCGGTGCGTGGAGGCGAATTCCAGGCCGAACAACTGGTGGAAGGATGTGGTGCCTTCCGGCGGGTTGGCGCTGAACGGGTAGCCGAAGAAGCTCGGGCGCTGGATGCCGGAGATGCCGTTCGGACCGCCGGTAAGCTTTTGCCAGTTCAGCAGCACGATACGGATGATTTCGCCAAAGCCGAGCGTGACGATGGCGAGATAGTCGCCGCGCAGCCGCAGCACGGGGAAGCCGAGTGCGACGCCAAACAGTGCCGCGAACAGGCCGGCGAGCGGCAGGCATTCCCAGAAATTCAGGCCGAAATTCTTTGAGAGCAGCGCATAGGAATAGGCGCCGACGGCATAGAAGGCGACATAGCCGAGATCGAGCAGGCCGGCGAGGCCGACGACGATATTGAGGCCCCAGCCGAGCATGACATAGATCAGCACCACGGTGCCGAGATCGACCACGGTGCGGTCGGCAAAAGGCATCATCGGCAGGATCACGGCAAAGGCGATCAGCGCCGGCATCAGCCAGGTATCAGCCTTGCGGCCCAGCTCCGCCATCCGGTCGCGCTTGCCGGTCTGTATCGTGGCCTGGGCCTGCACCTTGCCGCGCCGCCAGTCGAGCAACGCCATCAGCAGCAAGCGGCCGAGGAAGACGCCGACAGCGGCATAGCCGACCAGATGCCAGCGGGTCTTGATGCCGAGCGGGCCGCCGGTATCGACAGTTTCGAAGCCGAGCAGCGGCAGTGCCAGCACGCCGGCAACCAGGCCGGCGAGGATGGCGTCCTTGAAGCGGGCCTGCAGCGTCATCACACCTTCTCCACTTCCGGCCGGCCGAGCAGACCGGTGGGCCGGAAGATCAGCACGATGACCAGGATCGAGAAGGCCGCGACATCCTTGTACTCGATGCTGAAATAGGCCGACCAGAAGGCCTCGATCAGGCCGATCAGCAGGCCGCCCAGCATGGCGCCGGGCAGGCTGCCGATGCCGCCGAGCACGGCGGCGGTGAAGGCCTTCAGGCCGGCGAGGAAGCCGATATAGAAATCGACCACGCCGTAATACAGCGTCACCATCACGCCGGCGACGGCGGCCAGCACGGCGCCGAGCACGAAGGTGAGCGAAATGGTGCGGTCTGTGTTGACGCCCAGCAGCCCGGCCATCAGACGGTCCTGCTCGGTGGCGCGCTGCGCACGGCCCAGGGGCGTTGCCTGGATCAGCCAGGTGAAGCCGAGCATCAGCGCCACGGTGAGCGCGATGATGATCATCTGCAGGTAGCTCAGGTTGACCGAGAAACCATCGCCATGCAGCAGTTCGACGCCGCCCCGGATCATCGGCTGCAACGGCTTGATCTTGGCGCCTTGCGCGATCTGCACATAGTTCTGCAGGAAGATCGACATGCCGATGGCGGAAATCAGCGGCGCCAGGCGGAAGGAGCCGCGCAATGGCCGGTAGGCAACGCGCTCCACGGTCCAGCCGTAAAGCCCGGTGAGGATCATCGAGGCCGCCAGCACGATGAGCAAAGCCAGCGGCACCCAGGTGATGCCGACCAGGCCGAGGATCGAGAAGGTGATGACGGCGATGAAGGCACCGATCATGTAGATTTCGCCATGGGCGAAATTGATCATGCCGATGATGCCGTAAACCATCGTGTAGCCGATGGCGATGAGGGCGTAGACCGCGCCGAGCGTGACCCCGTTGATCAACTGCTGCAGGAAATATTCCATCGTCCCCCGCCGGTTCCGGCCCGTTATTGTCCCTGCTGTTTCTTGGCCAGGACGAAGCGCAGTTTCTGCGCGGCAAGGCGTTTCATTTCCTCGGTGGAGCGGCGCGGGTCGCCCACCATCGACACTTCCAGGCCGGTAACGGTATCCACCGCCACCACCTTAAGCATCGAACCGACCCGGATGAACTCGACGATTACCTCGTCGCCCGGTCTGCCGCCTTGTGTCCCTGTCATGGCTTCCGTGTTACCATTTTACGCATTGTATCGCTACATTTTCGCACTCTATCCACAGGGTTGGGTTGCGGAAATTTTTGGCGTAAAACCGGGCGTCAACTGTGTGCAGGCGGGCTTTCTTCCCAAGGCTTGAGGCTTGGTATAGGCTTCGCGCCCGCCGGAACCGGCCGAGTCAGAGACAACCTGAAAAGAGTCCCGAGAGGATAGACGCGATGGCCTACACCCTTCCCCCCTTCCAGTGGGATGACCCGCTGCTGCTGGATGCCGAGTTGACTGAGGAAGAGCGCATGGTGCGTGACACCGCGCGCGATTACGCGCAGGCCAAGCTGCTGCCCCGGGTGAAGGAAGCCTTCCGCGAGGAAAAGACCGATCCGGCGATTTTCCGCGAGATGGGCGAACTCGGCCTGCTCGGCTCCACCATCGACGGCTATGGCTGCGCCGGCACCAACTATGTTTCCTACGGCCTGATCGCCCGCGAGGTCGAGCGCGTCGATAGCGGCTACCGCTCGATGATGAGCGTGCAGTCCAGCCTGGTGATGCATCCGATCCATGCCTATGGCACCGAGGAAACGCGCCAGAAATATCTGCCCAAGCTCGCCACCGGCGAATGGATCGGCTGCTTCGGCCTCACCGAGCCGGATGCTGGCTCCGATCCCGGCAGCATGAAGACCCGCGCCGTGAAGGTGCCCGGCGGCTACAAGCTGACCGGCAGCAAGATGTGGATTTCCAACGCGCCGATCGCCGATGTGTTCGTGGTGTGGGCCAAGACCGAGGATGGCATCATCCGCGGCTTCGTGCTCGACAAGGGCATGAAGGGTCTCTCGGCACCGAAGATCCAGGGCAAGATTTCCTTGCGTGCCTCGATCACCGGCGAAATCGTCATGGACGACGTGTTCGTGCCGGACGAGAACTGGCTGCCCAATGTGCAGGGCCTCAAAGGTCCGTTCGGCTGCCTCAACAATGCGCGCTACGGCATTGCCTGGGGTGCCATGGGGTCGGCGGAAGCCTGCTGGCACCATGCGCGGCAGTATACGCTGGACCGCAAGCAGTTCGGCCGTCCGCTCGCCGCGACGCAGTTGGTGCAGTTGAAGCTCGCCAACATGCAGACCGAAATCGCGCTCGGGCTTTCCGCCTGCCTGCGTGTCGGCCGGCTGAAGGATGAAGGCAAGGCGGCACCGGAAATGATTTCGCTGATCAAGCGCAATTCCTGCGGCAAGGCGCTCGAGATCGCCCGTGTCGCCCGCGACATGCATGGCGGCAACGGCATCCACGAGGATTTCCATGTCATCCGCCACATGGTGAACCTGGAAACCGTGAACACCTACGAAGGCACCCACGACGTCCATGCGCTGATCCTTGGCCGCGCAATCACCGGCATCCAGGCGTTTCAGTAAAATCCTGTAAGGCTCGTCATGCCCGGGCTTGACCCGGGCATCTTTAACCAATTGGAGAGAGATCGCCGGGTCAAGCCCGGCGATGACGATTAAGTAAACAATCGTTACGCCCAGGCTTTTTCTTTCGTATGACGAATTCTTTATATTATCGTCATCGCCGGGCTTGACCCGGCGATCTCATGCCGGCCTAGACTCATGTCATGTCGGCCTGGGTCTATATCCTCACCAACAAGCCGGACGGTACGCTCTACATCGGCGTCACCAGCGACATCGCCAAGCGCGCCACCGAGCATCGCGATGGCATCGTGGATGGTTTTTCCAGACGCTATAATCTGAAGCATCTCGTTCATGTCGAGGAACACGCGACGATGCCTCTCGCCATTCAACGTGAGAAAACGCTGAAGCATTGGAGCCGAGCGTGGAAGATCGCCTTGATAGAACAGGCGAACCCGGATTGGCGGGATTTGTATGACGATCTGATCTAACGACGTTTATCGATCGTCATGCCCGGGCTAGACCCGGGCATCTTTACCCAATTGGAGGGAGATGCGCGGATCAAGTCCGCGCATGACGCGGTGGGATACTTAACCCGCCGCTTCCCTGGCGATGCCGGGCAGGAGCGGCACGAAGCGGACCGGCAGCAGGCGCTCCTCGCGCACGGCAAGGCCGTCGCGGGTGTAGCGGATAATGTCCTGCGCTGAATCGGTCTGGCCGACCGGCGCCACCAGGATGCCGCCTTGCGGTGAAAGCTGGTCAATCAGGCTGTCCGGGCGCTTGTCGGCCGCTGCCGTCACCAGGATGCGGTCAAACGGCATCTGTTCGGGCCAGCCCTTGTTGCCGTCGCCAAGCTTGGCGGTGACATTGGTGATACCGAGGTCAGCCAACCGGCGCTCGGCCTGCAGCAGCAGCGAGCGGTAGCGTTCAATCGTATAGACGCGGCGGCAGAGCCGGGTCAGCACGGCGGTCTGGTAGCCTGAGCCGGTGCCGATTTCCAGTACCTTCATGCGGTCGCCAAGCTGCAAGGCCTCGGTCATGAAGGCGACCACATAGGGCTGGCTGATGGTCTGCCCTTGCGTGATCGGCAGCGCGATATTCTCGTAGGCATGTTCCTGGAACTGCGACGGCACGAAGCGGTCGCGCGGCACCCGTTCGATGGCCGAGAGCACGCGGGTATCCTTGATACCCTGGTGCCGCAGCTCCATGATGAGCTGGATGACGCGCGGATCGACCGGCGTTTCCGACACGGCGTCAGCCAAGCGCGGCGCGGAGCGCCTTCAGGCTCGCGCCATGGGTCAGGTTGAGCTGCAGCGGCGTCACCGCGATATAGCCTTCATCGACGCTGCGCAGATCGGTGCCACGCTTCGGCTTGCCGTTCTGGCGGCGGAAGCCAATCCAGTAATACGGCACGTCGCGGGCATCGATGCGGTGATCCAGCACCAGATCGGTCAGATCGCGCTGGCCCTGCATCACCACCTGCACGCCGGCCACCGCATCGGCCACCACATCGGGGAAATTCACGTTGATCAGCACGCCGCGCGGCCAGCCGGTCTTGAGCAGCTTGCGGATCAGGCCCGGCGCATGCTGTTCGCCGGTAGCCCATTTCACCGGATGGCCTGGATTGATCTTCTGGGAAAGCGCGATGCTTGGAATGCCCAGCAACGTGCCTTCCATGGCGGCGGCGACGGTGCCGGAATAGGTCACGTCCTCGCCCAAGTTCGAGCCACGGTTGACGCCGGAGATGATCAGGTCCGGCTTCTTGCCCTTCATGATCTCGTGCACCGCCATCATCACGCAATCGGTCGGCGTGCCGCGCACGGCGAACTTGCGCGCGTTGAGCTTGCGCAGGCGCAGCGGCAGGGTCAGGGTCAGCGAATGCGAGGCGCCGGATTGCTCATAGTCAGGCGCGACAACGGTGATGTCCTTCGACAGCTTCTTCGCGATGGCCTCGGCCACCTTCAGGCCCGGGGCATGGATGCCGTCGTCGTTGGTGACCAGGATGCGCATCATGCGGCCTTTTCGATTTTCTTGAGGCCGCCCATATAGGGAAGCAGGGCGGCGGGAATGCTCACCGAGCCATCGGCCTCCTGGTAATTCTCCAGAACCGCGATCAGGGTGCGGCCCACGGCGAGGCCGGAGCCGTTCAGCGTATGCACGAAGCGAGTCTGCTTCTCACCCGGCGCGCGGCAGCGGGCATTCATGCGCCGCGCCTGCCAGTCGCCACAATTGGAACAGCTCGAAATCTCGCGGTAGCGATCCTGGCCCGGCAGCCAGACCTCGATATCGAAGGTCTTGCGCGCGCCGCTGCCCATATCGCCGGCACAGAGCAGCATGGTGCGGAACGGCAGTTCCAGGCGTTTCAGCACTTCTTCCGCTGCCTGAGTCATGCGCTCATGCTCGGCAACCGAATCCTCCGGCCGGGTAACGCTGACCAGCTCCACCTTCTCGAACTGGTGCTGGCGGATCATGCCACGCGTGTCGCGGCCCGCCGCGCCGGCTTCCGAGCGGAAGCAGGGCGTCAGGGCCGTCAGCCGCCAAGGCAACTGGCTCTCGTCGATGATGGTGTCGCGCGCCAGATTGGTCAGCGGCACTTCGGCCGTCGGGATCAGCCAGTAACGGAAGCGGGGATCATTAAGAAGTGAATCAAAACGAGCTTTCGCGAAATTCATCGCATTAGCATTGCCCGGGATAGTCGCAGCTTCCAGGCTATTATATTCCTGCCTAACGCCCTCTCGGTCTATTGTGCTAAACAAATCATTGCCGAATTTTGGCAATTGCCCGGTGCCATAGGCAGTATCGTCATTCACCAGCAGCGGCACGATGGTTTCGGAATAACCGAATTCCGTCGTGTGCAGGTCCAGCATGAACTGGCCGAGCGCGCGGCTGAGGCGGGCAAGCTGGCCGCGCAGCACCGTGAAGCGGGCGCCGGCCAGCTTGGTGCCGGCATTGAAATCCATCAGGCCGAGGCCCTCGCCGAGATCGAAATGCTCCTTCGGCTTGAAGCTGAAATTCTTTTGCGCGCCAACGCGGCGCAGTTCCTGGTTGTCGTTCTCGTCCTTGCCTGGCGGCACATCCTCAGCCGGCAGGTTAGGCAGAATCTCCAGCTTTTTTTTCAACTCCTTTTCATACGCTTCTTGTTCGGTAAGGCACCAAGTGAGCTGATTTTTTAACTCCGCCACCTCGGCCATCAACTCGGCGGCGCGGGCTTCATCCTTCTTCGCTTTGGCGGCGCCGATTTCCTTCGACAGCGCATTGCGCTTCGCCTGCGTGGTATCGAATTCCGCCTGGGCGGCGCGGCGCTTGGCGTCCAGCGCCACCAGCCCCTCGGCCACTGGCGCCAGACCACGGCGCGCAAGGGCCGCGTCGAAGCCGGCCGGATTGTCGCGGATGGCTTTTATGTCATGCATGGTTTTTACCCGAACTTATGGCGCTGGCGGATTGGCTCCGCCCTCGCCCGTCTCCGCCGGCTTCGGCTTTTCCGCAGCTTCCTCGGCGGCCTTTTCCGCAGCCTCGCGCTTGGCACGGTCGTGCTCGATCCACTTCACCATCCAGATCGAGACTTCGTAAAGCAGGATCAGCGGCACGGCGAGGCCGATCTGGCTGATAATATCCGGCGGCGTGACGATGGCCGCGAAGATGAACATGATGACGATGGCATAGCGCCGCTTCGATGCCAGCCCCGCCGCCGTCAGCAGCCCGACGCGGCCCAGCAGCGTCAGCAGTACCGGCAACTGAAAGGCCAGGCCGAAAGCGAAGATCAGGGTCATCACCAGCGAGAGATATTCGCTGACCTTGGTTTCAAGCTGGATCGGGATCACGCCGTCGCCGCCATGGCCCTCGAAGCCGATGAAGAATTTCAGCGCCAGCGGCATGATGAACCAGTAGACGAAGGCGCCGCCAATGGCGAACAGCACCGGGGTGGCCACCAGGAAGGGCAGAAAGGCCTTCTTCTCGTGCTTGTAGAGGCCGGGCGCCACGAACATCCAGATCTGTGCCGCTATCACCGGGAAAGCGACCACGGCGGCGGCCCAGAAGCCGAGCTTGACATAAGTGAAGAAGGCTTCCTGCGGCGCGGTGAAGATCATGCGCCGGCCTTCGGTGCTACCCATCGCCTCGATCAGCGGGTGCATCAGCAGGGCGTAGATATGCGGCGCGAAATAATAGCAGCCGACAAAGGCGATGAAGATCGAACCAATGGCCCACATCAGCCGGTTGCGCAGCTCGATCAGGTGCTCGAGCAACGGCATGCGGGAGGCTTCTACTTCGTCCTCGGGCTGCTTGGTCTCGCTCACGGCTTGGGTTCTTCCTTGGCCGGCACGCCGGAAACAGCATTGGCCGGAGCAGCGGTATCGGTGGCGGGCGCGGCGGGCACCGGCTCGACGGCGGGCGCTTGCGCTGCTGCCTTGGCGGCATCGGCTTCGGCCAGGCTCACTGCATCGGTTGGCGCCGGCGCTGGCAGCGTGCCATCAGGGGAAACGAGATCGTTGTAGGAGGGCAGCGCGTCGGCGGTCAGGGTCTTTTCCAGGGAGCCGTCGGGATCGACGGTTTTCTTGATCTCGTTTTCGAGCGAGAAATCCGTCACCTGCTTGGCCGATTTGCGCAATTCGTCCAGTTCGGACTCACGCACCATGTCGTCGATGCCGGACTGGAATTCGCGCGCCATCGAGCGCGCCTTGGAGGTCCACTGACCCACCGTGCGCAACACCTTCGGCAGGTCCTTCGGGCCGATCACGACCAGCGCGACCACCGCGATAACCCCCAACTCGGACCAGGCAATGTCGAACATCGCCGACGCCTTTTTAATGACGAGGCCGGGCGCCCGTATTCCAGGCGCGCCGGCCGGTTAGAACATCAACGGCTCAGTGCTGCGCCGTCTTCTCGCTGGTGGCACCGGCAGTCGTGGTGGTGCCCGAGGCGGGGGCCTGCTGCTGGATCACACCGGCATCCTTCGCCGGCTCCTTGGCCTCTTCCGGCTCTTCCTTCATGCCCTTGCGGAAATTCTTGATCCCCGAGGCCAGGTCACCCGCCACCTTCGGCAGCTTGCCAGCGCCGAACAGGATCAGAATAACCACCAGAACCAGCAGCCAGTGCCAAATGCTGAACGAACCCATCATCTTTCTCCCTGAAGCGGCCTAACCGGCGGTTTCCGAGGCCGTTTCCATGTCGCCTCGCACTATGGCAGATAATACCCCGCCAAGGCAATTCACAGGGGCCCGTCTAACTGACGGGAAAGTACTAACTGCTTGGAAAGATATGGCAAGCCGCCTTATCCAGGGTCAGCCGCAGGCGGCTGCCGGCTTCGGGCAGCGGTCCCGGCGCCAGACGGGCAACCAGATGCGTCTCCCCTGCCCCGTTCAGTTGCACCTCCACCCGGCGATAGGGGCCCAGCGAACGGGCGCGCAGCACGCGGCAATCCAGGTCCGCGCCCCCCAGTTCGGCGCTATTCTGGACGGCCAACGCCTCGGGCCGGAATACCAGCAAAGCCTCGGTGCCATCGGCCAG
This sequence comes from Ferrovibrio sp. MS7, assembly GCF_038404985.1. NCBI lineage: Bacteria > Pseudomonadati > Pseudomonadota > Alphaproteobacteria > Rhodospirillales > Rhodospirillaceae > Ferrovibrio > Ferrovibrio plantarum. The sequence goes on from NZ_JBBKBA010000003.1 coordinate 138,413, forward strand.
ATGCGGCGCGGGGAAAGTGCCAAACGGTGTATCGAGCCGGCCAGCCTGCACCCGGCCTTTGATTTCGTTGGTTTCCGAGAGGAACCGGGCGGCAAAAAGCGATTGCGGCTGGCCATAGACGCCTTCCGGGCTGTCCACCTGCACCAGCCTGCCGGCCTGCATGATGCCGATCCGGTCCGCCATGCGCATGGCTTCCTCGGGATCGTGGGTCACCAGCAGGGTCGGCGTGCCCGCCTGTTTCAGGATCGCCACGGTATCGTCGCGGATCTGGTCGCGCAGCCGGTTGTCCAGGCTGGAGAACGGCTCGTCCAGCAGCATCACCGCCGGTTCCGGGGCGAGCGCGCGGGCCAGGGCCACGCGCTGCTGTTCGCCGCCGGAGAGCCGGTGCGGAAAAACGTCGAGATGGGCGGTCAGGCCAACCCGGCCGGCCCAGAGTTCGGCGCGCTGGCGGCGTTCCGCCGCGCCAAGTTGAGACAGGCCGAAGGCGATATTGTCGGCGACACTGAGATGCGGGAACAGCGCGTGATCCTGGAACACCATGCCGACATGGCGGGCCTCGGTCGGCAGGTTCAGCCCCGGCCCGGCCACGCGCCTGCCGCTGATCGAAACCTCGCCCTGCTGCAAATCCTCCAGGCCCGCCGCGATGCGCAGCGTGGTGGATTTGCCGCAACCCGATGGCCCCAGCAGACAGAAAATCTCGCCCGCGCCGATGGCCAGCGCCACATGGTCGACCGCAAGCCGGTCGCCATAACGGTGGCTGACATCGCGGAGGATGAGATCAGGCATGGAAGTATCCCAACCCAGGAATCGTCATGCCCGCACTTGATGCGGGCATCTCGGGCCGATGCTGGAAACAGCCCCCCGGATCACTGTAAGCGCACGAACGCCAACGGCGTTCGTGGGCGCACAGGCCCGAAGGGCTCCGGCGGGGGTGACGAGATGTGTCTTGGCCTCAGGCATTCCGCTGCGGGTCTTCCGCAGGCGCGGCTTCTTCTTCGACAGCAGCCTCGGCCGCTTTTTCCGCGTCTGCCGGATCGGGCATCAGCGGCTCGAGAAATTCGCGGCCGTCATCATCCTCGCCCAGCGGGTCGACCGGGCTGTCATCGATGGCCTCGCCCGGCATCGGCAGGCCGCCGCTGGCCGGGATGGTTTCCAGCAGGCCGGAGGCGCGCAATTCTTCCAGACCCGGCAGGCTGTCGATGCTGTCGAGCGCGAAATGCACCAGGAATTCGTCGGTGGTGGCATAGGTGACCGGGCGGCCCGGCACGCGGCGGCGACCGCTGATCTTCACCCAGCCGGCCTCGATCAGCACGTCCAGCGTACCCTTGGAAAGGCCGACGCCACGGATATCCTCGATCTCGGCGCGGGTCACCGGCTGGTGATAGGCGACGATGGAGAGCGTCTCGGTGGCGGCACGCGACAGCTTGCGCGTCACTTCGCGGTGATGCTCCAGCATATGCTTGAGGTCCGGCGCCGTGGTGAAGGCCCAGCGGCCGGCAAGATGCTTCAGGATCACGCCGCGCTGACGGTACTGGTCTTCCAGCGCCGCCAGGATCGCCTTCACACGGGCATTCTTAGGCAACCGCTTGCGCAAGGACGCTTCGTCCAGCGGCTCGGCGGCGGCAAACAGCAGCGCCTCCACCATACGGACCTGCTGCGCGAACTCGGCTTCGGCATCACCCGGTTCAGGCGCGGCCTCGCCTTCGCCCTCAGCGTCTTCAGCCTCGGACTCGTCAGCACCCGCCGGCGCGGTGTCTTCCTCGAAAGCCTCAGCCATGTCGCGGCCTTCGTTCTCAGCCTGCTGGCCCTGGGTCTCTTCCTGCTGATCGGACTGCATCGCTTACTCTTCCTGCTGCGCCGGAGCAGGCTCCGGGCCATTGTCCTGAACCACGCCGGTCTGGCGGCGAATGTAGATCGGGCCGAAACTCTGCACCTGGCGCAATTCGATCAGGCCCTGCTTCGCCATTTCGAGGCTGGCATTGAAGGTGGAGGCCAGCGCCGAACGCACGGTGAAGGGATCGGTAAGATCGGGCGGCAGGAAAGCCTGCAGGGTCGCCCAGTCGGGAATGGCGCCGATCATATTGCGCAGGCGGGTCAGCGCCTCTTCCACCGAAATCACCTGGCGCCGCGCCATGCGCATGGTCAGCGCCTCGGTGCTGCCACGGCTGGAGCGGAATTCGCCATAGGCCTTGAGCAGGTCGAACAGCGAGGCGGTGAAGATCGACTTGCGGATGACCCGCACGCCTTCCGGCATGCCGCGCAGGAACATCGACAGGCCGACCTGATCGCGGCCCATGAGCTGTTCCGACACCTGCCGCATGGCTTCCAGCTTGCGGAGCTGCAATTGCAGCCGCTCGGCCAGTTCCTCGCCGCTCGGCTCGCCCGGCTTGTCCTTCTCCGGCAGCAGCAGGCGCGATTTGAGATAGGCCAGCCAGGCGGCCATCACCAGGTAATCGGCGGCCAGTTCCAGGCGGCTCTTGCGCGCCTCGGCCACAAAAACCAGGTACTGCTCTGCCAGTTGCAGAATGGAGATGCGGCGGAGATCGACCTTTTGCTCGCGCGCCAGGGTTAGCAGCACGTCCAGCGGCCCCTCGAAACCGTCCAGCTCGAGCACAAGCTGCTGCGCCAGGGATACCGGCTCGGCCAGGCCATCCCGGGTCGGCGCCTCGAAACTGTCGGCGGGGGTGGAAGCGGTCTCGGTCTCGGTCACTGAAGCTCGCGAATCTCTAGATTCCGGGCGCCGCCCGGACGGGATGGATTGCTCTAGCCGCTGTGGCCCGCCAAAACAAGCAGGATATCCTGCAAACCGCTCACCAGCGGCCAAAGTACCTCGCCCAGCGGATTGAACTCATAGCCTAAGGTCCGGGCCGCAAGCGGCACTGCCAGCAGGGAAATCAGTAGAATGACCATGCCATAGGGTTCCAGCCGGGCGAGTGGCCGGGCCAAGGGCAGCGGCAGCCAGCCGACCGCCACCCGGCCACCATCCAGCGGCGGCAGAGGCATCATGTTAAATACGAACAGTATCAGGTTGATCAGAATGGCATTTTCTAGATTCATGGCGAGCCATCCACCGGTCATGCCGCCGACATGCGGAAGCAGATGAAACAGCAGCATGGCGCCAAAGGCCTGCAGCAGATTCACCCCTGGCCCGGCAATGGCGACCAGGGCCATGTCGCGGCGCGGGTTGGGCAGCCGCCAGAAATCCACCGGCACCGGCTTGGCCCAGCCGAACAGGAACGGTGCCTTGAACAGCAGCAAGGCGCCCGGCACCAGCACGGTGCCGACCGGATCGATATGGCGCAGGGGATTGAAGCTGACCCGACCGAGCCGTTTCGCGGTGTCGTCGCCCAGCTTCCAGGCCGCCCAGCCATGGGCAGCTTCATGCAGGGTGATGGCGAACAGCGCCGGCAGGATCCAGGCCGAGGCCTCGATCAGAAAACTGGTAATGGACTCCATGCGCCCAAACTTAGGCCCTGGCGGCGCGGGGTAAAGCCTCCGGGCGGCGCTTTTGCGTGGCGGCGTGGTGGATGCGGCGAGCGGCTTCCGGGCTCATCGCCGGCAAGGCCGGCAACAGGCCAACCATCTCGTCATGCTTGCCCGAGCAATGCAGCACCAGATCACAGCCAGCATTGAGCGAAGCTTTGGCCAGATCCGCCAGGCTGCCGCTCAGCGCCTTCATGGTCAGGTCGTCAGAGATCAGCACGCCATCGAAGCCGATATGGCCCCGGATGACGTCGCGGATCACGGTCGGAGAGATGGTCGCCGGCAGCGCCTTGTCATAGGCCGTGTAGACGATATGCGCGGTCATCGCCCAGGGCGCATGTTTCAGCGCCAGGAAGGGCTGGAAGTCGCTCTGCTCCAGCGTCGCGCGGTCGGCTTCCACCACCGGCAATTCCAGATGGCTGTCGGAACGCGCGCGGCCATGGCCGGGAATATGCTTCACCACCGGCAGCACGCCGGCATCGATCAGGCCCTGCATCGTCGCCTCGGCCAGCGCCGCCACAACATCTGGCGTGAAGCCATAGGCGCGGTCGCCGATCACATCATGGGCACCAGTCACCGGCAGATCGGCGACGGGCGCGCAATCGACATCGATACCAAGCGCGAAGAGTTCGGCACCGATGGCGCGGGCATTCTCATAGGCCGCCTGCCTCGCGCCCTGCGGATCACTGGCGAATTGCTTGCCGAATTGCGCTGCCGGCGGGAATACCGGCCAATGCGGCGGCTTCAGCCGGGCAACGCGGCCGCCTTCCTGGTCGATCAGCACTGGCGCATCGGGATTGCCGACGGCGGCGCGGAAACTCTCAACCAGGGCGCGGAGCTGCGCCGGATTGTCGATGTTGCGCGCGAACACGATGAAGCCATAGGGCTTGTGCCTGGCGAACAGGGCCTGTTCCTCGGCAGTGAGCGTGGTGCCGGCACAGCCGACGACCACAGGCGCGAAGCGCATGAGGTCAGCGGGCGACAACGATGCACCCCTGCTTCTGCGCCGAAAGCTTTTCGCACAAGGCTTGCGCGGCGGCGCGGTCGCGCAGCGGGCCGGCCTGCACACGGAAGAACACGCCCTTGCCCGGAATGTCGACACGCTCGTAGCTGGCCGAGAGGCCGCCGAGTTCGCCGGGGAATTTCTTCTGCAGCGCGGCCCAGGTGGATTGCGCCTGGGCCTGTTCCGGCAGCGAGGCAAGCTGCACACGCGCCGACCCACCGCCGGCGGCGGGTGCGGCTGGCGTAGCCGAGGGCGCTGCCGGTGTCGCAGCCGGGCGTGCCGGCTGCTGCGGCTGGGCCGGCGCGGTGGGCGCGGCGGCGGTGCGCGGCGCCGTGGTGGCGGTTGGCGCGTTGGTCTGATTGGGCGGCGTCTGGTTCGGCACGGCGGTGCCAACCGGGCGGGTCGGCACGGTGACGCTGGCGCCGGCGGGCGCGCTGCCGGCGGGCGCCGGGGTAACGGTGGGCGCATTCGCCGTCGGGCGTTCCGGCGGCGGCAGCAGTTTCTCCGTCTGCTGCTGTGCATTGCCGGAATTGTTGCCGAGCCGCTCGTAGATCTGCTTGTCCTGGTTTGGCACCTGCATGCCGCCGGGATTTTCCGGCGCCACCTTGGACGGCGACTGATCGGCACGCACCAGCGGCGGCGCGCCCGAGGCCCCCCGCTTCACACCCTGGTCATAGGCGAACCAGATGCCGACGCCGAAAGCCGCAACCGCGCCAAGCGCGATGCCGGCAGTGATCATGCGCTTGGCGCTGCCGGGACCGCCCGCCGCAGCGGCAGGGGTGTTGGGAACCGGGCGCGAGCCCCGGTCAGTGCGCAGATCGCTCATGCTCTACCTCATCTCCTCAACCGGCGTGACGCCCATCACCGCAAGGCCAGAAGCAATAACGATTGCCACCGCACGGATCAGCGCCAGGCGGGCGCGGGTCAGTTCCAGGTCTTCCGCAATCAAGAAACGTGCCGTCACGTCATCGCGGCCGACATTCCACAACCCGTGGAACGCCGCCGCCACATCCTGCAGGAAAAACGCCACGCGGTGCGGCTCATGCGCTTCAGCAGCACTTTCCACCAGGCGCGGCCAGTTGGCCAGCAGCTTGAGCAGGGCGAGTTCCGCCTCATGGCTCAGCCGCTTCATGTCGCCGCCGCTCAGCGACGCATCGTCGGTGGCAATGGTGGGAACTTCCGTACGTGCATTGCGCAGCACCGAACAGATGCGGGCATGGGCGTATTGCACATAGAAGACCGGATTGTCCTTGGATTGCTCGGTCACTTTCTTGAAGTCGAAATCGAGCTGGGCGTCGTTCTTGCGCGTCAGCATGATGAAGCGGACCACGTCCTTGCCCACTTCATCCACCACGTCGCGCAGCGTGACGAAAGTGCCGGCCCGCTTGCTCATGCGCACCGGCTGGCCATCATCGAGCAGGTTGACCATCTGCACCAGCTTGATGTCCAACTCTCCCTCGCCCATGGACATCGCCTTCACGGCGGCCTTCATGCGCTTGACATAGCCGCCATGGTCGGCGCCCCAGACATCGATCATCTGCTTGAAGCCACGGCGATACTTGTCGTCGTGATAGGCGATGTCGGCGCCGAAATAGGTCCAGGAACCGTCCGACTTCTTCAGCGGCCGGTCGATGTCGTCGCCGAATTCGGTGGCCTTGAACAAGGCCTGCGGCCGCGCTTCCCAATCCTCGGGCAGCTTGCCCTTGGGCGGTTCCAGCACGCCGGTATAAATCAGGTCGCGCTGCTGCAGGCGGTCGAAAGCCTGCTGCACCAGGCCATCCTCATGCAGCTTGCGCTCGGAGGTGAAAGTGGCATGCCGGATATTCAGCGCCGCGAGATCCTCGCGGATCATCGCCATCATGGCGTCGGTGGCGGCAAGGCGGAAAGCCTGCAGCCAGTCGGCTTCCGGCGCATCGCGGAATTTGTCGCCATACTGCTTGGCCAGCGCTGCGCCCACCGGCTTGAGATAGTCGCCGGGATAGAGCCCTTCCGGAATCTCGATGCTTTCGCCCAAGGCCTCGCGGTAGCGCAGATGGGCGGAGCGCGCCAGCACATCCACCTGGGCGCCGGCATCGTTGATGTAGTATTCGCGGCAGACCATGTAGCCGGCCTTTTCCAGCAAGGCGGCCAATGCGTCGCCGAACACGGCACCACGGCAATGGCCGACATGCATCGGGCCGGTCGGGTTGGCCGAGACATATTCCACATTCACCGGCTCGCCCCGGCCCAACTGGCTGTCGCCATAGCCGGTGCCGGCCTTGAGGATCACGGCGGCCTGGGCCTGCCAATGGGCAGGGTCGAGGCGCAGGTTGATGAAGCCGGGGCCGGCGATCTCGACGGCGGTGACGGATGGCAGGGCGGCCAACAGCGGCTGCAGCTTCTCGGCCAGGGCGCGCGGGTTCAGCTTGGCCGGCTTGGCCAGCACCATGGCGGCATTGGTGGCAAGGTCGCCATGGCTGGGGTCGCGCGGCGGCTCAACCGTGACGGCCTGCAACGGCAGCCCCTCAGGGAGCACCTGCTGGGCGGCAAGCTGCTGCACGGCATCCAGGACGGCGCGGCGGAAATCGGCAAAAACGTTCATTTATTCCAAGGCTCAAGGGTTACGAATCGCGGAGGCGGACACTATAGGCCGAGGCCGGGCGTGGCAACGCCGGCTCCGGCCCGGGATACCGCAAATTGACATCCGCGAGAAACTCCCTAAATACTGGACTTGCAAGGGTAAAGCCTTGGTAAACCGGAGATGAATAGGCCGATGGACGCGCAAGTGCAGGAACTCGCAGGCGGAACCGCCCCCCAGGTGGCAACGCCAGGGGCGCTCCCGGTGACGCTTTCGGCCAATGCGGCCAAGCGGATCCGCACTATTGTCGAGGCCGAGGCCAATCCGGCGCTGAAGCTGCGCGTGTCGGTTTCCGGCGGCGGCTGCTCCGGCTTCCAGTACGGCTTTACGCTGGACGACGCCGTGACCGGCGACGACCTGCTCATCGAGCGCGATGGCGCCACCCTGGTGCTGGACCAGATTTCCGCCGATTACATGCGCGGCTCGGAAATCGACTTCGTGGAAGACCTTTCCGGCGCCGGCTTCCAGATCCGCAACCCGCTGGCCACTTCGAGCTGCGGCTGCGGCAATTCCTTCGCCGTCTGATCCTGGCGTGACCGCGCCGGCCCTGCTGGTTATCGACCTGCAGCACGCTATCGACGCGCCCTATCACGCAGCCGACGGCCCGCGCAACAATCCCCAGGCCGAAGCCAATATCGCCGCCCTGCTCGCCGCCTGGCGTGGCCAGGGCTGGCCGGTGATCCATGTGAAGCATGACAGCGTGCATGCCCATTCCGCCTACCGGCCCGGCCAGAAGGGCAACGACTTCAAGCCGGAAGCCCTGCCGCTGCCCGGCGAGACCGTGATCGCCAAGCAAGTCAACTCCGCCTTCATCGGCACCGGCCTGGAAGCCCATTTGCGCCAGCACGGTATCGCTGCCCTGGTGGTGGCCGGCGTTGTCACCAACAATTCGGTGGAAGCCACCGTGCGCATGGCCGGCAATCTCGGCTTCGATACCGCCCTGGTGCAGGATGCCTGCTTCTGCTTCGCCAAGCGCGACCATGTCGGGCGGCTGCGCTCGGCGGACGAAGTCCATGCCATGTCGCTGGCGAACATGGACGGTGAATATTGTACCATCCGCGACACGGCGGCGATTCTGGCCGCCCTGCCCTAATAGTTTGAGCGCCGCATGAAAATCGCCACCTGGAATGTCAATTCGGTGAAGGCCCGCCTGCCCAATGTGCTGGAATGGCTGAAACGCGCTCAGCCGGATGTGGCCTTGTTGCAGGAAATCAAATGCGTCGATGCCGATTTCCCCACGCTGGAATTCGAGGCGCTGGGCTACAAGGCCATACCGCATGGCCAGAAAAGCTATAATGGCGTCGCGCTGCTCTCGAAGCTGCCCGTGGATGCCGTGCGCACCCGCCTGCCCGGCGACGATAGCGACGAACAGGCACGCTATATCGAGGCCGATATTGGCGGCGTGACCATGGGCGGTCTCTACCTGCCGAACGGCAACCCGCGCCCCGGCGACAAGTATGAGTACAAGCTGGCCTGGATGCGGCGGCTGGAAGCCCATGCCGCCAGCTTGCTGGCGCGCGATGTGCCGTTCCTGCTCGCTGGCGATTACAACGTCTGCCCCACCGATGCCGATGTCTACGATCCGGCAGGCTGGCAGGAAGACGCACTCTGCTATGTCGACACACGCCAGCGTTTCCGCGCGCTGCTTAATTTAGGCCTCACCGAAGCCTGGCGCGCACTGCACCCGCATGTGCAGGATTATTCCTTCTGGGATTACCAGGCCGGCGCCTGGTTCAAGAATCACGGCCTGCGTATCGACCATTTCCTGCTCAGCCCGCAACTCGCCGACCGGCTCAAGGCCTGCGAGATCGACCGCCAGCCGCGCGGCCTGGAAAAAGCTTCCGACCACGTGCCGGTCTGGGTGGAGATAGAATAAAAACAAACGCGTGGATGCCCTGCCTCCGCAGGGCATGACGAAAAAAAGCAACGTCATGCGCGGACTTGATCCGCGCATCTCATGCCGATTGATAAAGATGCCCGGGTCAAGCCCGGGCATGACGACCGTGTCGAACTAAACCTTGAACCCGATGCGGAAGCCGCCCCAGTGGCGGCCCTGGATGTTGATTGGGGCTGACACGTCCTTCATCAGCAGCAGCATGCCGCCGCCCATGTCGCGGCGATAGCATTGCAGCAGATAGGGCTTGGTGTTGCGGCCGCAGGCGAGGCCGACCGGATCGCCGAAGATGCGGCGGTTGCGGCTGTTGGCGGCATTCCATACCGGGTCGCTGCCCTGCGGCTGGCTGTATTTCAGATTGTGGGTCGGCAGGAATCCGTTGCGGTCGATGGCAGCGCAGAAGGCGATGCCGCTATTGGCAGAGAGGATCGGTTCCTGAATCTTCGGCAGGTAAGCGTCGGTGAATTTGACGAACCGCGTCATATGCTGCTGCGGGTTGCTGCCCTGGATCGGCACGTAATTCTCGTCGAACAGGTCTTCCAGGCGGATTTCGCCGCTGGCCAGGCCGCGCTCGAAGACTTCCATGATCTGGCCGGCACCCTGCTTGGCGGCACGCACAAAAGGCAGATCGGCAGCCGTGGTGACGAAGGCGGTCTGCTCCGCCAGCGCCGCCACCTGCTTGTCGATCACCTGGATCGACGACGAGGTGCGCTGCACCACCGCCAGGTATTCCTTGGTGCCCTGATCCATGCCCCGGATGGCGCCGGCAACACCACGCACGCGGTCAACCTGTTCGCTTGACGCGGTTTCGATATCGACAAGCTGCTGCCCCATGCTGTCGATGGCGCCGACAATCTGCTGCAGCACAGTGCCGGTTTCCGATACCAGCTCGACGCCTGAACGGACCTTGTCATTCGATTGCTTGATGATGGCGCCAATATCCTTCGACGCATTGGCGGAGCGCCCGGCCAGCGCGCGCACTTCCTGCGCCACCACGGCAAAGCCTTTTCCCGCTTCGCCGGCGCGGGCCGCTTCCACGCTGGCATTCAGCGCCAGCAGGTTGGTCTGGAAGGCAATCTCGTTGATCAGCGAGGTGATCTCGGAAATGCGCTGCGACATTTCCGCCATCTCGTTCATCGCCTCGATCGAACGGTTCACCACCTTGACGCCGTTTTCCGCCGCGCCGCGCGCCTGCCCGGCCTGCTGGTTGGCGCGCTTGGCGGCGGCCTCGTTGGCATGCGCGGCCTCGTTCAGGCTCTGGGTATCGGCAGCCACCTGGCTCAAGGATTCCGACTGCGCCTCGGCCTTCTGCGCCAGGCCGGTGGCTTCGCGGTTCAATTGCACCGTGGAGGCGGAAATCTCGTTCGCTGCCTGCAGGATAGTGCCAACCACTTCGCTCAGGCGGTGGATCGCCTGTTCCGCGCCATCGCGCATGGCGCCGAAATCGCCGCCCTGGGTGTAGTCCATGCCATGCGACAGATCGCCTTCTGCCATGCGGGCGAAAAGCTGCTTCAACTCGCCGACCACCTCGTCCAGCGTTTCCGCCATGTGGTTGAAGCTCTGGGCCAAAGCCTGATCGTCCGAGCCGGTGACACGGCGATGCAGCACGCCCTCGGCAATGGCGCCGCAAAGCTCGGCCACCGCCATGACCGAAGCCTTGCCGGCCCGCGCCTGTTCGGCTGCCGCCTGTTCCAGTTCGCTGACTCTTTGCCGCAGGCCGTCGCGCTCGGCCTGGAGATCACCCCATAGTGTGTCGAGCCGCTCGAAACTGCCGAAATGCGCCGTCGGCCGCGCGCTCGCAGGCAGGCCGGGCCAGCGCCGCAATGCCTCGCCAAAACCGCCATCGCCAGCGCCGCCGATCACGAATACCAGTCCCAGCAGTGTCAGCAGCCCGATACCGAGCAGGGCGCCGAGCAGGGCATTGCCGCCCAGGCTCTGCCCGAACGTGTAGGCCGCCATGGCCGCCAGTACCAACATCACCAGAACCGGCACCCCGGCCCGCAACCCTGACGGTAAACCTGCAATCACCCGCATAACCCCTCCCGGCTAGATCGCCTCGGCTGACGGATAAAGGCCCGGCGCCATGGCGTTATTTTTTGCTAATTCTAGTCCTGGTGAAGCCGTCAGGGAACGTCCTTTAAAGGATAGCCCGGATGCGCCTCTGCGACCTTAGTCGAAGTCCGTCGCGTCATGCGTCACAGATCGGACATCGAATCTTCATCGGGTTGTATTGCGCCCAGGCTATCCAGCCACGTGCCCCGCAGCATCCGCGCAAGCCCCTATGAAAAGTTACCGGCATGACCCTTGATTCGCCTCGCAAACCCCACCGCCTCCAGGCCGGCCAGACCCGCGCCCAGGCCTACGAAGCCTCGCAGGATATCGGCATCAACACCGCGCCGACCGATGTGTTCGCCAAGATCGCCGCTCGCCGCTATGGCCGCCGCGACCTGCTGAAGGGCCTCGCCGCCAGCACCGCCCTCGCCGCCCTGCCCGCCACGACCCTGCTGCCCGACAGCGCCGTGGCCCAGGCCCAGCTCCCGGGCAAGACCCCGGCCCGCCACAGCTTCGCCTTCGCCGAGGTGACGCATGGCGTCGACCGCACCCATCACGTCGCCGCCGGCTACAACGTCGATGTGCTGATCCGCTGGGGCGATCCGGTAACCGCCGACGCGCCGGCTTTCGATCCGCGCAACCAGACTGCCAAGGCGCAGCAGAAGCAGTTCGGCTACAACAACGACTATGTCGCCTACATGCCGTTGCCGCTGGGCAGCAGCAATCCGAACCGCGGCCTGCTGGTGGTGAACCACGAATACACCAACGAAGAACTGATGTTCCCGGGCCTTGGCCGCCAGGAAATGAAGGAAGTGAACTTCAAGGACATGACGCCCGAGCTGGTCGCCATCGAGATGGCGGCGCATGGCATGAGCGTGGTGGAAATCCAGAAAACGCCTGAAGGCAAATGGTCGGTGGTGACTGGCAGCCGCCATAACCGCCGCCTGGATGCGCTGGAAACGCCGTTCGAGATCACTGGCCCGGCCGCAGGCCATGCCCGGATGAAGACCAAGGCGGATGCCACGGGCCGCCGCGTCATCGGCACCATCAACAACTGCGCCGGCGGCGTTACGCCCTGGGGCACGGTGCTGTCGGGCGAGGAAAACTTCCACGGCTATTTCTGGGGCAAGCTGGACGAGGCCAACCCGGAAGCCCGCAACCACAAGCGTTTCGGCGTGCCGGACAATTGGTATGCCTGGGGCAAGTTCCATGACCGCTTCGATGTCAACAAGGAGCCGAACGAGCCGAACCGCTATGGCTGGATCATCGAAGTCGATCCCTATGATCCGCGCTCGGTGCCGAAGAAGCGCACCGCGCTTGGCCGCGTGAAGCATGAAGGCGCCACTCCGGTGGTGAACCGCGATGGCCGCGTGGCGGTGTATTGCGGCGACGACGAGCGTTTCGAGTATGTCTACAAGTTCGTCACGGCGGGCCGTTTCAACGCCGCTGATCGCGCCGCCAACATGAACCTGCTGGATAGCGGCACGCTGTATGTGGCGCGCTACAATGCCGATGGCAGCGGCGAATGGCTGCCGCTGGTTTTCGGCCAGGGGCCGCTTAACCAGGCCAACGGCTTCCAGTCCCAGGCCGATGTGCTGATCGAGACCCGCCGCGCCGCCGACCTGCTCGGCGCCACCAAGATGGATCGGCCCGAGGAAGTGGAAGTCAATCCGGTGAGCGGCAAGGTCTACGCCATCATGACCAACAACAGCCGCCGCAAGGCCGATCAGGTGGATGCCAGCAATCCGCGCGCTGCCAATGAATGGGGCCAGATCGTCGAGATGGTGGAAGCCAATGGAGACCATGCCGCGCTGCGCTTCACCTGGGATTTGTTCATCAAGGGTGGCGATCCGCTGAACCCGGCGGTGGCCGGCTCCTATGGCCCGGAAACCAGCGTCAATGGCTGGTTCGCCTGCCCCGACAATGCCGCCTTCGACAGCCAGGGCCGCTTCTGGGTTGGCACCGACCAGGGCGAAGCCTGGAAGAAGGCCAGCGGCACCGCCGACGGCATCTGGGCGGTGGAGACCGAAGGCCCGAACCGCGGCAAGTCGAAGATGTTCTACCGCAACCCGGTCGGCGCCGAGATCTGCGGCCCCTATTTCACCCCCGACGACAAGAGCCTGTTCGTCTCGGTGCAGCACCCGGCCGCCGATGGCGCCGAGAGCTTCACCAAGAACGGCAAGGTTTCCAGTTTCGAGGATCCGGCCACCCGCTGGCCGGATTTCCGCGACGACATGCCGCCCCGGCCGTCGGTCATCGTGATCACCAAACTCGATGGCGGCGTTCTGGGTAGTTGATCCCCACCCCTTCACCCGTCTCCGCCACCAGAGGCCCCCGGATACCCTGCCGGGGGCCTTTTTTTGAGCCGAACAGTCCGTAAACGGCCGATTTCCGCCCTCAAGCGGGGTCTATTCTTTCCCCAGCCAGCCCGATATAACCTCGGGTGGCATTTAACACTGACGTTATCGATTCGACGGACATGGCGACCAGAAAGGAACGCGCCCGCTTCATCAAGGCCCCTCAGGGCCTGAAACAGCGTGCGGTCAATTACAAGACCGGCCTTGAGCTGAACCTCACGGACGAGGTGCGCTCCAAGATCGAAGCCACCATCATGGAGAGCAAGGATGAGTTCTCCAATGAGGTGCTGGGCAAACTGCGCGAGATGCGCCGTCTGGCCGCCGAAGCCGAAACCGATGAATTCCAGCGCATCTTCATTCTGAACAACATCACCGACCTGGCTTTCGACGTGAAGGGCATGGGCGGCACTTTCGGCTTCCCGCTGTTGACCCATCTGGCCAAGTCGCTGCACGACTTCATGAGCAAGATGGCGCTGCCCAACGATCGCCAGTTCGAGGTCATCTCGATCCATATCGACGCGCTCTATGTGGTGCTGGCGCGCGGCATCACGGGGGTCGGCGGCCGGCTGGAGAAGGAACTTCTCGACAGCCTGCGCATCGCCGTGGACATGACCAAGGATCCGGTCGAAGAATAAGCCCGGACAAGAAACAGGCTTAATGCCTGTTCACCATATGCGTTTACGCTTCGCTTAACCTTTGCCGGCAGGATGCCGCCATGACCAGCGATGCCGATATCTGGCGAGCCGCCCGCGACCTGATCGCGGACCATGGCGCGCGCCATGCCGAAGTCCATGCCGCCTCCCGGGTGGATGAGATGTTTTCCAGCGGCAATTTCGTCGGCCATTTGCTGTGGCGCCGCATCCTCAAGGCAGTGCGTGGCCTCAACGCGCAATCCGGCAGCCGACCGGCCGCCAGCGCGGGCACAGGTCCAGGCGGCAGGTTCCGGCGTTAGACTCGCCTCTTTCAGAAATCTTCAGGTCTTGAGCGTGGTCGGGATGCCGCGCGCGCCGTCTATCGCCGAGCCGCGCAGATCGGCATCGGTGAAATTGGCATACATCAGGTTGGCGTCGCGCAGGTCGGAGCAGATCAGCTTGGCGCCATGCAGGTTGGCATTGGCGAGATTGCATTGCCGCAGATCGGCGCCACTCAGGTTCACCTGCGCCAGATAGGCACCGGCCATGTACCAGCCGACCATCACGGCACGGCGGCCCGCGGTGCCCTCGGTTTCCACCCAGCGCATATGCTGGCGCACCGTTTCATCCAGAATATGCTGTGCCACCGGATCCGGCACGCGGGCATCCGAGCCTTTGAGCTGCTTGAACATATCCTGCGTCATATCCGCCAGGCGGAAATTGGCATCGCGCAGCTTGGCGCCCTTCAATTGCACGCCGCTCAGCGTGGCATAGGAGAAGTCCGCGCCTTCGAGATCGGCATTCTCCAGAATCGCGCCATCAAGAATGGCACCGACGAAGGAAGCACCCAGCAACTTGGCCTGACTCAGATTGGTGTTGTGCAGGTTGCTCTCGTTCAGCATCACCGTGCCGCCCTTGCCATGCGGCAATGTCGGCGGCTCGGTCAGCGGCCGCATATCGGCATTCTCGAACCGGGTACCCTTGAGGATGGCACGCGACAGGTCAGCGCCGCGCAGGTTGGTCCAGATCATGCGTGCGTTGGTCAGGTCGGCGCCTGAGAAATCGCAGCCGGACAGCACCGCCTGGCTGAAATCGACATCGCGCAGATCGGCGCAATAGAAGCGGCAGCCCTGGAAGATCGTGCGCTGCAGATTGGTGCCGGCCAGCTTGATGCCGGTTAGGTCGGCGCCGCTTAAGGTAAGCTGCTTGCCGCGCGGAATCTTGGCATTCTTGTTGGCCAGAAATACGCCATGCTGGCGTATCTGGTCGAAGAAATCGGCATGAGCAGCATTGCTCTCGGTCATCAGGCCCCTCCTGGGTCCATCATCCCGCAAAATGCCGTTGGATTCGTCAACAAATCCTTAAAATTTTGACTTAAATACCAGCTAGAGTGGCGCGGTACTTGGCGCCAAGCGCGGCATAATGGCGCGGCGTGTTCTGCATCATCGCCACTTCCTTGTCCTGGATCGGACGCAGGAAGGCAGCCGGACGCCCGGCCCAGAGTTCGCCAGCCTTGACGCGCTTGCCCGGCGTGAGCAGCGCCCCGGCTGCAAGCATGCCGCCGCCTTCAATGACGCAGCCATCCATCACCGTCGCGGTCATGCCGACGAAGGCGCCATCCTCCAGCACGCAGCCATGCAGCAAGGCCATGTGGCCCACCGACACGTTGTCGCCAATGGTGGTGGAGAAACGGTCGGTGGTGACATGCACCACCGTGCCATCCTGGATATTGGTGCCGGCACCAATGCGGATCGAATGCACGTCGCCGCGAACGGTGACGTTGAACCACAGCGAACTACCGGCACCAATTTCCACATCGCCGACCACCACCGCATTCGGCGCGATGAAGGCATCCGCGGCGATGCGCGGATACTGGTCGCCGAATGGCAGGATCAGCGGCTGCTGCACGGCCATGCTTACGGCCTTACGGGAACATCGCGAGCTGCTCGAGCCCGACGGTTTCCGGAATGCCGAACATGACGTTGAAGTTCTGCACCGCCTGCCCGCTCGCGCCCTTCATCAGGTTGTCGATGGTGCAGAACAGCATGGCGCGGCCCTTGAGCCGGTCGGCAAACACGCCGATATGCGCCAGGTTGGTGCCACGCACATGCCGTGTCTGCGGCGCCACGCCCTGCGGCACCACCTTCACAAACTGTTCGTCGGCATAGCGCTTGACCAGCGTGGCCCGCAGGTCTTCCGCCGTGGCGCCATCCTTCAGCTTCACATAGATGCTGGACAGCATGCCGCGGCTCATCGGCATCAGATGCGGCGTGAAGTTCACCATGATCGGCTGGCCGGTGGCTTCCGAAAGAATTTGCTCGATCTCCGGGCCATGCCGGTGCGAGGCCACGCCATAGGCATGCACGCCTTCGGTGACTTCGCAGAACAGCGAACCTTCCTTCGCCGCCCGGCCGGCACCCGAAACGCCCGACTTGGCATCGATCACGATATCATCCGGGTCGATCTGGCCGGCCTGCAGCAGCGGGATCAGCGGCAGTTGCGCCGAGGTCGGATAGCAGCCCGGATTGGCCACCAGCCGCGCCTGCCGTACCTTGTCGCGATAAACTTCGGTGAGGCCGTAGACCGCTTCCTTCTGCAGGTCCGGCGCCCGGTGCTCATGGCCGTACCACTTGGCGTAATCCTCCAGGCTGGTGAGCCGGAAGTCGGCCGAGAGGTCGATCACCTTGAGATGCGTGGGCAGGCCCGCGATCACTTCCTGCGTGGTGCCGTGCGGCAGGGCGCAGAACACGGCATCGACGCCGCTGAAATCGACTTCCTTGATCGACACCAGCTTGGGCAGGTCATAGCCGAGGAATTGCGGGAACACGGTCTCGATGCCCTCGCCCGCCTTGCGGTCGGCGGTGAGCGCCACGATGCGGACGCGCGGATGCCGCACCAGCAGGCGGAGCAGCTCCGCGCCGGTATAACCGCTGGCACCCAAAATCGCGACCCGGATCGTATCCATGGTCCTGCACTCCTCTCGATTGGCGATGAAAACGCCGCATCGATATAGCGCCCGCCGGGCGGCAGGGGAATAGCTAAATTGTGCTGGTGCAATCCAGGGTTAGGCGATGGCCCGCATACTTGCCGGCGGCAGGTACTTGTCCGACCAGATGGCGTCCACGGTGGCGGTCTTGGAGAGGTTATAGGCGCTGGCGATGGTGTTGATGCCACGCTGCAGCTTGGCCGGATCAATGGCGCCCAGCCCCAGCTTCCTGCCCTCTTCCGTGCGCACCTGGTGCGTCAGCACCCATTCCAGGCGGTCCTGTTCGATATCCGGCTTCACCAGGGCATCGGCCTTCACCAGCGCATCGGTCACGGCCTTGGAATTCTTCATCGCATCCTGCCAGCCGCGGCAGACGGCGCGGCAGATGCCCGGAATGGCGGCTTCGTTGTCTTTCAGGAACTTGCGCGAGACCACCACCGAGTTGCCGTAGAAGTCGAGGCCGTGATCGGCATAGAGCATGATCGAGACATCCTCGATCTTGTGGCCCAGGCCCTTCAGGTTCAGCCACACGGTGGAATCAAAGCCGGTGACGGCATCGACTTCGCGGCGGATCAACTGGCTTTCACGCAGCCGGATATCGACATTGTTGAACTTCACCTGCGCCGGATCGAGGCCGTTCACCTTGTAGAAGACCGGGAACAGCTTGAAGGCGTTGTCGGTGAGCGGCCCGCCCACGGTCTTGCCGATCAGGTCCGCCGGCTTGGTGATCTTGGAGGATTTCCAGCTCACGATGGCGGCGGGCGTGACCTTGTAGATATTGAACACCGCCAGCGGCACCTGCTCCGGGAAGCCGGCATAGAATTCACCCAGCGAGGTGAGATCGGCGAAACTGGCGTCATATGTCATGGATGCCACGCGTTGCAGCGCATCGGCACCCGATGCCGGGTCCATGGCGGTGATCTCGATGCCCTCGGCGGCGAAGTAGCCCTTCTCCAGCGCGTAGATGAACGGCGAGTTGGTGCCGTTGCGCGGCAGGTTGAGGGAGAATTTCACCGCCGTCCTGGCGGTCTGGGCATAGATCCGCTTCGGCATGAAGGGCGCGGCCAGAGCGGCGGCCGAGGTGGCCAGCAGGGTACGGCGCGAGGGCTTCAGGATAGTGCGGGAGGCTTTGGCGGGCATGACGAGCTCCAGGGTTATGGTTCCCGTCATTCTAGGCTCTGCCTAGTTTTTGTCGCGCCTATAGATTCGGCAGAAAGTCCATAAGTTATTCAAAAACATTGACTATTTAAACACCAGCGCAGGCGCCGCTCCAGCTAACCGCTTGATTGCATTCAATTCAAACGCGGGCCTCGAGCCAAAACCGGGCAGCACAGATATCGTTGAAATAGCGCAGGCGCTCCTGCCCGATCTCCGCCTGTGTCTTTGCACCTCGGGTAGCAGCGTAAACTTCCGGATTGTCGCGCCGCACGATAGCGATGCGGCGCTTATCGGTGCCAGCACCAGCCTGTTCCCGCACTTGGCGCATGCGCAGCGCAAGCTGGCGAATAGTGGCCACATCCGGAATCCACGCTGTCTGGCGCAGATCGAAGAGAAAGCTATAGCCGCTGATTGCCGCGTCATCGAAGCCGCCGGCGGAATAAAGCTCGATCAACTGCTGATCGGTGACGCAGCCGAGGAAGACAATGGTGGCGAGCCGAGCGCCGTCATCAATCTCGAAAGCGATCTGCCCAGACGGCACCGCCACGGCTTCCTCGCAATCCTTGCTTGATCTGGCGCCAAACTTACGCCGATTTTTGCGCGACCCGAAAGCACGTTTCCGTCATTGGCACCTAATCCAGCAGCCGCATCAGCCAGAGCGAAATCGCCGGAAAAGCTGTGAGCAGCGCCAGGCGGGTGATATCGGCGGCAATGAACGGCAGCACGCCGCGATAGGTAGTGACGATAGGTACGTCCTTGGCTATGGCGCTGACCACGAACACGTTCATGCCGATTGGCGGCGCCGTGAGGCCGATGCCTACAACCACCAGCACCAGGATGCCGAACCAGATCGCCACCTCATCCGGTGGTAGGCCGAAATCCAGCGCCATCACCACTGGGAAGAAGATCGGCAGGGTGAGCAGGATCATCGCCAACTCGTCCATTACCGCGCCGAGCACCAGATAGGCCACCAGAAGCAGCACCATCACGCCATAGGGCGGCAGGCCGGAGCCGGCAATGGCATCGGCAAGCTGCATCGGCAGTTGGGTGAGTGCCAGGAAGGCGTTGAACACCTCGGCGCCGAGCAGGATGGCGAAGATCATCGCCGCCGTCTCGCCGGTCTGCAGCAGGCAGGTCTTGATCGAGTCCCAGTTCAGTTCGCGCTGGCTCAGCGCCAGCACGAAAGTCGCCACAGTACCCACAGCGGCGCCCTCCGTGGGCGTGAAAATGCCGGCATAGATGCCGCCCAGCACCAGCAGCACAACGCCAAGGAAGCCCCAGACCCGAAGCAGTACGCGGCGGCGTTCAGGCCCCTGCAAGGCGATTTCCTGCACCGGGCCGGCGGCGGGATCGCGGCGCACCGTCCAGGCGATGGCGATGGTGTAGAACACGGATGCCAGCAGGCCCGGAATCAGCGCCGCCGAGAACAGCTTGACAATATTCTGCTCGGTGGAAATGGCATAGACCACCAGGATGATCGAGGGCGGAATCAGAATGCCGATCACGCCGCTGATCGCGATGGTGCCGGTAGCCAGCGCCATGCCGTAATTGTAACGCTTCAGTTCCGGCAGCACGGCGCGGCCGAAGGTGGCCGTGGTAGCCACCGAGGAGCCGCAGATGGCGGCGAAGATCGTTGCCGCCCAGATCACCGCCATCGCCATGCCGCCGCGCACCTTGCCGACCAAAGCGGCGGCGGCGAGGAACAGGTTGCGCGACTGGCCGCCACGTTCGGCGAAGGCGCCCATCAGGATGAACAGCGCGATCACCGAGAGCGTATAATTGGAAAACAGGTGATACGGCGTCGATTTCAGGTAGTTCAGGAAAATCGCGCCGCTGGTCAGATGGGTATAGCCGATGCTGCCGACCACCAGCATGGCAAGCCCCACCGGCATGCGCAGCGCGATCAGCCCGAGCATCGCGACGAAGGCCGTCAGGCCCAGCATCAGGCCGCTCATGACTTCCTCCGGATCAGCGTCCAAGCCGTTGCCAGGGTGACCAGGCAGAGTATGGCGGCGAGCACGGAAGCCACGCCAATGGCCCAGCCGGTCGGCAGGCCCAGCACCATGGAAACCGTGTTGCTTTTGATCGTGTCCATGGCGCCGCGCAGCAACTGCACCGAGATGATGCCGGCCATCACGGCATAGACGATATCCCACAACGCATCGAGCAGATCGCGCGCGCGCTGCGGCAGCCAGTTGGTGAAGGTATCCACCACGATATTGCCGCGCCGCGCCTGGCAATAGGGCAGGAAGCAGAAGACCGAAAGTGCCGTCGCCATCTGCACGATCTCGAAATCGCCGCCGATGGCGCCAAGCCCGCTGCCACGGATGACAACACTGACCATGACCACGAAAGCCGCCGCCATCACCATCAGGCCGCCAAGGATAGCCAGCGGCCGGGTGATGCCGGCCAGCACGGCGCGCTGATCGCCGGCAGGAGTGTCGTTATCGTTCATACTGCTTCACCCATCGCGGTTTGCCGCTTGCCCCCGCACCCTCTTGCCACGCTTCCGCAGCCGCATCCATGTCTTTTTTCGTATACGTTTACTGTGTTATCGCAAAAGAAATGCCCGGGCCGAAACCCGGGCATTCGTTGTGCTGCAAGCGCTATCAGGCCTTGTCGTACTTGGCCACCAGGGCGCGGGCATGCTCCAGCATCTTGCCGCCATCCACGCCCTTGTCCTTCATCGCCTTGATCCAGTCGTCGATCACCGGCTGGGTGGCCTTGCGCCAGCGCGCGGCTTCGTCGGCGCTGATCGCGGTGATCGAGTTGGAGCGCTTGCGCACCATGTCGGCAACCGCAACGCCTTCGTTGTCCCACATCTCGCCGGCCAGCTTGGCCAGTGCCTGGCCGGAATTGGCATCCAGGATCTGCTTCAGGTCGGCAGGCAGCGAGGCATACTTGGCCTTGTTCATCGCCAGGATGAAGGTGGCGGTGTAGAGCGTCGGCGAACCCGGAATCTCGATATGGTTCTTTACCAGCTCATGCACCTTCACCGCCGGCACCACTTCCCACGGGATGACGCAGCCATCCAGCACCTTCTGCGCCAGCGCCTCGGGCAATTGCGGAATTGGCATCGGAATGCCGGTGGCGCCGAGCGCCTTCAGCGCCTCGCCGGCAAAGCGCGTCGGCGAACGCAGCTTCATGCCCTTCAAATCCTCCATGGTCTTCACCGGCTTGGAGGCGTGGATCAGGCCGCCGTCATGCGACCAGACCACGATGGGATGCACTTCCTTGAATTCCTCGCGCAGATAGGTCTCGTAGAATTCCTGCGTCGCCTGGGCATTGGCAATTCCGCGCTTGGCGGCGACGAAGGGCAGTTCGAACACCTCGACGCCTGGGAAACGGCCCGGCGTGTTGCCCGGCAGGGTCCAGACCAGATCGGCCACGCCGTCGCGCGCCTGGTCGAAAAGCTGCGGCGGCGCGCCGCCAAGCTGCATCGCCGGGAAGATATCCACCTTGAGGCGGCCGCCGGACTCGGCTTCAAGCTTCTTCGCCCACGGCGTCCACAGCTTGGTATGGACATTCGACACCGCCGGCAGGAAATGGTGCAGCTTCAGCGTCACCTGCGCCTGCGCGCGGGCGTTGCGGATCACCATCGGGCTGCCGACAAGGGGAGAAGCGACGGCGGCAGCGCCGGCAAGGGTCAGAAAACGACGACGACCTATACCCATAGTTTCACTCCCTGGTTGGTTTTTCGTTATATGGCAGGCAGTTTAGGCGCAGATTCGATCATAATAAAGGTATGACGAGATTATAGTTTGGCGCATTTCCATATCATTACCGGTATGGAAAAGCCTTTCCCGCGCATTCCCGGGGCATAAAATCCCCCTGTCACGGCGGTTCACCCTTGGGCTGAAATGCTTTACGGTGCCTCCGCTTAGCCGAGGCGAACATGCTGGTACTGATCGACAATTACGACAGCTTCACCTGGAACCTGGTCCATTATTTCGGGATGCTGGGCCAGAAAGTGGAGGTATTCCGCAACGACGAGAAGTCGGTGCGCGAGGTGATGGCGCTGAAGCCGAACGGCATCGTGCTGTCGCCCGGCCCCTGCGACCCGGATCGTGCCGGCATCTGCCTCGACCTGATCCACGCCGCTGCCGACACCACGCCGATCTTCGGCGTATGCCTTGGGCATCAGGCCATCGGCCAGGCCTTCGGCGGCCAGGTGGTGCGGGCGCCGCAGCCACTGCATGGCAAGCTGAGCCGGATCAAACATGACAATACCGGCGTGTTCGCCGGGCTGCCGCAGGATTTCCTTGCCACCCGCTACCATTCGCTGACCGTGGCGCCTGAAACCCTGCCGAATTCGCTGCGCGGCAATGCCTATGCCGAGGATGGCGTGATGATGGGCCTGGCCCATGCCGCCCTGCCGGTGCATGGCGTGCAGTTCCATCCCGAAAGCATCGCCTCCGAGCATGGCCTGCGCATGTTGGCGAATTTCCTGCGCGGCTGCGGCCTGGGCGTCGAGGACGAGGTGCTGGAGAAAGCCGTCAAAGCTCAAGCTAGCCAGGGCCAGGCGGCATGAGCGCAGACGTCGACAGCTTCAAGCGCCTGCTCAATCAGGTGGCCGGCGGCGCTTCCCTCAGCGTCGAGGATTCCCGCCTCGCCTTTGACGTAATGATGTCGGGCAACGCCACGCCATCGCAGATGGGCGGCTTCCTGATGGCTTTGCGCGTGCGCGGCGAGACGGTGGACGAGATTACCGGCGGCGCACTGACCCTGCGCGCGAAAGTCACCAGCGTGAAGGCGCCGGATAACGCCATCGACATCGTTGGCACCGGCGGCGATGCCAAGGGCACCTGGAACGTCTCCACCTGCTCGGCGCTGGTGGTGGCCGGAGCCGGTGTGCCGGTGGCCAAGCATGGCAACCGCGCGCTGTCATCCAAGACCGGTGCCGCGGATGTGCTGACCGCACTGGGCGTCAATATCGATTGCGACCTGCGGCTGATCGAGAAGGCCGTCCATGAGGCCGGCGTCGGCTTCCTGATGGCGCCACGGCATCACGGCGCCATGCGCCATGTCGGCCCGACCCGCGTCGAGCTCGGCACCCGCACCATTTTCAACCTGCTCGGCCCCCTTTCCAACCCGGCTTTCGTGAAGCGGCAGTTGCTTGGCGTGTTCGCCAAGCAATGGGTGCGGCCGCTGGCGGAAGTGATGGGCAAGCTCGGTTCCGAGCGCGTCTGGGTCATGCATGGTTCCGATGGCCTGGATGAGATGACCCTCACCGGCCCGACCTATGTGTCCGAACTCAATAACGGCGTGGTCAGCGATTTCGAGGTGGTGCCGGAAGATGCCGGCCTCTCGCGCGTGCCGTTCGACCTGCTCAAGGGCGACGATCCGGTGACCAATGCCGTGGCGTTGCGCGGCGTGCTGAACGGCGACAAGAATGCCTTCCGCGATATCGTGCTGCTGAATGCCGGCGCCGCCCTGTTGATCGCTGGCCGCGCGGCCAATCTCAAGGACGGTGCGAAACTGGCGGCCGAGGCGATCGACAGCGGCAAGGCCCGCGCCGCGCTGGCGAAGCTCGTCGAGATCACCCACGAAACCTTGCCGGAGGCCGCCCGTGAGTGACGTGCTGGCCAAGATCTGCGCCGACAAGCTGGTGCATATCGCCAAAGCCAAGGCGGCCAAGAGCTATGCTGACGTGGAAGCCGAGGCACGCCTGACCGTGGCACCGCGCGGCTTCCATGCCGCGCTCAAGGCCAAGGTTGCCGCCGGCGGCTATGGCCTGATCGCCGAGATCAAGAAGGCCTCGCCGTCCAAGGGCCTGATCCGCGCCGACTTCGATCCGCCGAGCCTCGCCCGCGCCTATCAGGATGGCGGCGCCGCCTGCCTCAGCGTGCTCACCGACGTACCGTATTTTCAAGGCAGCGATCTCTACCTCCAGCAAGCACGCGCCGCTGCGCCCTTGCCGATCATCCGCAAGGATTTCATGCTCGACACCTACCAGGTGGCGGAAGCCCGCGCGCTCGGCGCCGATTGCATCCTGCTGATCATGGCAGCCCTGAGCGATGCCCAGGCCGCCGAACTGGAAGACGCGGCGATTGCCTTCGGCCTGGATGTGCTGGTGGAAGTGCATGATGCCGCCGAGACCGAGCGGGCGCTGAAGCTGAAATCCAAGCTGCTTGGTGTCAACAACCGCAATCTCAAGACGCTGGAAGTGAGCCTCGCCACGTCCGAGGCGCTGTCCGCGCTGGTTCCGGCAGGCTACACGCTGGTATCGGAGTCCGGCCTCCACACCAAGGCCGATCTCGACCGCATGGCGCGGATCGGCGCGCATTGCTTCCTGGTCGGCGAAAGCCTGATGCGCCAGCCGGACGTGCGCGCGGCAACGCAGTTGCTGCTGACCGGCAAAGCCGAGTGACCATGGCGAAAAACAAGCCGAAGCTCTCGCATCTCGACGACCAGGGCCATGCCCATATGGTCGATGTGTCAGACAAGGCCGAGACCGAGCGCGTGGCGGTGGCCGGTGCCCGCGTGCATATGCAGGCGGCGACGTTGAAGCTGATCCTTTCCGGCAACGCGCCGAAAGGCGACGTGCTGGCCACCGCGCGCATTGCCGGCATCATGGCGGCCAAGCGCACCCATGAGCTGATCCCGCTCTGCCATCCGCTGGCGTTGACCAAGGTGACGGTGGAACTGAAGCCGTTGCGCCGGCAGAACTGCATCGACATCACCGCCACCTGCAAGCTCAAGGGCAAGACCGGCGTGGAGATGGAGGCGCTGACCGCCGCCAGCGTGACGGCGCTGACGCTCTACGACATGGTGAAAGCGGTGGATCGCGGCATGACCATCACCGACCTGCGCCTGCTGCATAAATCCGGCGGCAAGTCCGGCACCTTCGAGGCCAAATGATACCGGCCAGCCCATGATACCGGTGAGTGACGCCCGCGCCCGCATCCTGGCCGCGCTGCCGCGCATGCCGGCTGAGACGGTGGCGCTGGCGGATGGCCTGGGCCGCGTGCTGGCCGAAGCGCTGACCGCGCGCCGCACCCAGCCGCCCTTCGCCGTCAGCGCCATGGATGGCTGGGCGGCACGGCAGGCCGATCTCGGCACTATCCCCACCACGCTGACGCCGATTGGCGCGGTCGCCGCCGGTGCTCGCTTCGAAGGCGCAGTCGGCTTGGGCGAAACCGTGCGCATCTTCACCGGCGCGCCGCTGCCTGATGGCGCCGATGCCATCGTGATCCAGGAAGACGCGGATTTGGGCGCCGATGGCCTGCTCACCGTGCGCGAGGCGCCGAAGCCGGGGCAGTGGATCCGCCGTGCCGGCCTGGATTTCTCCGAAGGCGACCTGCTGATCCCGGAAGGCCGCCAGCTTGGCCCCACCGACATCGCATTGGCCGCCGCCATGAACCGGCCCTGGCTGGCGGTACGGCGCAAGCCGCGCATCGCCGTGCTGGCCACCGGCGATGAACTGGCCCGTCCTGGCGATCCGATCGGCCCAAACCAGATCGTGTCGTCGAACAATTTCGGCATCTGCGCGCTGGTGAGAGAGTCCGGCGGCGAGGCCGTCGATCTCGGCATCGCACGCGACACCGAAGCCGACCTGCGCGCCAAGGCGGAAGCGGCTGCCGGCTGCGATCTGCTGATCACGCTCGGCGGCGCCAGCGTCGGCGAGCATGATCTGATCCACAAGGTGCTTGGCACCGGCGGCGGCGGCATCGACTTCTGGAAAATCGCCATGCGCCCGGGCAAGCCGCTGATGTTCGGTCGCGCTGATCTACGCGACAAGGGCAGCATCCCTTTGCTCGGTCTGCCCGGCAATCCGGTCTCGGCCTTGGTCTGTGGGCAGCTTTTTCTGCGCCCGGCGATCCTTGCCATGCTCGGGCAGGACTGGACCGTGCAGACCGAACTGGTGCCCAGCGCCACCGAACTGGCGGCGAATGACAAGCGCGAGGATTACCTGCGCGCCCGGCTGCGCCAGGAGGCCGATGGCCGCCTGGTAGTGGATGCCTCGTCGAAACAGGACAGTTCGATGCTCCGGCTGCTCACCGATGCCGATGGCCTGGTGATCCGCCCTGCCCTGGCGCCGCCGGTAAAGGCCGGCGAGCTGGTGCCGTTCCTCAGGCTGCGGCGCTGATCATGCAAGTCACGCTGCTCGGCACCGGCTGCCCGCAAGTCTCCACCGACCGCTACGGCCCCGCCAGCCTGCTGGACTGGCAGGATAAGCATTACCTGGTCGATTGCGGCTCCGGCGTAACGCAGCGGCTGCTCGGCGCCGGTTCGGCCGGCAAGCGCATCGAGGCGTTATTCCTCACCCATCTGCATTCCGATCATCTGGTCGATCTCTACCAACTGATCGTTTCCTCCTGGCACCAGGGCCGCGACAAGCCGCAGCGCATCTATGGCCCGCGCGGCACCAAGGCCTATGCCGCCGGCCTGATGGCCCTGTGGAAACCCGAACTCGATGCCCGCATTGCCCATGAGAAGCGGCCCTCCACCACGGCCCTGCAACTCGACGTTACCGAGTTGCAGGATGGCGACGTGATCCGCGACGGCGCGCTCAGCATCACCGCGATTGCCGTGCGGCACCAGCCGGTGACGGCGGCCTTCGGTTACGTGTTCGACGACGGCACGCACCGCGTGGCGTTCAGCGGTGATACCGCCTATTGCCCTGAACTCATTGCGGCAGCCAAAGGCGCCGACGCCCTGGTGCATGAATGCTTCATCCACCGCGAGATGCTGGCCCTGCCCGGTGTGCGTGGGCCGGAAACCATCCAGAATGTCGCCGCCTATCACACGCTCTCCACCGAGGTCGGCAAAGTGGCGCGCGAGGCCCAGGCGAAATGCCTGATCCTCAACCATTTCGTCCCGGTGGTGTTCGACCGCATGAAGCTGCTGGATGAAGTGCGCGCCGATTTCGCCGGCCCGGTGCTGATCGGCGAAGACCTGATGCGCTTCGACAGCACCAGCCGCAGCGTCACGCACCGCGACGCGCTGATCGCGCTTTAGGCCTCCGCGCTTATACCGGTGGCAGTCCGGTTTAGCTTTTGGGTTGTCTATTCCGGCCAGATTAAAAAAATAGTCGTCATGGTCGGCGCAGGCCGACCATCCACGAGTGCTTTTACTTCCTAACAAAGCAACAAAAAACGCGTGGATGGTACGCCTACGCGTACCATGACGGCTTTAGGTATGAGGGGGCCGCATCCAGCACCTAGCCGTAGTGGCTATGAGGCCTCCGCCTCTTTGAGCATTTTCCAGAAGGCTTCGGCATTGCCGTTCTGCCGCGCGCGCGGGCGGTAGAGGCGGATTTCCATGGCGATGTCCCAGGCCCCAGGCCCTGCGCGGACCAGATTCTGGCCTGCGGCGAGATCCTCGGCCACCAGGCTCAAAGGCGCCCAGGCAACGCCGCGGCCATCGGCGGCGAGCGATTTCAGCACCACCGCCACATGTGAGGTAAACACCGGTTTGAGATGTGCCGCGCAGCCATCCTGGGCCCAGCTTGCCGCCAGGATGCGGCCCATGCCGGATTGCTCGCTGAACGCCAGATAAGACACCGGCTGCTCAGGACTGCCTGGCAAGGCATGCCGGGGCATCCCTGCCCCATCCGGCGCCGTCACCGGCACCAGCATGTCCATGCCCAGCCGCACGGAAGCGAAGTCGTTCGGGTTCAACCTTGTCGCCGCCGCCGGGTGGTAATGGCAGAGCAGGAACTGCGCCTGGCCATCCAGCATGATCTGCTCACAGCCCTGCATGTTGTCGGCCACCAGGTTGATGGCGCTGGTGGATACTGAAGCGCCGAGTTGCCGTAGCCAAGCGGGAAAGAAGGTCAGCGCCAGGGCATTGGTGGCGGCAAAGCGCAGGGAGGCGGCGATATTGGCGGCGTCCAATGCTTCACGCCGCCCCTGGCGCAGGCGGCGGATAGTTTCCTCGGCCACCGGCAGGAACTGTGCCCCGGCGGCGGTGAGGCTGAGGCGATGCGTCTCGCGGTCGACCAGCGGCGCCCCGACCCAGCGTTCCAGCGCCGAGATGCGGCGGCCGAAAGCCGGCTGCGTCACCTGCCGTGCGGCGGCGGCGCGAGAGAAGTTCATATGCTCCGCCAGGGCGACGAAATCCTCCAGCCAGGTGATTTCCACGGCTCTCCCCTCCTGCCCCATTATGCCAATCCGGCATTGAATGAAGCTGGATCGGCATTTGCGGGCTGCTTTGGCGAAACCCTAGTCTCAACCCCGGAAAGACAAAAGCCCCGGCCAAAGCAGCCGAGGGAAAACCGGGATAATCAGGAGGAAAATCGAGATGCGCGCAGCATGGATCGCCACGGCCGCCTTATTGCTGGCTGCCCCATTCGAGGCTTCGGCCCAGGCTAACTACCCGAGCCGGACCATCACCATCATCGTGCCGTTTGCTGCCGGCGGCGCCACGGATACGGTCGGCCGTCTCACCGCGCAGGGCCTCTCGAAGCAGCTCGGCGGCGCCCAGATCGTGGTGGAGAATGCCACCGGTGCGGGCGGCACCATCGGCGCCAACCGGGTCGCCACCGCCGAGCCGGACGGTCATACCCTGCTGGTGCACCATGTCGGCATCTCCACCGCCGCGACGCTGTACCGCAAGCTGCCTTACGACACCAAGACCGCCTTCGCCCCCATCGGCCTGCTCACCGATGCGCCCATGACCATTATCGGCCGCGACGACCTGCCGCCGAACAACCTGGCCGAACTGATCGCCTATGTGCAGAAAGAAGGCGGCAAGGTGAGCTATGGCAATGCCGGCATCGGCGCCGCCTCGCATCTCTGCGGCATGCTGTTCATGAGCGCCACCAAGGCGCAGCTCAACACCGTGAGCTATCGCGGCAACGCTCCAGTGATGCAGGATTTACTGGGCAAGACACTGGACCTGACCTGCGACCAGACCACCAACACCACCAGCCAGATCCGCACCAACAAGGTGAAGGCCTACGCCGCCACCACGCTCACCCGCATCCCGCAACTGCCCGACCTGCCGACCGCCGACGAGGCCGGGCTAAAGGGCTTCGAGGTCAATGTCTGGCACGGCCTCTATGCGCCGAAGGGTACGCCGGCAGCCATCGTCGAGCGGCTCTCGGCCGCCTTGAAGGTGGCGCTGCATGAGCCCGATCTGGTAAAGCGTTTCAACGATATCGGCACCACGCCGGTGGCGGCCGAGCGCGCCACCCCGGCGGCCTTGCGCAGCCACCTCGACAGCGAGATCGCCAAGTGGGCGCCGATCATCAACGCGGCGGGGCAATACGCCGACTGACCGGTTTTCAGTGCAACCCCAGTTGTCAGTGCAATAGAGGCAAAGCAGAGATCATGGCTCACAGAATAGCGGTTATCCCAGGCGACGGCATCGGCAAGGAAGTGGTGCCGGAAGGCCTGCGCGTGCTCGATGCGGCGGCACGCCGGTTCGGCATCGACTTCAGCTTCGACAGTTTCGACTGGAGCTGCGACTACTACCTGAAGCACGGCATGATGATGCCGGAGGACTGGAAGCAGCAGATCGGCGGCCATGACGCCATCTTCTTCGGTGCCGTCGGCTGGCCCGAGAAGGTGCCGGACCATATCTCGCTCTGGGGCTCGCTGATCAAGTGGCGCCGCGAGTTCGACCAGTATGTGAATCTCCGCCCGGTGCGGCTGATGCCGGGCATCCCCTCGCCGCTGGCCAACCGCAAGCCGGGCGACATTGATTTCTATGTCGTACGCGAGAATACCGAGGGCGAATATTCCTCGGTCGGCGGCCGCATGTTTGGCGGCACCGACCGCGAATTCGTCGTCCAGGAGACGTTCCTGACCCGCACGGGCACGGACCGCATCCTGAAATTCGCCTTCGACCTGGCGCAGAAGCGGCCGAAGAAGCATCTCACCTCGGCCACCAAGTCGAACGGCATCTCGATCACCATGCCCTACTGGGACGAGCGCGTCGTCGAGATGGCGAAGAAGTATCCCGATGTGCGGGTCGACAAATTCCATATCGACATCCTGACGGCGCATTTCGTGCTGCACCCGGACTGGTTCGACGTCGTGGTCGGCTCGAATCTGTTCGGCGACATCCTGTCGGATCTCGGCCCCGCCTGCACCGGCACCATCGGCATCGCGCCGTCCGCCAACCTGAACCCGGAAGGCGCGTTTCCGTCGCTGTTTGAGCCGGTGCATGGTTCGGCGCCGGATATCGCCGGCAAGGGCGTCGCCAACCCGATTGCCCAGGTCTGGTCCGGCGCCATGATGCTGGAGCATCTCGGCCACCAGAAGGCCGCCGACGCCATCCTGAAAGCCATCGAGGAAGTGCTGGTGGCCGGCCCGCGCACGCCCGACATGGGCGGTCAGGCCAACACCCAGGATGTCGGCAAGGCCATCGCCGAAGTGGTGGCGAAGGCCTGATGGATGCCTAGACCGTTTCCTTTTCATATTGAATCGCTGCGCCGTGGCGATTTTGCGTTTTGAGGAGGAGCCCGGCGCAGGGCGTAGTGGGGGCTACGGTCAAGCCGGGCGACGCGCTCAAAACGCAAAAGCGCCCGGCCCCGCAGGGGTTGCGCCTGGAGGCGGTATCCGCGTCGTCGAAACGCTTGCAGGTACCGCCAGGTACCTGCTGCGCGCTTCTCCTGGCGGGCTACCGCCTCCAGACGCAACGCAGCTGGTTCAATATGAAAAGGAAACGGTCTAGCGCGGCTCCAGGCTGCGCTTGATGGCGGCGATTGCCGGCTTCAACTGCTCGGCAATCGCCTCCGCTTCCCGCAACCGGGCGCGATCACCGCGCAGGCCGGCGGCATAGCTCTCATACAGCTTCACCCGCAGGCCGGCATAATTCTGCGCCGCCAGCAGCCGTTCGGCGAGCCGGCTTTCCGGGCGTGGATCGTAACCATTGAGGCTGCGGGCCACCTCACGCCAGGGCTCCAGCAGTTCGCTCTCGATGCGCTGGCGGTAGGCCTGCGGCGTCAGCTTGGTGCGTTCCTCGTTCAGCTTTTTCGATACATCCGCCAACCGCGCATCCTCGCGGAAGGCTGAGTCGATGGCATCGGCGATAGGCTGTTCCGCTGGATAGCGGTAGGCCGGTTCTGGCAGGATCGGCAGGATCACGGCGAGGGCCAGCAGAATAGCCGCGATCCCTAAACCAAGCTGGCGCGGCCCGGCGATGCCCGGACGCTGCAGCGGCGCGGTAAGCAGATAGCCCAGCAGGGCGCCACCGACGAAGCCGCCGCCATGGGCGGCATTGTCTATGCCGGTGGCGGTGATGCCCATATAGACCGAGAACCCGATGAACAGCGCCAGGTTCACCCATTGCCCGCGCAGCACGCTCAAGGGCACCGCCTTGCCGTTGCGCAGCCAGAAGCTGGCCAGCGCACCACCCAGGCCGAAGATGGCGCCCGAGGCCCCGGCGCTGACCGTGCGGTCGGGGCTGAAATAGACACTGGCGAGGCTGCCGATCACCGCCGCGCCGAGATAGATCACCAGAAACGGCCAGCGGCCATAGAGCCGTTCCGCCAGGCCGCCCAGGCTCCACAACGCCATCATGTTGAAGCCGAGATGGATCAGGCCGAAATGCAGGAAGGCAGCGGTTAGCAGCCGCCAGTATTGCCCGCCGGCGATGGCCGGGCCGAAATTGGCCCCCCAGGCCAGATGCACTGATGAATTGGCCTCGATCAGCCCGCCGCCGAGCGGCAGCAGGGCGACGAAGGCCACCACGTTGATACCGACCAGCCATTTGAAGATCACCGGTAGTTCGGGCCGGTTATGATACAGCAGCCAGGCGAAGGCCTGCATGTCGGCGGCCTCTGCTACCTCCTTCTCCGGCTCTTGCCCCCGGTTATCGCCCCGGTTCTCGCCTGGGCCACGGACTATTTGCATGGAAACGACTTTCGCAGGGCATTGGCGATCAGTTCGGCGCCAGCCTGGGATACCAGGGCAGGATTGAGCGCCAGCCAGTCGCGCACGATGAACTCCACTCTTGGGCCCGGCACCGCATCCGGCAGGCAGACATTGCCAGCGATCCGCAGCGAATCAAGGATGCCGGCAACATAGCCCTGGCAATAGGCATCGCGCGAGCGGCAAGGCCGCTCATCTACATTCTGGGCCGGTTGGTTCTGGGCCGGTTTCGCCGGTTCGGCTGCGCGGACAGGCAGCGCCGGCAGCGCGAGCAGAAAAAACGCCAGCGTCAGCTTGCCCTTGTTTCGCCACAGAGCGCGGCTAGGATCATCAACGATAGACAAGGGCATGACGGGTCCAGTGGCGGCAAAATCAGTATCAGGCTTAGGCAAGTCGGCGGCGGCGGGCAAGCCTCATCTGCGCCCCGCCACGGCCGCCGATCTCGATGCCCTGGTGGCGCTGGAAGAAACCTGCTTCGCAACCGACCGCTTTTCCCGCCGTTCCTACGCCCGCGCGCTCGCCTCGCCGCGCGCCCATCTGCGGGTGATGGAAACGGGCGGCCGGCTCGCCGCCGCCGGGCTGATCTTCACCAGGGCCGACACGGCAGCGGCGCGGCTTTATTCCATCGCCGTGCATCCGGACTGGCGCGGCCAAGGCCTGGCCCGGCGGCTGCTGACCGCTCTTGAGCAAACCGCCCGAAAAATAGGCGCCGACGAGATGCGCCTGGAAGTCGCAGACCGTAACAAAGCCGCCCTCGCGCTCTATCGCGAATCCGGCTATGAAGAAACCGGCCGCCTGAGGCGCTATTACCAGGACGGGGCCGATGCCCTGCGTCTTACCAAGCGCCTCGCAGCCCGCAGCTAGAGACCCAAATGCACGTCATCATCGTCGAGCGCAAAACCCAGTTCCATTACCGCAATCCGGGATGCCTGGTGCTCAACAACCGGGAATTCATCACCCGGCCGGATCTGGTGCAGGACAAGCGCGCCAAGATCATCAACCTGTCGAAGGATTATTCCTATCTCGGCTACGGCTATTACTGCTCGCTGCTGGCCGAGGCGCGGAACCAGAAGGTAATCCCCAGCGTCAAGACCATCCTGGAACTGCGCGAGCGCAGCATCTACACGCATGCGCTGCCGGAACTCGATGAACTGCTGGTGCAGCAGCTCAAGAAGCTGGTGATGGTGCCCACCGCGCCATTCTCGATCAACATTTTCTTCGGCCGCAGCGATGACCTGCGCTTCCCCGATCTGGCGCGGCGCGTGTTCGATGAATTCCGCTGCCCGCTGCTGAAGCTTAATATCTCGCCGGAAGATGGCTGGCATATCGCCTCGATCCGCCCGATGGCGCTGGCCGACCTGAAGCCGGAACAGCAGGAATTCTTCGAGCATGCGCTGGATGCCTACACGCGGGCTGGCTGGCGCGCGCCAAAGGCCAAGAGCGTGGCGAAATATTCGCTGGCCGTGCTGCACAATCCGGCCGAAGTGCTGCCGCCTTCCGACCGCCGCACGTTGCAGAAATTCATGCGCATCGGCGAGCAGATGGGCGTGGAAGTCGAACTGATCGAGAAGAAGGATTACGCCGAACTGGCGGAGTACGACGCGCTGTTCATCCGCGAAACCACGGCGCTCGACCATCATACCTACCGCTTCGCCAAGCGCGCGGAGAAGGAAGGCATGGCGGTGATCGACGACCCGACCTCGATCCTGCGCTGTACCAACAAGGTCTATCTCGCCGAACTGCTGAAAGCGAACAAGATCCCGACGCCCAAGACCGTGGTGCTGGACAAGAGCGGCATCGAGGCGGTGGAGCAGGAAATCCCCTATCCCGTCATCCTCAAGATTCCGGATGGCAGCTTCTCGCGCGGCATCATCAAGGCCGATAACCGAACGCAATTGCTGGAAGGCGCCGGGCGCCTGCTGCGTGAGTCGGATGTGATCCTGGCGCAGGAATATCTCTACACCGATTTCGACTGGCGCATCGGCATCCTGCGCGGCCAGCCGATCTATGCCTGCCAATATTTCATGTCGCGCGGCCATTGGCAGGTGGTGAAGCATGGCGAAGGTGGCCGCTTCACCGAAGGCGGTTTCCGCACCCTGCCGGTGGAGCAGGCGCCGGACGAGATCGTGCAGATGGCGCTGAAAGCCGCCAACCTGATCGGCGACGGCCTCTATGGTGTCGACCTGAAGCAGACGCCCAAGGGCGTGGTGGTGATCGAAGTGAATGACAACCCGTCGA
Source organism: Ferrovibrio sp. MS7 (assembly GCF_038404985.1). Taxonomy (NCBI): domain Bacteria; kingdom Pseudomonadati; phylum Pseudomonadota; class Alphaproteobacteria; order Rhodospirillales; family Rhodospirillaceae; genus Ferrovibrio; species Ferrovibrio plantarum. Next base: position 172,656 of record NZ_JBBKBA010000003.1, read on the forward strand.
TCAACCAGGGCGAAGAAGACGCGGTGCTGAAGGACGAATTGTACCGCCGCATCATCCAGGAATTCATCCGGCGCCTGGAAGAGCGCCCGGGCAACAACGACGCCGCGCCGGTTGCGCCGATCCTCCCGGTACTGGCGACAACCGCCACGCCTCCCGCCGGCAATGGCGCCCCCTCGCCGGCCCAGATTGCCGCCCAGGTGGCGGCCAAGGTGGCCGCGCAGGTCTCGGGCGAAATCGCCTCGCGCATCGCGGCGGAAGTGTCGTCGCAGGTGCTCAGTCAGGCCATGGGCGCTGCCCGCCCGCAGGTGGTGGCGCGCGGCGGCGAGGATGACCCTGACCTGCCCTTCCCGATCGGCAAGAACCGCAGCTAGCTTTAGACGCGACAGCCGCTGAGGAACACGCCGACGGCGTGATCGACCATGCGGTCTATATTCGCCCGTGTCGCCGCCGCCGGCCTTGCGCCGAGCAGAAGCCCAAGCTGGGTATGCCCCAGCACCATGCCGAGGAACTGTTCCGCCGCCAGGGCGGGTTCGCTGATACGCAGCTCCGGCCGGCCTTTCAGGTATTTCGCCAGGGTCGCGACAATAGGATGCGGGCCGCTGCGGTGGATGATCTTGCCCAGCCCCGGCACGCGCGCCGATTCCGCCACCACCAGCCGGTGCAAGGCCAGGGAACCCGGCGCTAGTGCCAGCTTGAGATAGGCGCGGCCAACCTGCTGAAGCGCCTGCTCCGGCGGCAAGCCGTCACAAACCAGCCGCTGGATACCCTGAGTCAGCTTGCCAGCCAACGCATCGATGATCGACGCGAACAAAGTCTCCTTGCTCGAGAAATGCGCGTATATGGTTATTTTAGACACGCGGGCGCGGCGCGCGATGAGATCCATGCTGGTGGCGTTATAGCCGCGCTCAAGGAAAACCTGCGTCGCGACATCAAGGATTTCGGCATGCTTGCCGGCATCTGCGGGCCTGCCGCGCCGCCGCTGTCCGTTCACGGAGTCTTGCACTCGTTTCCCGGCCATTCCACGCCTTTTGAACTACCAATTTCTGAACCATACAGTATAGTAATCAAGGTTGCATAGAATTTCGCGCTGCCGTTGTCTCCCCACCGGCTGGCGCTAGGGGAACAGGTCGTCGATGAAAAAGGTTTTTGGCTTGGGCGTACTGGCGCTTTTGGTAGCCGGTGGCGCCGGATGGATGTTCTATGGCCCGCAGCTGCGCGAGATGGTCGCCCAGGCGACGCCGGGCGCTTCCGCTGCCGCGCCACAGGCCCCGCAAGGCGGTGCCGGGCAGCAGGGTACAGCGCGCAATCCGATCCCCGTGGATGTGCGGATCCCGCGCATCGGCAATGCCCGCCAGCAGATCGAAGCCGTGGGCAGCCTGCGCTCCAATGAATCAGTGATCCTGCGGCCCGAGATCGCCGGCCGCATCACCGAAATCCTGTTCGAGGAAGGCCAGCCGGTGAAGCGCGGCATGCCGCTGGTGCGGCTGGATGCCAGCATCGCGCGGGCGCAAGTCGCCCAGGCCCGCGCCAATATCGCCTTGAGCCGCGCCAATTACGGCCGCGCCGAAGAACTCTACGGCAAGGGCGCCGGCACCCAGCGCGCCCGCGATGAAGCAACCGCCAAGCTGCAGACCGACGAAGCCGCCCTGGCACTCGCTCAAGCAACGCTGGACAAGAGCACATTGCTGGCGCCGTTCGATGGCGTGGTCGGCCTGCGCCAGGTCAGCGTCGGCGATTACGTCAATCCCGGCCAGGCGATGGTCAATATCGAAAGCATCGAGCAGTTGAAGGTCGATTTCCGCATCCCGGAAATCAACGCGCATCTCATTGCCGTGAACCAGAATGTGCGCGTGCGACTGGATGCCATGCCCGGCCCGACCTTCGATGGCACCGTGTTCGCTATCGATCCGGCAATTGACCCGAATGGCCGCGCCGCGATCCTGCGCGCCCGCCTGCCCAACCCGGAAAAGAAGCTGCGCCCCGGCATGTTCGCCCGGGTCACCCTTGTAGTGGAAGACCGCGCCAACGCCGTGCTGGTACCGGAAACCGCGCTGGTGCCGGCGGGCCGCGATATCTACGTGCTGCGCGTGGTGGATGGCAGGGCGGTGCAGACCAAGGTGAAGCCGGGCCTGCGCCGCGATGGCGAAGTCGAAATCATGGAAGGCCTCAAGGCCGGTGAACCTATCGTGGTCGAGGGCGCGGTGAAGCTGCGCGACGGCCAGTATGTCCGCGCCACCGAGATCAAGGGTAGCTGAGCATGGGTATCTCCGACCTTTGCATCCGCCGCCCGGTTTTCGCCACCGTGCTGAGCCTGGTGGTGGTGCTGATCGGCCTGGTGTCGTTCACCCGCCTCACTGTGCGCGAATATCCCAATATCGATCCGCCGGTGGTGCTGGTGGAAACCGTCTATCGCGGCGCCAGCGCCGAGGTGATCGAGAGCCAGGTGACGCGCGTGCTGGAGGAATCCATCGCCGGCATCGAAGGCATCGACTTCCTGCGCTCAATCACGCGCCAGGAACGCAGCCTGGTAGTGGTGCGCTTCAAGCTGTCCCGCGACGCGGAATCCACCGCCAATGACGTCCGCGACCGCGTCAGCCGCGTGCGCGGCAAGCTGCCGCCGGAAATCGACGAGCCCATCGTTTCCAAGGTGGAAGCCGATGCCCAGCCGGTGCTGTTCATCGCCTTCTCGTCCGAGCGCCATACCTCGCTGGAACTAACCGATTACGCCGACCGCTATGTGAAGGACCGGCTGCAATCCATCGCCGGCGTGGCGGAAGCCCGCATCTTCGGCGAGCGCCGCTATGCCATGCGGCTATGGCTCGATGCCGCCCGCCTCGCCGCCTACAACATGACGCCGCAGGATGTGGAAGGCGCGCTGCGCCGGCAGAATGTGGAAGTGCCAGCCGGCCGCATCGAGAGCCAGAATATGGAATTCACCGTGCTGTCGGAAACCGACCTGCGCACGGCGGAACAGTTCGGCGCCATCATTGTCCGCGAGGTCAACGGCTATCCGGTGCGTGTGCGCGATGTCGGCCGCGCCGAGGTCGGGCCGCTGGACGAGCGCGTCAGTGTCCGCTTCAACGGCAAGCCCGCCGTGTCGCTCGGTATCGTTAAGCAGGCGGTGGCCAACCCGCTGGATATCTCGCGTGGCGTGCGCGAGGCCCTGCCCGATATCCTGGAGAACCTGCCCGACGGCATGCGTGCCGAGGTCGCCTACGATACCTCGGTATTCATCGAAGCCTCGATCAAGTCGGTCTACCGCACCATCGGCGAAGCTGTGTTGCTGGTGGTGGCGGTGGTGTTCCTGTTCCTGCGCAACATCCGCGCCACGCTGATTCCGGTGGTCACCATCCCCGCCTCGCTGATGGGCGCCTTCGCCATCATGCTGGCGCTCGGCTTCACCATCAACACCCTCACCTTGCTTGCTATGGTGCTGGCCATCGGCCTGGTGGTGGACGATGCCATCGTGGTGCTGGAAAACATCTATCGCCATATCGAGGAAGGCATGGCGCCGCTGGATGCCGCTTTCAAGGGCGCCAAGGAAATCGGTTTCGCCGTGGTGGCAATGACGCTGACCCTGGCTGCCGTGTATGCCCCCATCGGCTTCATGAGCGGCACCACGGGCCGTCTGTTCACCGAATTCGCCTGGGCCCTGGCCGGCGCCGTGCTGGTCTCCGGCTTCGTCGCATTGACGCTCAGCCCGATGATGTGCGGCCGTCTGCTGAAGCACGAAACCAACCACAGCTTTTTCTACAATGTCGTCGAGAATGTGCTGAATGGCATCACCAACGGCTATCGCCGCCTGCTCGGCAGCACGCTCAAGGTCCGCTGGCTGGTGATCCTGATCGGCATCGGCTTCGCCGGCAGCAGCTATTTCGTGTTCAAGCAGTTGAAGCCGGAACTCTCGCCGGTGGAGGATCGCGGCACCATTGTGGGTTCGTTCAACGGCCCTGAAGGCGCCACGATCAATTACATGGAAAAGTATGCCCGCCAGGTCGAGAAGATCATGGAAGGCGTGCCGGAAGCCGAGGCGCGCTTCGTCGTCTCGGGCAATCCCATCGTGTCGCAGGGCGTTTCCTTCACCCGCCTTGCTCATTGGGACCAGCGCAAGCGCAAGCAGCAGGAAATCGTCACGCAGTTGAACCCGAAGATGCGTGAATTGGCCGGCGTGCAGGGCTTCGCCGACAACCCGCGTTCGCTGGGCCAGAATCTCCGTTCGCCGGCAGTGTGGATCGTGCTGCAGGCCAATGTCGATTACGACGAACTGAATCGCATGGTCGCGATGGTGCTGGTGGAGGCCGAAAAATATCCGGCTTTGGCCAATGTCGATACCCGCCTGAAGCTGAACAAGCCGGAGGTCAAGGTTTCGGTGAACCGCGACAAGGCGGCGGATATGGGCGTCGAGGTCGATACCATCGGTCGCACGCTGGAAACCATGCTGGGTGGCCGCCAGGTGACGCGGTTCAAGCAGAACGGCAAGCAGTATGACGTGATCGTGCAGGTGGCGGATGTCGACCGCGCCAACCCGGACGACCTCTCCAAGATCTATGTACGCGGCTCGTCTGGCCAGATGATCCAGCTTTCCAATCTGGTCACCGTGCGGGAATCCTTGAGTGCCCGCGAGCTCACCCGCATGAGCCAGCTTCGTGCCGCCGATATTACCGCCAACGTGGCGCCGGGCTATTCCGAAGGCGAAGCCCTGGCGCAGCTCGAGGAGGCCGTGCGTGCCGTGCTGCCGCGCGGCGTGCAGATCGACTACAACGGCCAATCGCGCGAATTCAAGCAAGCCTCGGGCGATATCTACTTCACCTTCATCCTGGCGCTGGCCTTCATCTACCTGGTGCTGGCGGCGCAGTTCGAAAGCTTCATCGACCCGTTCATCATCATGCTTACCGTGCCGCTTTCCATGACCGGCGCGCTGCTGGCGCTGAAATATGGCGGCGGCACCATGAACATCTACAGCCAGGTGGGATTGGTGACTCTTGTCGGCCTGATCACCAAGAACGGCATCCTGATCGTGGAATTTGCCAACCAGCTCCAGGAACAGGGCCGCTCGCGGTTAGACGCCGTGATCGAGGCGGCGGCGTTGCGCCTGCGCCCGATCCTGATGACCACGGCGGCGATGGTGCTGGGCGCTCTGCCGCTGGCCATGGCCATGGGTGCCGGCGCGGAAAGCCGCAACCAGATCGGCCTGGTGATCGTCGGCGGCCTGTCGCTCGGCACCCTGCTGACGCTGTTCGTGGTACCCACCGCCTACACCATCCTGGCCCGCGACCGCAGCAAGATGGCTGTGAAGCCTTCGGACGAACATGGCCCTGGTCACGACGCCGGACACCATCCGGCGCCGCACCCGGCGGAGTAAGCCCTACTCCGCCGCTTGCGTGGCAGCGGGCGCGATCTCCTCGGGCCGGTGCGGGAAAGCCAGCGAGCCGAGGAAGATGAACACGCCCAGCACCGCCAGCACGGTATACACCGCTTCGAAATTGCCGGTGCGGGTATGCAGGAATGAGATCAGCGGCACGGCGAGCGCGCTGGCGGTGAACGACATCACGTAGCGGATCGAGAAAGCCCGGGCGCGCCAGGAATCCGTGGTGTAGCGCGCGATCATGGCGTCGTTGATCGTCACTTGGCCGAATAGCGCAAACATGATGCCAGCGGCGAAGCCGAGCAACGGCCAGCCCACCGCCCAGCCGGCAAGGAAGAAGCACGGCGCCTGCAAAGCCGCCACCGGCACGAACACTTTGCGCAGCGGCAGCTTGTCGATGATATTGCCAATGATGAGCTGCGCCATGGCGCCGAAGGTGTAGACCAGGGCGGCGGTGATGCCGATGCCGAAGGTGCTGAGCGCACCGAACTGAAGCTGTTCCTCGAACAGCTTGGGCAGCGACACCGTGCCGGCATTGAAGGTGATGCCGCCGGCAATCGTCACCAAGGACAGCACCACGAAGGCGCGGATCACCACGTCGCGCGGCACATCCACGGCCTTCTTGGCCGCTGCCTTGCCAGCACTCGGGCGGTTCGGCACCATGATCAGCCAGAACACGCCGGCGATCAGCGCCGCCGCGCCGGGCACGAAGAAAGCCGCGCGCCAGCCGAGCCATTGCGCCAGGCCGCCGGTGATCAACGCCGCCAGCGCCACGCCCATATTGCCCCACACGCCGTTGATGCCGAGATCGCGGCCCATCTTCTCGACATTGGCCACCAGCAGCGCGCCGCCGACCGGGTGATAGATGGCCGCGAAAAGGCCCATGGCGGTGAGGCCGACGGCGATCTGCCACGGCGCCTGGGCCAGGCCGGTGAGCATGGTGGCGCTGCCAATGCCGAAGAAGAAGATCGTCATCATCTTGTGCCGGCTCCAGCGGTCGCCGAGCCAGCCGGCGGGGATGGAGAACAGGCCGAACGAGATGAAACCGCCGATCGAGAGTGCCAGCAATTCGCCGTAAGGCAGGCCGAAAGCCTGATCCATGGTCAGCACGGCGGTGGGAAAAATCAGCATCAGCATGTGGTCGAAGGCGTGGCCGATATTGACGAAATTCACCACGCGGCGGGACAGGTTCATGTTTGGCACTCCAGGGAGACGCGATTCCGACCTGGACAGGCTAGCCTGTCCGGTTCAATCTGTTCTGCCAAATATCATCGAGTTTCTGCCAATGGCGGCCAAAAGCACCAATCCGCAGGATTACCAGCATGTGCCCCGCCCGGTGGCGGCGATGGCCAAGCCCTTCCCGGCCGGCTACCACATCGCGCCGCATGACCATCCGCGCGCCCAGTTGCTCTATGCGGTGAGCGGCGTGATGCGGGTGATGACCCCGGAAGGCGCCTTCGTGGTGCCGCCACTGCGCGCCGTGTGGGTGCCGGCCGGCATGCCCCATGAGGTGCGGATGGCCTCTGCCGTGGCGATGCGCACGCTTTACGTCGCCCCCGATGCCGACCCTGCCCTGCCCACCGAATGCCGGGTGGTCGATGTGTCGCCGCTGCTACGCGAACTGATTCTGGAAGCGGTGGCCGAACCGCTGGAATACGACACGGAGGGCCGCGCCGGCCTGATCATGCAGTTGATCCTGGATGAACTGCGCCGCCTGCCCGCCGTGCCGCTGGGCCTGCCGATGCCCCGGGATGCGCGGCTGCAACGGCTCTGCGAGGCCTTGCTGGAGCAGCCTGGCAGCCGGCTGTCGCTGGAGGATTGGGCGGCGAAAAGTGGCGCCAGCCCGCGCACGCTCGCCCGCCTGTTCCAGCAGGAAACAGGTTTGAGCTTCCGCCGCTGGCGCGAGCGCGCCCGGCTGGCCGATGCAGTGGCGCGGCTGGCCGGTGGTGAGCCGGTAGCGCGGGTGGCAGCCCGGCTCGGCTATGACAGCGCTTCGGCCTTCACGGCGATGTTCCGGCGCTCGCTGGGCGTGCCGCCGCAGCGCTATCTGGCCGCTACCGCAAGCTTGTCTTGACCGGCCCGGGGCATTCTCTAAAGTAGTTGCACATAAAACATAAATCTGGAGGAACGTTATGATTCGGGCCATCTCGCGGCGCAGCCTTGCCGCAGCTATTGCCTTCACCCTGCCCGCTCTTGCGGTCCTCGGCGCTTCCGGCGCTGCCCAGGCACAAGCCTGGCCGAACCGGCCGATCACCTGGGTCGTGCCCTTCCCGGCCGGCGGCGGCACCGATGCCTTTGCCCGTCCGCTGGCTGCCGTCATCGGCAAGGCGCTGAACCAGCAGATTGTAATCGATAACCGTGGCGGTGCCGGCGGCACCATCGGTGCCAGCGTGGCGGCCCGCGCCCCGGCTGACGGCTACAACTTCTTCATCGGCGCGGCGCATCACACCATCGCGCCGTCGCTGTATCCGAAGCTCGATTACGATCTTGAGAAGGATTTCGTGCCGATCACCGTGATCGCGCAGCCGCCGCAGGTGATCGTGGTCAACCCGCAGAAGGTTGAGGCCCGCACGCTGGCCGATCTGATCAAGTATCTCAAGGCCAATCCGGGCAAGATGGATTACGGCTCGGCCGGCAACGGCACCACGCACCACCTGGCCGGCGAACTGTTCAAGATCGTCACCAAGACCGAAATCACCCATGTGCCGTATCGCGGCGCCGGCCCGGCCATGCAGGGCCTGCTGGCGGGCGAAGTGCACATGATTTTCGACGGCCTCGGCACTTCGGCGGGCCAGATCACTGGCGGCCGCATCATTCCGCTGGGCATGGCCTCGCCGACGCGCAACGGCGCCTTCCCGAATGTGCCGACCACCAAGGAAGCCGGGCTGGATGGCTATGTCGTCTCCACCTGGTATGCCATGTGGGCGCCGAAGGGTACGCCGGCGGATATCGTGTCGAAGATGTATGCCGAGACCCGCAAGGCGCTCGACTCAGCCGAACTCAAGGACATCTGGTCGAAGAACGGTTCGGATACCCCGACCATGACCCCGGCGGAATTCGCGCCGTTCGTCAGTTCGGAAATCAAGCGCTGGGCGGAAGTGGTGAAAACCTCCGGTGCGAAGCTCGACTGACCCGGCGTTTCCTGTAACCCTGTCTGCGTTTTAAATAACCTGGCGGTGCGGCTCCCGGCGGGGCCGCACCGAAGAGGCTGATGTGTCGATTGCGTACCGCATTCTGGTCTGCTGCTGCCTGAGCTATATCATCAGCCAGTTCTACCGCTCGGCCAATGCCGTGATCGGCCCGGATCTGATGCGGGAACTGCATCTCACGCCGGATGACCTCGGCATCCTCACCGGCGCCTTCTTCATCACTTTCGCGGTCAGCCAGTTCGCGGTCGGTATCGCGCTCGACCGCTGGGGCCCGCGCCTCACCATCCTGGTTACGCTTGCCATCGCCTTCATCGGCGCGCTGTGGTTCGCCACCGGCGATGGCCTGCTGGAATTGACGCTGGCCCGCATCGTGCTCGGCTTCGGCTGCAGCGCCTTGCTTACGGGACCGCTGGTGCTGTTCGGCCGCTGGTTCGCGCCGGAGAAATTCGCCACCATTTCCGGCATCCTGATCGCGGTCGGCAATCTCGGGGTCATCGCCTCCACCGCGCCGCTGGCCTGGTTTTCGCAAACCTATGGCTGGCGTGCCGCCTTCTATGTTTCGGGCGGTTTCACTGTGCTGCTGATCGTGCTCTCCTGGTTCGCGCTGCGCGATGATCCCGATCCGGCGAAGGCAAAGGCCGTGCAGGGCGAAAGCCTGACCGAGACCATACGCGGCATCGGCGACGTGGTGCGCAATCCCAGTTTCCCCTATCTCTTCGTCTTCATTTTCACCGTCTATGCCACCTTCATCACCCTGCTCGGCCTGTGGAGCGGGCCTTATCTGCATGACGTGCATGGACTCGACACCACGGCGCGCGGCAAGGTGCTGATCTTCATGGCCGTGGGTGCGGCCATCGGCTATTTCCTCTGGGGACCACTCGACCGCGTGTTCAACACACGCAAATGGCTGCTGGCAGTCGGCGTCGGCACACAGGTGCTCTGCCTCGCCGCCATCATCCTGATTCCGGGCCTGAGCGTATTCACCGTCGGCGCCATCCTGACACTGATCGCGGTGATGAACGGCTCCACGGTGATGATCTTCGCCCATGCCCGCAGCGTGTTTCCGCCGGAACTGGCCGGACGCGGCATCACCACACTGAATATCGGCACCATGGGCGGCGCCGCCTTCCAGCAGATTCTCACCGGCTACCTGATGGCATGGTTGACGCCTGCCGGCACGCAGCCGACCGAGATGGCTTACCGCATCGTGTTCGGCCTGCAAGTGGTGCTGCTCGCCGCGGCGCTGGCCTTTTATCTGCGGGTGCCCGATGCCAAGCCGGGTATGATGAAGCAATGACCGAGCCTGTCGCCGCCCGTTTCAACATCGCGCGCTACTGCCTGGAAGCGAATGCCCGGCTGCGGCCGCACAAGACCGCCATGATCCTGGTCGGTGAGGCCAGCGAAACCCGCATGAGTTTCGCCGAGGTGGATCTCGCCGTGCGCCGCCTGGCGGCAGGGCTGCTCAGCCTGAACCTGCCGCCACGCTCGCGCATCATGATCCGCATGGCGAACGATGCCGATTACGCGCTGACCTATTTCGCCACCATCGCCGCCGGCCATGTCGCCCTGCCCTCCAGCGCGCAGCTCACTGCCCATGAGGCCGAATTCCTGCTCGGCAATTCCGGCGCCGCCGCTGTCGCCGCCTCCGCCGAACTGGCGCGCGACCTGAAGCTGCCCGATGGCGTGCTGCTGCTTGATCCGGCAACCCTGGCACGGCTGAAGCAAACGCCGCCGCTGGAAGGCTATGCCGATACCTCGGCCGACGATCCCGCCTATCTGATCTATACTTCCGGGACCACAGGCAAGCCCAAGGGTGTGCTGCATGCCCAGCGCGCCGCCTGGGGCCGCCGGCCGATGCATCAGGGCTGGCTCGGCCTGCAGGAAAGCGATGTGCTGCTGCATGCCGGCGCCTTCAACTGGACCTACACGCTCGGCGTCGGCCTGGTCGATCCCTGGGCGGCGGGCGCCACCACGGTGCTCTATAACGGCCCGCGCGATGTCAGCATCTGGCCAAAACTGATAGAGCGTCACCGGGCCACCATCTTCGCCGCCGTGCCGACGCTCTATCGCCAGATCCTGAAATACGGCGATGTGAAGCAGTTCGACCTTTCCAGCCTGCGCCATGGCTGCACGGCCGGCGAGGCCTTGCAGCCCGCCCTGCTCGCCGAATGGCAGGAAGTGATGCAGAAGCCGCTCTATGAAGCCCTCGGCATGAGCGAGATTTCCACCTACATCTCCACCGGCCCCGGCATGGCGATAAAGCCCGGCAGCCCGGGCAAGCCGCAGCCGGGCCGCCGTGTTGCCATTCTTCCCGTCGATAGCGACAGCACCGAGGCTTTGCCCACTGGCGAGATCGGCCTGCTGGCGGTGCATCGTTCCGAGCCGTCGCTGATGCTCGGCTACTGGCACCGGCCCGAGGAGGAAGCCTTGGTCTATCGTGGCGACTGGTTTCTCGGCGGCGACCTCGCCGCGCTCGATGATGATGGCTATCTCTGGCACCATGGCCGCAACGACGACGTGATGAATGCCATGGGCTACCGCGTCTCGCCGGCCGAAGTGGAAGCCGCTTTGGCCGATCATCCCGCCGTGCAGGAAATCGCCGTCACCGAATTGCGCGTGCGCGCCGATGTATCAGTGATTGCCGCCTTCATCGTGCCGCGCGAGGGTGCCCGGCCGGATGTTCAGGACCTCGACGCCTTCGCTCATGACCGCCTGGCGGGCTATAAATGCCCGCGCGAATGGCGCTTCATCGACACCCTGCCGCGCACCGCCAATGGCAAAGTGCAGCGCAAACGGTTGGCGCAGACTTAAGCCCTAATCCCAGCCCAGCTCGCGGTTCTCGCGCACAGCCACCTCGTCGGCTTCCAGATTCTGCCGCAGGCGGGCGCGGGCCTGCTGCTGCAAGGTGATGCGCTTCTCCAGGCCTTCATCCCAATGGGCATGCATATTGGCCAGCAAGGCTTCGTTATGCGCCTTGAACATCAGAGCGCGCTTGCGGGCGGAATAAGCGCCATGGCCCAAAGCTTTCAGGGTTTCCTCACCGAGCCGCAGCGCCGAATGGAAAGTCTCGCGTTCGATCACCGCCACCTTGCGGTTCATCAACTCCACTGCATGCACGACATCGCGGGCGCGGGCGATGATGGTGAGGTTCGGGAAATGCCGCTGTGCCAGATCGACAAGCTTCAACGAGTCTTCCTGACCGTCAATGGCAACAATCAGCACGCGGGCCTTGGCCGCACCGGCGGCTTCCAGCAGATCGAGCCGCGTCGCATCACCATAAAACACCTTGAAGCCGAACAGCCGCAGGGCGTCGATGGTTTCCGGATCGTGGTCCAGCACCGTGGCATTGATATGGTTGGCGAACAGCAGGCGCGCGGCAATCTGGCCGACGCGGCCGAAGCCGGCGACGATCACCGGGTTGCCTTCGTCCTCCACCACATCCTCGGGCCGGTTCGACACCACCACCAGCCGGGGTTCGATCACCTTGTCATGCAGCACCAGCAGCAGCGGGCCGAACAGCATCGACAGCGCCACCGATACGGTGAGCAAGGCGGCGATATCGGCGTTCATGACACCGAGAGTACCGGCCGCGCCGAACAGCACGAAGGCGAATTCGCCGCCCGGCGCCAGCAGGAAGGTGAACAGGCTGATCTGCCCGCGCGGGATTTTCGCCAGCAAGGCCAGCACAAAGATGACGGCGGATTTCGCCAGCAGCAGGCCGGCCACCACCGCCAGCACTTCCCAAGGGTGCGACAGCAGCAGGCCGAAATCCACGGTCATGCCCACCGAGGTGAAGAACAGGCCCATCAGCAGGCCCTTGAACGGCTCGATATCGCTTTCCAGTTCATGGCGGTATTCGCTTTCCGCCAGCAGCACACCGCCGATGAAGGCGCCGAGCGCCATGGAAAGCCCGGCGAACTGCATCAAGGCCGAGATGCCGATCACGATCAGCAGCGCAGCAGCGGTAAATATCTCGCGCAGGCCGGTGCTGGCGATGATGCGGAACAAGGGCCGCGTCAGATAGCGGCCGCCAAGGATCACGGCGATGATCACTGCGATAGCCAGGCCCGCCGCCTGCAAGCCCTGGGGGCCAGTGGTATTAGCCGCCACGGGAGCGATGGCCAGCAGCGGCAGCACCGCCAGCGCCGGGATCACCGCGATATCCTGGAACAGCAGGATCGAGAAAGTTGCGCGCCCGCCCGGTGTGCCGAGCAGGTTGCGCTCGGTCAATGGCTGCAGGCCTATTGCCGTGGAGGACAGGCCGAGGCCAAGGCCGGCAACCACCAGAGTCTGCCACGGCCAATGGAAGGCCAGGCCGAGCAATCCCAGCGCCAGGGCGCAGCCGGCAAGCTGCGCCGTGCCAAGGCCGAAGATCGGCCCACGCATCTGCCACAGTCGGCGCGGCTCCAATTCCAGGCCGATCAGGAACAGCAGCAGCACCACGCCGAATTCGGAGAAATGCAGAATCTCGACCACATCGGTGATCAGCTTGAGGCCCCAGGGGCCGATCACCACGCCGGCGACGAGATAACCGATCACCGAGCCCATGCCGAGGCGCTTGGCCAGCGGCACGGCAATCACCGAAGCGGCGAGGTAGACCAGGGCGGAGAATAGCAGGCTATGCTCGTCCATGTTTCAGCGGTCCGTTTCAGGCACGTCCGGCTGGTCACAGCCGACACAATCGCGCGGGTGCGGAAAAGTGTCGAGCCAGCGTGCGTAGGCCGCGGCATGCTCGGCGACTTCCTGATCGCTCTTGGAGCGCACGCCCTGCAGCAGGAAGGGTTCGCGGTAATTCATGCCGCAAAGCACGGCGCTGCGCTCGAAGGGCAGCAGCAGCTCATGCATGGTGACGCGGTTATAGCCGTCGCTGCGATAGGCGAAATCCGGGCCGCCGGTGGAAATCGCCTGCACCAGGTCCTTGCCGTGCAGGGCGTTACCGCCATTGCCATAGGCCCAGCCATATTCGAGCACGGAGTCCATCCATTCCTTGAGGAGTGCCGGACAGCTATACCAGTAGAATGGATGCTGCATGACGATCACGTCATGCGCCTCGAGCAAAGCCTGCTCGCGCTTCACGTCGATATGGAAATCTGGATAGGTCTCGTAGAGGTCATGCAGTGTCACCTGCGGCAATTGCCGGGCCGCCGCAGCCATGGCGCGGTTGACGCGCGAGGCACGGTGATAGGGGTGCGCGAACAGCACCAGGATACGGGGCTTCTCCGCTATCGCTGCTGTGCTGCCCAATGCACCCCTCTCCGGTCAGAAAGCCGACATGCCGTCGTCGGCGGTGATGATGGCGCCATTGATGAAGCGCGAGGCCGGCGAGGCCAGCATCTTGATCAGGCCATCCAGGTCGCTGACATCGCCGACGCGGCGGCGCGGCAGCATCTGCATCAGCTTCTTGCCGCCCTCGGTCTGCCAATGGTCGCGGTTGATCTCGGTTTCGATATAGCCGGGGCAGATGGCATTGGTGTTGATGCCATAGCGCGCCCATTCCATCGCCATGGCGCGGGTCATGTGCACCACCGCCGCTTTCGACATGCAGTAGACGCTGAGCTGACTCAGCACGCGCAGGCCGGCCAGGGACGCGATATTGATGATGCGGCCCTCGATCTTGCGCGCAACCATGCCGCGCGCCACCGCCTGAGCGACGAAGAAGGCGCCCTTGGTGTTGGTATTCATGGTGAAGTCATAATCCTCCGGTGTCACATCGAGCAGTTTGCCCTGGGCCGAAACGCCGGAATTGTTCAGCAGGATGTCGATCTTGCCGAGCTTCTGCTCTACCTCCGCGACAGCGGCCTGGATGCCCGGGATATCGGTCACGTCCATCTTCACGGTCACGGCGGTACCGCCGGCCTTGGTCACCCGCTCGGCGAGGGCGGCCAGGCGGTCCGTGCGCCGGGCGGCCAGCGCCACGGCGGCGCCCTCGGCGCTCAGAATTTCCGCGAATCGCTCGCCAAGCCCGCTTGACGCACCGGTGATCAGCGCCACCTTACCCTGCAACTCACCCATAACGCTCTCTCCCAACACTGTTTCCTGATAATGGTCCGCCGGGATGGTCCCGGTTCCGCCTCGTCCGGTCAAGCCTCGTCTGGCCGAAAACGCCGCCCTCTGCTAAGCTGGTTGTCATGCGCATCGAAATCGTCTCCGACGTCATCTGCCCCTGGTGTTTCATCGGCAAGCGCCGCCTGGAAAAGGCTATGGCGCTGCGCCCGGATATTGAGTTCGAGATCGGCTGGCGGCCGTTCCAGCTCAATCCGGACATGCCGCGCGAAGGCGCCGACCGCAAATCCTACCTGGAAGCCAAATTCGGCGGCCCGGCGCGGGCCAAGGAAATCTATGCCCGCGTTGCCGGCGAAGGTGCCAAGGAAGGCATCGCCTTCGATTTCGACGGTATCAAGCGCACGCCCAACACACTGGCCGCCCATAGCCTGCTGCGCTGGGCGCTGGAAGACGGCGTGCAGTACGACGTGAAGGAAAAGCTGTTCCAGGCTTATTTTCTGCAAGGCCGCGATATCGGCGATGCCGCCGTGCTGGCGGAAATCGCCGCCGAGGCCGGCATGGACCATGCCGCCGTGCTAGGCAAGCTGGAACAGGGCATCGATGCCGAGGTGATCGAGGCCGAGGACCGCATGGCGCGCGAACTCGGCATCACCGGAGTCCCCTTCTTCATCATCGAGCGCCGCTACGGCCTTTCCGGCGCGCAGCCGCCGGAAGTGCTGCTGGACGTGATCGACAAGGCCCTCGCCGTAGCGAATGACGCAACCTGAACCGGACACAACGCCGCAACTGATCACGCCGATCTGCGACAGTGGCGTGATCGACCACGAGCGTCTGCGCCAGTTGTGGCAACTTTGGAAAGACGCCTGTGACGGCGACCGCCTGCCCGGCCGCGAGTTGGTCGATCCGCTGAAGCTGCGCTTCCTGATCGGCATGGTGACGATCTTCGACATCCTGCCCGGACCGCCGTATTTCTCCTACCGCCTGCTGGGCCAGGAAATTGTCGACCGCATCGGCTTCGAGCTGACCGGCAAGCCGCTGGACGCGCATCCCGATCCGATGCGCCGGGCCGTTATCTTCCAGGCGCTGAGCCGCGTGCGCGACGAACGCAAGCCGATGCGGCTGTATTACCCAATCGCCTTCCGCGATATCCGGCTGGCGCATGAGGCGATCCTGATGCCGATTGTCGATGGCGAGGGCAAGGTGATCCAGGCTTTATGCGGCCAGATCATCCCGGAAAATGCGCCGCGCTGGCGCGCCAATAGCTGATCAGTTTTTCTTTGCCGCCCGGCGGGTGGCCTCGGCGGCAATATCAGCCAGCCCCTTGGAGATCGACAGCACGCCGGCCAGGCGCTGCTCAGGTTCCGGCCAGTTCTGCAACAGCACCAGCTTGTGGTCCGGCCTGAGCTTCGCATTGCCGCGCTGCGCCTGGATGAACAGCACCAAGCCCGGCGGATCGGCGAACACGTTGTCGCGGAAAGACAATGTCATGCCCTTCGGCCCGGCCTCGATCTTGGCAATGCCGGCATCGCGGCAATGCTTCTTGATCGCGACGATATCGAGAAGGTGCTGTACTTCCACGGGCAATGGGCCGAAACGGTCGATCAGTTCCGCGGCGAAAGCATCGATCTCCTCGCGGCCCTCCAGGTCGGCGACGCGGCGATAGAGCTGCAAGCGCAGATTCAAATCAGGCACATAGGCTTCCGGGATCAGCACGGCGGTACCGATCTGGATCTGCGGCGCCCATTTCTCGTCCGCCGCCTTCTGGCCCCGGGCCTCGGCGCGGGCATCCTGGATCGCCTGCTGCAGCATTTCCTGATACAGCTCGAACCCTACCTCTCGGATATGACCGGACTGCTCCTCGCCCAGCAGATTGCCGGCGCCGCGCAGATCGAGATCATGGCTTGCCAGCGTGAAGCCGGCGCCCAGGCCATCCAGGCTTTGCAGCACACGCAGACGCTGGTCGGCATTGGCATTCAGCATGCGGCCGGGCTGGTAGGTGAAATAGGCATAGGCGCGCAGCTTTGAACGGCCGACGCGGCCACGAAGCTGATACATCTGCGCCAAGCCGAACAGGTCGGCGCGGTGCACCACCAGGGTATTGGCGGTCGGGATATCCAAGCCGCTCTCCACGATATTGGTGGCGACCAGCACATTGTAGCGGCCATCGTAGAAGGCGTTCATCACGTCTTCCAGTTCGGTCGGCGGCATCTGGCCATGGGCCATCACCGGCTTCAGTTCCGGCACATGCTGGCGGATGAAGTTCATGCCGAATTCCAGGTCGTCGATGCGCGGGCAGACGAAGAAGCTCTGGCCGCCACGGAAATGCTCGCGCAGCAGGGCTTCGCGGATCACCACTGGATCGAACGGCGCCACATAGGTGCGTACCGCCAGGCGGTCCACCGGCGGCGTGGCGATCAGGCTGAGTTCACGCACGCCCGAGAGGGCAAGCTGCAGCGTGCGCGGAATCGGTGTCGCGCTCATGGTCAGCACATGCACTTCGGAACGGATCTGCTTCAGCCGTTCCTTGTGCTTGACGCCGAAATGCTGCTCCTCGTCGATGATCAGCAGGCCGAGCCGCTTGAACTCGATGCTCTTGGACAGCAGCGCATGGGTGCCGACCACGATATCGACAGTGCCGTCTTCCAGGCCCTTCTTGGCTTCCTTGGCGGCCTTGGGGTTGACCAGCCGTGAGAGCTGCTCGATGCGCACCGGCATGCCACGGAACCGCTGAACGAAGGTGCGGTAATGCTGGCGGCAGAGCAAGGTTGTCGGGCAGACCAGGGCCACCTGCTGCCCGGCCATGGCGGCGGCGAATGCGGCGCGGATCGCCACTTCTGTTTTGCCGAAGCCGACATCGCCGCAGACCAGGCGGTCCATCGGCCGGCCGGCGCCGAGATCATCCAGCGTGTCGTTGATGGCACGGGCCTGGTCCTCGGTTTCCTCGAACGGGAAACGGGCGCAGAATTCCTCGTACAGACCCTCCGGTGGCGCGATACGCTCGGCGGTACGGAGCGCCCGCTGGGCGGCCACTTTCATCAGCGCCTCGGCCATGTCCTTGAGGCGCTTCTTCATCCGCGCCTTGCGGTTCTGCCAGGCGACGCCACCAAGCTTGTCGAGGGCTACGCCGGCATCGCCGGAGCCGTAGCGCGACAGCATCTCGATATTTTCCACCGGCAGGTAGAGCCGGTCGCCGCCTTCGTAATGCAGCAGCAGGCAGTCATGCGGCGCGCCGCCGATATCAAGCGTTACCAGACCCTGATAGCTGCCGATGCCATGATCGACATGCACCACCAGATCGCCGGGGCTCAGGCCCGCCGCTTCGGTGAGGAAATTCTCGGCGCGGCGCTGGCGCCGCTTGGCCCGCACCAGGCGGTCGCCAAGAATATCCTGCTCGGCGATAACGCAGAGATCGGCGGCTTCGAAACCATGCTCCAGCGGCAGCACGGCAATGCCCGCCGTGCTGCGCGGCAGGTTTTCGAGATCGGCGGCGAGTTCCACCGACTCAATCGGCTCGATGCCGTGATCCTTCAGCACCAGTGCCAGGCGGTCGCGTGCGCCGGTGCTGTAGGCGGCGAACAGCAAGCGCTTGCCGGCGGTGATCTGCTTTGCCAGATGGCCACCCAGGGCTTCGTAGACACTGACGCCGACCTGCTTCTTTTCGGCGGCCTGCTGCGCTTGGCCGCGCTCGGGCGCGAAATCGCGGCCCGGCCGGGCGCCGAGATCGAGCGTGACCACGCCCTGCCCCGCCACAGTCTCGAATGGATTGAACGCACCCACCGGATGCTTCGCCAATACCTGGCTCCATTCACCGGCAGTGAAATAGAGCCGGTCCGGCGGCAACGGCTTGTAGGGCGAGCCGGCTTCCGCCAGGCCGGATTTCATCGCCGCGCGGCGGGCATCATAGTGATCGGCGATGGTGCGGAAGCGTTCGTCGGCGGCTTCGTCGAGCAGCGCATCCAGCAGCACCGGCGCATCCGGCATATAGTCGAACAGCGTCGAAAGCTGCTCGAAGAACAGCGGCAGCCAATGCTCCATGCCGATATGGCGGCGGCCTTCCGACACCGCCAGGTAAAGCGGGTCATCGTCGGTCACGGTGCCGAACAATTCCCGATAGCGGCCACGGAATCGGGCTATTGAGTCTGCATCCAGCGGCACTTCACTCATCGGCGCCAATGTCATGCCATCGGCATCACCGATGGTGCGCTGGCTGGCGGGATCGAAGCGACGAATGCTCTCCACCACGTCGCCGAAGAAATCCAGCCGCAGCGGCGCCTCGGCGCCGGGCGGGAACAGGTCCACCAGACCACCGCGCACAGCATATTCGCCGGGTTCCATCACCGTGGAGGTGCGGGTATAGCCATTGCGGTTGAGATAGGCGACCAGGCTTTCCGGCGGCAGCTTGCCGCCTTTGGCCGCACTCAGCGCGCTGGCATCGAGATAGGCCGCCTGCGGCAGCCGCTGCAATGCCGCGTTCAGCGTGGTGAGCAGCAGCCAGCCGCCTTCAGGCCGGGAACCCGCCAGTTTGCTCAGGGCATCCATGCGCCGCGCCGCGATCTCGGCATTCGGCGACACGCGGTCATAAGGCTGGCAATCCCAGGCCGGCAGGCCGATCAGTGGCAGGTCTGGGGCAAAGAAGCGCAAAGCCTGTTCCAGCGCCGCCATGCGCGCATCGTCGCGGCAGATCATGATCAAGCCACGGCGCTGCTTGGCCGCCAGTGCCGCCAGCAGGCGAGCATCCTGGCCTTCCGGTACGCCGCCCAGCGCCCAGCGCCCTGGCCGGCCCAGCATATCGGGCAACGGCTGTGCCATGATCAGCGCGGCGGGATGTAGCTTTTGAGCAGCCGCATCACCGGCGTATCGAACTCAGCCGGCACCGGCTCGCGGCCAATCGCCCAGGCATAGATCTGCGGATCCTCGTTGGTATCCAGCAGCGCCTCATACTGATCCAGCATGGTGGCGTCGAAATCCGGTAGATGTGCGCGCGCGAAGCCGCCGAGCAGCAGGTCGGTTTCCTTCATGCCGGTATACAGGCTGCGGTGGATCAGCCGTTTCCGACGGATTTCAATAGGTTCCGACATGACGCCTAGCTCTGGGAATGTGGCCAAGGATATAGTACGCCCCCTAGGGTATCGACAAGCATTTCCAGGAACAAAATGCGGCCGGAGTTGCTCAACCCCGCCTTCACGCCGATCAACCGCCTGAAGGGCTGCGGCCCGAAACTGGCGGCATTGATCGAAAAGCTGGCCGGCGGGCGGCTGCTGGACCTGTGGTGGCACCGCCCTTCGGGGCTGGTGGACCGCCGCTATCGCCCAACCATAGCCGAGGCACAGCCGGGCCGCATCTGCACGCTGGAAATCACCGTCGAGAAGCATTTCCCGCCGCGCACGCCACGCCTGCCCTACCGCATCGCGGTGAGCGACGCCACCGGCTCCCTCACCCTGGTCTTCTTCAATGGCCGCGAGGATTACCTGCTGCGCGCGCTGCCACCGGGCGAGACACGGGTGATCAGCGGCCAGATTGAGTTGTTCGATGGCCGGGCGCAGATGACTCATCCGGACCGCATCGGCACGCCCGAGGAAATCGCCGCCATGGCCGCCGTTGAGCCGGTCTACCCTCTCACCGCCGGCCTCTCGGGCCGGGTGATGAACAAGCTGGTGGACGAGGCCGTGAGCCGCGCGCCGGTGCTGCCGGAATGGCTCGATCCGGCCTATCAGAAACGCCAGGGTTGGAGCGACTGGCAGAGCGCCTTGCGGCGCCTGCACAAGCCGGAGGAAGCCGAGGATCTGGAAGCCTTCACACCCTGGCGCTCGCGGCTGGCCTATGACGAACTACTCGCCAACCAGCTTGCCCTGCTGCTGGTGCGCCGCCGGCTGAAACGCCTCACTGGCCGGCCATTGGTGGGCAATGGGCGGCTGCGCGATACGCTGGACAAGGCCCTGCCCTGGCCGCTGACCAACGCGCAGCGCCAAGCGATTGCCGAGATTGCCGGCGACATGGCATCCGAGCGCCGCATGCTTCGGCTGCTGCAAGGCGATGTCGGCAGCGGCAAGACCATGGTGGCGCTCTATTCCATGCTGGTGGCGGTAGAGGCTGGCGCCCAGGCCGCGCTGATGGCGCCAACCGAAATCCTCGCCCGCCAGCATGCCGAGACGCTGGCGCCTTATGCCGAGAAACTCGGCGTCAAGCTCGCGCTGCTCACCGGCCGCGACAAAGGCAAGGCGCGCGCCGCCCTGCTGGATCAACTCGCCAGCGGCGGCATCGATATCGTGATCGGTACGCATGCGCTGTTCCAAGGGGATGTGGCGTTCCACAACCTTGGCTTGGCGGTGATCGACGAACAGCACCGCTTCGGTGTCGGCCAGCGGCTTAGCCTCACCAACAAGGGCGAAGGCGTCGACATGCTGGTGATGACCGCAACGCCAATCCCGCGCACGCTCTCGCTCACCGCCTATGGCGACATGGATGTGTCGAAACTCACCGAGAAGCCGCCTGGCCGCAAACCGGTGGACACCCGCACGGTTGCCGCCGAACGCCTGCCGGAAGTGATGGAAGCCGTGGCACGCAAGATCGAAAGCGGCGAACGCGTCTACTGGGTCTGCCCGCTGGTGGAAGAAAGCGAAGCCAGCGACCTCGCCGCCGCGGCCGAACGCCATGCCGCGCTGCGCGAAAAGCTGGAAGGGCGCTTAGGCCATGGCAGTATCGGCTTGGTGCATGGCCAGATGCCGGCGGCCGAGAAGGACGCGGCGATGGAGGATTTCGTCGCCGGGCGTTCCAGGCTGCTGGTAGCTACCACGGTGATCGAAGTCGGCGTCGATGTGCCGGAAGCCACGCTCATTGTCATCGAACACGCCGAACGCTTCGGCCTGGCGCAGTTGCACCAGTTGCGCGGTCGTGTCGGGCGCGGCGGCAAGCCCGGCTCCTGCCTGCTGCTCTATTATGGCAAGCTCGGCGAAACCTCGCGTGCGCGCTTGAAGATCATCCGCGAGAGCGACGACGGTTTCCGCATTGCCGAGGAAGACCTGCGCTTGCGCGGTGCCGGCGAAGTGTTGGGTACGCGCCAGAGCGGCCTGCCCGAATTCCGCATCGCCGAACTGGGCGCCCATGGCGACCTGCTGGCAACGGCGCGCGACGATGCCAAGCTCATCCTCGAGCGCGACCCGACGCTGAAAACAGAGCGCGGCGAAGCCCTGCGCCACCTGCTCTATCTGTTCGAGCGCGACGCAGCGATCCAGTATCTGCAATCGGGCTGACAACAACAAACTCGTCATACCCGCGCTTGACGCGGGTATCTCATTTCCTGAAATCGAGAAGAGATGCGCGGATCAAGTCCGCGCATGACGATGATGGATGTTTAACCCAGGCTGCGACGCTTCAGCGCCAGATGCCAGGCGGCCTGCATCACGGCAACGCCGAGCAGGGTCTTGACCAAAGTGGCGGCCCAGAAGGGGTAGAGGCCGGCGGCCAGCGCCTTCTGCACGCCGACCAGGGTGGCGAGCCAACTCACGCCGAACACGAACACCACGGCATGGCCGACCGCCATGGCGATCAAGCAGCGCAGCAACGAGCGATCCCAGCCGCGCTCAGCCAGCCAGCCGATCAGCCAAGCGGACGCCACGAAGCCGATCAGGTAGCCCGCCGTGGGGCCGGCGAAATAGGCCGGACCGGCAGCAGCACCGGCAAAGACCGGCAGACCGACGAAGCCTTCCGCGAGATAGAGCAGCACGGTGGCAGCACCCAAGCGACTGCCGAACGCCATGCCGATCGCCAGGATGGCCAGTGTCTGCAAGGTCATCGGCACCGGCCAGAAAGGCACCTGCACCTTGGCCGAAATCGCCAGCAGCGCGGAACCGGCCAGCATCGCCAGGGCAACGCGCCAAGCTTTCATGCCGGGCGCCACATGCTGCAGCAGGGTCGGGTTGAGCGTCGTCGTGGTCATGTCTGTTTCTCCCTTACGCGAATTCGAGGATCACCTGGTCAACGGCCAGGCTGTCGCCCTTCTTGGCATTGACCTTCTTCACCGTGCCGTCGCGTTCGGCGCGCAGCACGTTTTCCATCTTCATAGCTTCCACCACGGCGAGCGCCTGGCCGGCCTTCACCGGCTCGCCCTCGGCGACATTGATCGACACTACCAGGCCCGGCATCGGGCACAGCAGATACTTCGACATGTCGGGCGCCACCTTTTCCGGCATCAGGCGGGCCAATTCGGCGGCACGCGGGCTGCGCACGATCAGGTCGAGTTCGGCACCGCCATGGGTGATGCGGAAACCTTCCTGGCGCATCGCCACGCGAGCAACGATAGGCGTGCCATCGACAGTGCCGCGGAAGAAGGCTTCGCCGGGATGCCAGTCGGAGCGCACCTTCACGGCCTTCTTCGCCCCAAGCTTCACATCATAACCACCCTCGGCATCGCTGGCGCTGGCAACGGTTTCGGCCTTGCCTTCGAACACCACCCAGTCGCCGCCGGCTGCCTTTTCCGGCAGGCCGAGCTTGCCGGTGATATGGCTGGCGCGGCGTTCGGCGCGCAGATGCAGCAGCACCGCCACCGCCGTAAGCGCCTGATGCCTGGCGGCAGGCAGCGCTGCGCCGGCAAAGCCTTGCGGCCATTCCTCGGCGATGAAGTTGGTCGAGAGCTTGCCGGACTGGAAGCGCGGATGCGCCAACACGGCGTTAAGGAAATTGACATTGTGGCCGATGCCGGAAATCCAGGTCTCGTCCAGCGCATCGGCCAGCGCCTTGGTCGCTTCCTCGCGGGTTTTGCCGTAGCCGCAGAGTTTCGAAATCATCGGATCGTAGAACATGCTGATCTCGCTGCCCTCGACCACGCCGGTATCGTTGCGGATCACCGGCGATTCTTCCGCCGTGCGCCAGCGCACCAGGCGGCCGGTGGAAGGCAGGAAGCCGCGATACGGGTCTTCGGCATAGATGCGGGCTTCGATGGCCCAGCCGTTCAGCTTCACATCCTTCTGCGCGATGGTCAGCTTCTCGCCGGCCGCGACGCGGATCATCTGCTCGACCAGATCAACGCCAGTGATCAGTTCGGTGACCGGATGCTCCACCTGCAGGCGGGTGTTCATCTCGAGGAAGTAGAACTTGCGGTCCGGGCCGACAATAAATTCCACCGTGCCGGCGCTGTCATACGCCACGGTCTTGGCCAGCGCGACGGCCTGCTCGCCCATCGCCTTGCGGGTCTTGGCATCGAGGAACGGCGACGGTGCTTCTTCAACGACTTTCTGGTGCCGGCGCTGAATCGAGCATTCGCGTTCGCCAAGGTAGATCACGTTGCCGTGCTTGTCGCCCAGCACCTGGATTTCGATATGGCGCGGCTCCTCGATATACTTCTCGATGAACACACGGTCGTCGCCGAAGGAATTCTTCGCCTCATTGGTGGCGGAAGAGAAGCCCTGCTCCACTTCCGAGTCAGAGCGCGCGATGCGCATGCCCTTGCCGCCGCCGCCGGCAGAGGCCTTGATCATCACCGGATAGCCGATCTCGCGGGCAATCTTGGTGGCTTCCTTGCCGTCCTTGATGGCGCCGAGATAGCCCGGCACGGTGGAGACGCCGGCCTTCTTGGCCAGCTTCTTCGACTCGATCTTGTCGCCCATGGCGAAGATCGCGTTCGGGTTCGGGCCGATGAAGGCAATACCGGCCTGCTTCAGCGCCTCGGCGAATTTGCGGTTCTCGGAGAGGAAGCCGTAGCCCGGGTGCACCGCCTGAGCGCCGGTCTGCTTGCAGGCGGCGACGATCTTGTCGATCACCAGATAGCTTTCAGCGGCCGGCGGTGCGCCGATATGGATCGCCTCGTCGGCCATGCGCATATGCAGCGCGCCATCATCGGCATCGGAATAGACCGCCACGGTCTTGATGCCGAGCTTGCGGCAGGTCTTGATCACGCGGCAGGCGATTTCACCGCGGTTGGCGATCAGGATTTTGTCGAACAGCTTGCCGGCCTTAGCAACAGGAGCGGCAGCTTTCTTGGTCTGGGTCTTCTTGGCCATTGTTTTGCGCTCGCTCACAGCGGGATGTTGTCGTGCTTCTTCCACGGATTCTGCAACTCCTTGTCCCGCAGCATGGCGAGGGAGCGCGCAATCCGGTAGCGCGTGTTATGCGGCATGATCACATCGTCGATGAAGCCGCGATGGCCGGCAACGAAGGGATTGGCGAACTTCTGGCGGTATTCCTCGGTGCGCGCCGCGATCTTGGCGGCATCGCCGATCTCAGAGCGGAAGATGATTTCCACCGCGCCCTTCGGCCCCATCACGGCGATTTCCGCCGAGGGCCAGGCGTAGTTGACGTCACCGCGCAGATGCTTGGAACTCATCACGTCATAGGCGCCGCCATAGGCCTTGCGGGTGATCACCGTCACCTTCGGCACCGTCGCCTCGGCATAGGCGAACAGCAGCTTGGCGCCATGCTTGATGATGCCGCCATATTCCTGCGCCGTGCCGGGCAGGAAGCCGGGCACGTCGACGAAGGTGACAATCGGAATCTCGAAGCAGTCGCAGAAGCGCACGAAGCGCGCCGCCTTGCGGCTGGAGTCGATATCGAGGCAGCCGGCCAGCACCATCGGCTGGTTGGCGACGATGCCGACGGGCTGACCGCCGATGCGGGCAAAGCCGGTGAGGATATTCTTGGCGAAGCTCGGCTGAATCTCGAAGAAGTCGCCGTCATCGACCACCTTCTCGATCAGCTCCTTCATGTCGTAGGGCTTGTTCGGATTCGGCGGCACCAGGGTATCGAGCGAGGTTTCCTGGCGTTCGATCGGATCGAAGCTTTCGCGTGCCGGCGGCTTCTCGCGGTTGGAGAGCGGCAGGAAGCCCATCAGGCGGCGCACCTGCACCAGCGCCTCGACATCGTTCTCGTAGGCATTGTCGGCCACCGAGGACTTGGTGGTGTGGGTCACGGCGCCGCCAAGCTGCTCCTGCGTCACCACTTCCTGCGTCACCGTCTTCACCACATCGGGGCCGGTGACGAACATGTAGGACGAGTCCTTCACCATGAAGATGAAGTCTGTCATCGCCGGGCTGTAAACCGCGCCGCCGGCGCAGGGGCCCATGATCACCGAAATCTGCGGCACCACGCCCGACGCCAGCACGTTGCGCTGGAACACCTCGGCGTAGCCGGCAAGGCTGTCGACGCCTTCCTGGATGCGGGCGCCGCCGGAATCGTTGAGGCCGATCACCGGGGCGCCGACTTTCAGCGCCTGGTCCATGATCTTGCAGATTTTCTTGGCGTGGCTGGCCGAGAGCGATCCGCCGAACACGGTGAAATCCTGGCTGAAGACGAAGACCAGGCGACCGTTGATGGTGCCCGAGCCGGTAACAACGCCGTCGCCTGCCACCTTCTGCTCGGCCATGCCGAAATCGGTGCAGTCATGCTCCATGAACATGTCCCACTCCTCGAAGGAGCCGGGATCGAGCAGCAACTCGATGCGTTCCCGCGCGGTCAGCTTGCCCTTGGCATGCTGCGCAGCGATGCGTTTATCGCCGCCACCGGCGCGCGCCTCAGCGCGCTTCTCCTCGAGTTGCCGGATAATGTCCTGCATTACACGTCCCCCTATTGCCCCGTCAGGGCTACCTTACACGCGTTAGATTTCTCTCGAATAGCACAATGTATCGCACTGCAAAATAGCCAGAAGCGCAACAAATTACTCGCCGATCAGGTGAAGATCGTCGGTAGGCGAACAGTACAGCCTATGGCGGAAATCAGGCCTTGCGGCGGCTAGAAACCGGCGTTTCGGGCAGCCGGCAGTCCGTCAGGTCAGCACCATCGAGCATGGCGCGGGCCAGATCGACCTCGTCCATCACCGCGCTGCGCAACTGCGCGCCGCGCATGTCGGCGCCGCGCAGCACCGCCCCGGTCATATTAGCCGGAAACAGCCGGTTGCCCGGCATGATCAGCGGCCCGAGATTGGCATCGCGCAAATCCGCGCGCACCATCTGCGCGCCGGCCAGGTTGGCGCCGCGCAGATCGGCACCCATAAGATTGCAGTCGCGCAGGTCGGCATCCATCAGTTTGGCCCCCTGCAGCATGGCGCGCTGCAGGTTCAAACCCTGGAGAATGGAGCCCTTGAGGTTGGCGCCGGTGAGGATCACGCCCGGCTTCGGGCCGATGGCGCGCAGGTCGAGTTCGCTGAAATCGAACAGCTTGCCTTGCTCGCCGCCGGTGCCCAGCCATTGGGCATAGAGTTTCAAGGCTTCGTCAATCGGCACGCCGAGATCGGCCAGCGGCCGGCCTTTCGGCTTGTCATCGAGCACGCCTTCGACATCGGTGCCGGCCAGCAGCGCATTCTCCATCTTGGCACCGACCATCACGGCGCCGCGCAGCGTGGCATCCTTCAGGTTGGCGCCGGAGAGATCGGCACCGGAAAGGTTGGCGCCTTCAAGCCGCGCGGCGGCAAGATTGGCGCGTGTCAGGATGCAGTTCACCATGATCGCATCGGTGAAATCAGTGCGCCCGGCGGCGACGCCGGAAAGATCGGCGCCGGTGAGATCCACCGCCACCATCTTGGCACCGCCGAGATCGACAGGATCATGGTCCGGCTTCTTGATATGGACATTGCCGTATTTGTCGCGCTCGGCCACCACGCCATCGCGCATGTCGGCATCCAGCAGCCGCGCGCCGGTCAAGTCAGCGCCGCGCAAGGACGCGCCGCGCAGGTCGGCGCGCTCCAGCCGCGCGCCTTGCAGATTGGCGCCGCGCAGGTCGCAAGCATAGAGCACGGCCTGGCTCAGATTGGTCTCCGCCAGATTGACGCCCTGCATCTTGCAGCCGGTGAAATCGGCGCCGGCCAAATCGGCACCAGCCATTGTCAAATTGGAAAGATCGCGGAATTGGAAAATCGAGCGCCGCCCGCCAGCGAGGCGCTGGCGATACTTCTCATGGTCGGCAATTGCAGCGAGCAACTCGCCGTAGCCTACTTTTGGACGCTGCCTGTTTTCCATACGCGACGCTGTCACGCGCCATCCCCCGGAAACGCTAAAAGGATCACTGTGCGACGCAGCATCCCCCGCTTCGCCACCCAGCCGATTCATTTGAATGCAAAGGATGATACGCCCGCCGCCGGGGGGCGGGCAACCGGATATTTATGATTAATAACAGACAGTTACAATCAATCTGACAGATTTCGACTGATTTCTTGCCGATCTTAGCGGCCGCGAAAGTCTGGCGGACGCTTGGCTTTGAAGGCCGCCAGGCTTTCCGCGAAATCCTCGGTCATGGTCATGAGCGCGAATTGCTCTGCATCCAGAGCAGACGCCATCTGAATCAAACCTTCGGTGTATGCATTCGCGCCGCGCTTGATCATGCGTACCGCGAGTGGCGGCTTTGCTGCTGCGATTTCAGCCAACGCTAGCGCATGTTCCAATGTGGAACCGTTCGGCACCACTTCATCAACAGCGCCGAGCCGGCGCAATGTTTCACTATCTGAAACTTCACCGAGGATCGCGAGCCGCTTCGCTGCTGCCGGACCGCAACGCGCGATAAGGCGCGGCAAGGCCGTCCAGCTCAAATTCATGCCGCGATCCACTTCCGGCAGACCAAGCCTGGCGCCCTCGCCCGCCACCACCAGATCGGCCGCACTCGCCAGCGCCAGGCCGCCACCTAGGCACCAGCCTTCAACCGCGGCAATGGTGTAGCATTCAAGACCGCTCAGCGCCTTGCACATCGCGGCACCGGCCAGCGGCCCCTGCATGCGCTCCGGCACGCTGGCGGTGGCAATGGTCGCCAGCATCGGGTCCTTCAGATCGAAGCCGACCGAGAACACATCGGCGGCACCAGCCAGCACCAGCGCATTCGGCGGCTCGGGCGCATTGGCCAGATCGTCGAAGGCCTGGCGCAAGGCCCGCATGGCCAGCACCGAGAGCGCATTGCGGCCATCGCCGCGATCAAAACGCAGCAATGCGACGCGGCCGCGACGCTCCAGGCTCAACATTATTTGGCTCCGGTTTGCACCGACTTGATGATCGCCGAGTAATCCAGCGCGCCATTGCCGGCATTGACGAATTCGGAATAGAGCGCGGTGGCCTCGGCACCCAGCGGCGTGACCACGCCAGCGGCACGCGCCGCTTCCTGGGAAAGCTTGAGGTCCTTCAGCATCAGATCGGCGGCGAAGCCCGGCTTGTAGTCGCGGTTGGCGGCAGAGGTCGGCACCGGACCCGGCACCGGGCAATGGTTGATCAGCGCCCAGCAGGAACCCGACGACGCCGAGACGATATCGAACATCGCCTGCGGCGCCAGGCCGAGCTTCTCGCCCATCACGAAGGCTTCGGAGATGGCATTCATGGTGATGCCGAGTACCATGTTGTTGCACACCTTGGCGACCTGGCCGTTACCCGCGCCGCCGGCATGCACGATCTTCTTGCCCATCTTTTCCAGCAAAGGCCTAGCCGCCGCGAAGGCATCATCACGGCCGCCGACCATGAAGGTGAGCGCAGCATTCTCCGCCCCCGCCACGCCGCCCGAGACCGGCGCATCCAGCATGCGCATGCCCTTGGCTTCGGCGGCGGCAATCACTTCGCGTGCCGTCTTCACATCAATGGTGGAGGAGTCGATGAACAGCGTGTTCGGCTTGGCGACGGAAAGAATGCCCTTGGCGCCGGTATAAACATCGCGCACATGCTTGCCGGCTGGCAGCATGGTAACAACGGCATCGACATCGCTGGCGGCTTCCTGCGCCGTAGCGGCTTTGGTGCCGCCGGCCTCGACCACGCGGGCAACCGCCTCGGCGCTGAGGTCGAACGCCTTCACGGCATAGCCGGCCTTCAGCAGGTTGCGCGCCATCGGCCCGCCCATATTCCCGACGCCGATGAAACCGATGCTCTTCATGTCTCTCTCCCTGGGTTTCTTTATGTCTGTATCAGTCGAAAAGCAGATCACCATCCGGCAGGGCAGCGAAATAGCTTTCGATATAGGCGTCTGACACTTCTTCCAGTGTTGCCGGCTGCCAGCGCGGTGCGTGGTCCTTATCAACGATCACGGCACGCACGCCTTCATAAAAGTCATGGCCACCGAGCACATGATTGCACATGCGCCATTCCAGCTTCATGCAATCACGGAAATTCAGGCTGCGGCCACGACGGAGCTGCGCGAAGGTCAACTTCACCGAGGTCGGTGACTTGGTGCGGATCAGCTTCGCCTGCTCAACGCCGAAACCATCCGAGGCACCGAGCTGCCGCATCACCTGTGCCACGCTGTCGCCGGCAAACAGCAGGTCGATCAGGCCAAGATGCGGCGCCAGGGGCGCCGGGCCAGGATCGTGCTGGAACGGCATGATTACGGCATCCACCGAAGCCTTGTCGGTGAGCGGCGCGGCGATCAGCGCCGCTTCCAGCGCAGCGTGATCGGCACGCTTGACGCAATG
Organism: Ferrovibrio sp. MS7; assembly: GCF_038404985.1. Taxonomy (NCBI): domain Bacteria; kingdom Pseudomonadati; phylum Pseudomonadota; class Alphaproteobacteria; order Rhodospirillales; family Rhodospirillaceae; genus Ferrovibrio; species Ferrovibrio plantarum. Next base: position 202,531 of record NZ_JBBKBA010000003.1, read on the forward strand.
GGTGGCGATGCCGGCATGCAGCACATCGGCCGATTTCAGCCGCGCGCCGGTGAGGCCGAGATACGTGCCGAGCTCGCCCTTGAGGCGTGGCAAGAAATAAGTGCCACCGACATCGGGGAACAGGCCGATACCGGTTTCCGGCATGGCGAACAGCGCCTGTTCGCTGATCACGCGATGGCTGCCATGCACCGAAAGGCCGACGCCGCCGCCCATGAAGATACCGTCGATCAAGGCGATGAACGGCTTTCGCATTTCGGCGATCAGGGTATTGGCGCGATATTCCGTGCTCCAGAAAGCGCGCGCCCCCGCGCGCCCCTCCTCGCCCGGCGCCGTCAGATGCCGGATATCGCCGCCGGCGCAGAATGCCTTCTCGCCGGTGCCCTTGATCAGCACCGCCTTGATCGCGGTGTCGGTGCTCCATTGCCGCAGAGTCTTCTCCAGCGGCACACACATGGCGTGATTCAGCGCGTTCAGCGCCGCCGGGCGGTTCAACTGGATGATGCCAAGCCCGTTCTGGACGGAAAACAGAATCTCATCAGTCATATTTCTTATCTCAATCCAGGAACGAGCCGGACAGCAGCGACCGCGACACGATCACGCGCATGATCTCGTTGGTGCCTTCAAGGATCTGGTGCACGCGGGTATCGCGCAGATAACGCTCCACCGGATAATCCTTCAGATAGCCATAGCCGCCATGCAACTGCAAAGCCTCGTTGCAGATGGCAAAGCCGGCATCGGTGGCGAAACGCTTGGCCATGGCGCAATACATCGTCGCCTCCGGATGCTTGGCATCCAGCATGGCGGCAGCATTGCGGATCATCAGCCGCGCGGCAGCCAGGTCGGTCGCCATGTCGGCGAGCTTGAACTGCGTCGCCTGGAAACTGGCGATGGCATTGCCAAACTGCTTGCGGGTGGCGACATGCTCGCGCGCGATGGTGAGGCAGGCCTTGGCGGCACCGATCGAGCAGGCACCGATATTCAGCCGGCCGCCATCCAGGCCGGCCATGGCGATGCGGAAGCCCTCGCCTTCGGCGCCGATGCGGTTGGCCTTCGGCACGCGGCAATCCTCGAAGATCACCATTGCCGTGGGTTGGGAATTCCAGCCGAGTTTCTTTTCCTGCGCGCCGAAGCTCAGGCCCTTTGTGCCATTTTCCACCACAATGCAGGAAACGCCACGCGCGCCGGGTTCGCCGGTGCGCACCATGCAGACATAGATATCTGAACGCCCACCGCCGGAGATGAAGGCCTTGGTGCCGTTCAAAACATAATGGTCGCCAGCATCCACAGCGCGGGTCTGCAAGGCGGCAGCATCCGAGCCGGCATTCGGCTCGGTGAGACAGTAGGAGGCGAAATGCTCCATGCTGGTCAGCTTCGGCAGGAAGCGCTGGCGCTGTTCCTCGTTGCCGAAGCGGTCGATCATCCACGACGCCATGTTGTGGATCGAGATATAGGCCGCCGTCGAGGTGCAGCCGGCCGCCAGTTCCTCGAATACCAGCGCGGCATCGAACCGCGTCAGGTCAGAGCCGCCGACATCGTCGCGGACATAGATGCCGGCGAAACCCAGGGCTGCCGCTTCGCGCAGTTCGGCCTCGGGGAAAATCTTCTCGGCATCCCATTTCGCCGCGCCCGGCTGCAGTTTTTCCGCAGCGAAGCGGCGCGCCATCTCCTGGATGGCGCGCTGGTCCTCGGTCAGACCGAAGGACATGGCGTCACTTCATGGTCGGGATGTTGAACTCCGCACCCGAACGGATGCCGGTGGGCCAACGGGCGGTGACGGTCTTGATCTTGGTGAAGAACTTCACGCCTTCCGGACCATGCTGGTTGGTGTCGCCGAAAGCCGAGCGCTTCCAGCCGCCAAAGGTGTGGAAGGCCAGCGGCACTGGGATCGGCACATTGATGCCGACCATGCCGACCTGCACCTTGGCGGCGAAGTCGCGTGCCGCATCGCCATCGCGGGTGAAGATCGCAACGCCATTGCCAAATTCATGCTCGGTCGGCAGCTTGGCTGCTTCCTCGAAGCTCTCGGTACGCACCACGCTCAGCACGGGACCGAAAATCTCTTCCTTGTAGATGCGCATGTCCGGCGTCACGTTGTCGAACAGGCAGCCGCCCATGAAGAAGCCCTGCTCATAGCCTTGCAGCTTCATGCCACGGCCATCCACCACCAGCTTGGCGCCTTCCTGCACCCCGGTATCGACATAGCCCTTCACCTTGGCCAGATGCTCCGCCGTCACCAGCGGGCCCATCTCGGAATCCTTGTCCACGCTGGGGCCTACCTTCAGGGCGCGCACGCGCGGCGCCAGGGCCTCCACCAGACGGTCGGCGGTCGACTTACCCACCGGCACGGCGACAGAGACAGCCATGCAGCGCTCGCCGGCCGAGCCGTAACCAGCGCCGATCAGCGCGTCCACGGCCTGATCCATATCGGCATCCGGCATCACGATCATGTGGTTCTTGGCACCGCCCATGGCCTGCACGCGCTTACCATGCGCTGCCGCCGTGGCGTAGACATACTGCGCGATGGGCGTCGAGCCGACGAAGCTGATCGCCTGGATGCGCGGATCGGTCAGCAGCGTATCCACCGACACCTTGTCGCCGATGACGCAGTTCAGCACGCCCGGAGGCGCGCCGGCTTCCAGCATCAGTTCGGCCAGGCGCAGCGGGCAGCTCGGGTCCTTCTCTGACGGCTTCAGCACGAAGGTGTTGCCGCAGGCGATTGCCACCGCGAACATCCACATCGGCACCATGGCCGGGAAGTTGAACGGCGTGATGCCGGCCACCACGCCCAGCGCCTGGCGCATGGAATAGACGTCGATGCCGGTCGCCACGCTATCGGAATACTCGCCCTTCAGCAGATGCGGGATGCCACAGGCGAATTCCACAACTTCCAGGCCGCGCTGCAGCGAACCGCGCGCATCCGACACCACCTTGCCATGCTCGTTGGCGATCAGCAGCGCGATCTCGTCGGCATGCTTCTCGCAAAGCTCCTTGAACTTGAACATCACCCGCGCGCGAACCAGCGGCGAGGTCCGCGACCAGGTCTCGAAGGCCTTCTGGCTGTCGGCGATCGCCGCCTCAACTTCAGCCTTGGTCGCCAGCGGCGCCCGTGCGCCAACTTCGCCCGTGCTCGGGTTGTAGACGTCGAGGAACCGGCCGGACGTACCCGCCACCTTCTTGCCGCCGATAAAATGATGCAGGTCCTTGGTCATCTGTTCCTCCGTCGCTCCGCTTCTACTGCGGGTGCCGTAGCTTATGGCAGGTCGGCCGTCCGCTGGGTATTCGATTTTTTGCACAATAGCTGGGGTATAATCCCAACCCTTAACCAGTACAGGAATAGCCCTAGCGGCTGTTGGCGGCAACCCGTCGGCGGCCGCAAAGAATTCAAATACCCCCCTCTTTTACTCCACTTGGACGCCACACCATGCGGTAGCATGCCGGCTGGTGTGCGAGCGTCATACGAGATAGAACCCAGGCATGCCCGAGACCCAGGACATGACCACAGCCTTGCCATGGGGCGATGGAGCCGCCCGCCTCGCCGGCGGCTGCCTGCTGGCCCTGTCTGGCGCCCTGTTGTTTGGTGCAACCACTGGCCAGGTCGACGCCATCGATTGGCTGCCCGGCCCGCCGCCGGTCCATTTCGAACTGATCGCCGGGGCGGCTATTGCCGCCATCGGCCTGCTCGCCGGCGCGCGCCGCGTGCTGCTCGGGCGGGTGGCTGCCGCATTGCTGCTGTTGCTAGCGGTCTCAAGCCTGGGCGATGCCATCCTGCGCGGCAACATGGACCGCAGCGCCGAAATCGCGGCAGCCGGCAATGGACTGCTGCAGCATATCGGCCATTTGGGACCGGTGGCGGCCTTCGGCTTCCTGTTCGCAGCCCTCGGCCTGGCCATTCCGGCGCGGCCCGCCCGCCACGCCTCCCGCCTGCTGCCGCCTTCTCTGCTGATCTGGACCGCCGCAACCATGCTGATCGCCTGGGGGCTGATGCTGTTGATCGGCGCTTTCGACCTGCTGCCGCAAACCCGCGCCTGGGCCCGTCATACCCAGGCACTGATCGCCGCCGTGCCGGTGCTGCTGCTGATCGGCCTGGGGCTGGCTGGACGTTTCAGCGCACTCGGCCGCCTGCCCGCCCCGCCGCCTCTGCTGGCCGCCGTTGCCGCCATCCTGATTTTCGGCACTGCCGTGTCTTTCACGCTCTGGCAAGCCACGGCGGAAGCCGAGGAACGCCTGCTGGAACGCGATATGGCGCAGCATGCCCGCTGGTTCGCGCAGGAATCCGGCCGCCGCCTGGATATCCGGCTCGGCACGCTGGAACGCATGATGGAGCGCGAGGGCGCCCAGGCGGTCAGCAACGACCGCCCGCTGAACGCCACGACCGGCCTGCTGCTGCAGGCCGATGCCACAATGAGCGACCTGCAGCTCTGGCGGCTCGGCCCGCAAGGTGGCGACGCTTCTCTGGTCCGGCTCTGGGCCGAACCGACGCGCAATGCCGGCGCCCTCAGTATTGACGAAGCCGTGCTGGCGAACTGGACGGCGGCATTGCGCGCCGGCAGCCTGGCCGCTGGCAAGGCCACCTATCTTGTCGGCGGTCGCTATCGTGGCGTTGACCCAGCGCTGCTGATCATGGTGCCGCAGCTCCACGCCGATGGCAGCGCCTTGCTGCTGGTCGGCGGCATCAATCTGGTGCGCTATTTCGACAATATCGCCAGCATCGCCGCCAGCTTCGGCTACGCGCTGCGCATCGATCACAAAGGTGTGCAGCAATTCCGCCGCGGCGACCTGCCGGATGGCGCCATCCATGCCTATGACCTGCCCTTTCTTGGCGACGACTGGCGGCTGCTGCTGGCGCAGACGGGCGGCACCGAACCGGCTCAGGCGTTGCCGGTGGCCGGGCTCACGCTGCTCTTCTGCCTGCTTGCCACCGCAATGATCGCGGGCCTGGTGGCGCTGGCTTATGGCGCCGTGCTGCGCCGCCGCGACATGGCCGATGCCCGCGCCCGGCTGCAGGAAATCAACGACCGGTTCGAAGCGGCGATGCGCGCCTCGCGCATCGGCATCTGGGACTGGGATATCCAGCGCAACGAAACCCTGGTGATCGCCGGCTTCTTGGGCGAGGCCGGCAGCGGTAGCCAGATGCCGAGCTGGCGGCGCTTCTCCAGCCCGGATTTCTTCGACCGCGTGCATCCGGAGGATCAGGACATGATCCGCCGCCGGATGGAGAAGCAGCTCAGATACGGCACGCCTTTCGAGGCCGATTTCCGGCTGCGCCGCGATGACGGCCTCTATGTCTGGACGCAGACCCGCGGCATTGCGCTACGCGATGAGCAAGGCAGGCCGGTGCGCATGGTCGGCTCGATGGAAGATATCGAGGATGTGCGCCGCCAGATGATGGAGATGGAGCAGCAGCAGCGCATTCTGGAGGCCCAGGCCGAGCGGCTGGCGCAAGTTGCCCGCGACCTGGAAGTGGCCCGCGACGCGGCGGAAGCCGCCAACCGCGCCAAATCAAGCTTCCTCGCCATGATGAGTCACGAAATCCGCACGCCGATGAACGGCGTGCTGGGCATGCTCACCCTGCTGCGCGACGCCGGACTGCAGAATCACCTGCAGCGCTATGCCGAGGTGGCCGAGCAGTCAGCGCGCGAATTGCTGTCGCTGATCGACGATATCCTCGATGTTTCCAAGCTGGAAGCCGGCAAGCTGAAGATTGAGGATACCGATTTCGACCTGCGCCCGGCGCTGGAAAACCTGATTGCCCTGCACCGCCCACGCGCCGAGGCCGCCGGCAACCGGCTTGATCTGGCCATCGCCGCCGATGCGCCGGAACATCTGATCGGCGATCCGCTGCGGCTGCGCCAGATCGTCACCAACCTGGTCGGCAATGCCATCAAGTTCACCGAGCAGGGCCACATCACGGTGAATGTCACCGCCACCCGGCCGAAGCCAGCCGACCCGGAAGCCGTGCTGCTGCGCTGCGAGGTGCTGGATACCGGTATCGGCATCGAACCGGCAGTGCAGGAACAACTGTTCCAGCCCTTCACCCAGGCCGATGCCTCGATCACCCGCCGCTATGGCGGCACCGGCCTCGGCCTCACCATCTGCCGCAATCTGGTGCAGATCATGGGTGGCGAGATCGGCGTGGTCAGCACGCCGGGCCGGGGCTCCAACTTCTGGTTCACCCTGCCACTGCGCGAGGACCGCGAATTGCTCGAACGCCTCAATGCCGCCAGCCAATAAATCTTTTGCTTGCGGGGAATCTTTTGCCTGCGGGGCTTTTATCGCCTGTTAACCAGGATGGCGCGAAGATTCCGGCATTGACCAGCCGGAGCGTCCCGCATGTTGCCGCTGTATCCGATCACCCCGCCGCCGAATAAGCTGCTGCTGCAGGCCATCGCCAGCCGCGGCTACAGCCCTGAACGCTTCCGCGTCGAAACGCGCATCAAGCCGCGCCTGTTCCGCGCCGTGATCAGCGGCAAGCGCCCGATCAAGCTGGGCACCGCGATGCGGCTGGGCCGTTTCTTCGGCACCTCGCCCTGGGTATGGATTGCTTTTCAGGAACGGTATGATAAAGCCGTCTGAATGAGCACCGACCGCCTGCCGCCCAGCTTTCCCGCCTTCCCCGTCAGCCGTCCGCGCCGCCTCCGCCGCAGCGACTGGACCCGCCGCCTGGTGGCCGAAAACCGCCTCGGCATCGACGACCTGATCTGGCCGATTTTCGTCCATGAAGGTCCGGGCAATGCGCCAATCCCCTCGATGCCGGGCGTCGAACGCCTCACCGTCGCGGCTGTCGCCGAGGCCGCCCGCGAAGCCGAAGCGCTTGGCATTCCCTGCATCGCCCTGTTCCCGGCCACCGATCCGAAGCTCAAGACCGAGGATGGCCGCGAAGCGCTCAATCCGAACAATCTGGTATGCAGCGCCGTGCGCGCCATCAAGGCGGCAACCAAGAATCTCGGCGTGCTCTGCGACGTGGCGCTGGACCCCTATACCAGCCACGGCCATGACGGCCTGATCGTGGACGATGAGATCGTCAACGACCCGACGCTGGAGATGCTGGTGCAGCAGGCCCTGGTGCAGGCCCGCGCCGGCTGCGACATCATCGCCCCTTCGGACATGATGGATGGCCGCGTCGGCGCCATCCGTGCCGCGCTGGACAAGGAAGGCTTCCAGTCCGTGCAGATCATGGCCTATGCCGCCAAGTATGCCTCCGCCTTCTACGGCCCATTCCGCGATGCGGTCGGCTCGGCGGCCAATCTCGGCCGTGGCGACAAGCGCACCTACCAGATGAATCCCGGCAACGGCGACGAGGCCTTGCGCGAAGTGGCGCTGGATATCGCCGAGGGCGCCGACATGGTGATGGTGAAGCCCGGCATGCCCTATCTCGATATCTGCTGGCGCGTGAAGCAGGCTTTCGGCCTGCCCACCTTCGCCTATCAGGTGTCGGGCGAATACGCCATGCTGGCCGGCGCTGCCGAACGCGGCTGGCTCGACCGCGCCCGCGTCGCCCATGAAAGCCTGCTCGGCTTCAAGCGCGCCGGCTGCGACGGCGTGCTGACCTACTTCGCCCGCGACATCGCCAGGGCGCTCAAGCAGGCCTAAACCAGTACACCATCGTTGAACGCCTCAACGCTGCGGCATATCCAGATGGGAATAGCCGAGGCTGACGGTAGCGTCCTGCGGGATCGACGGCATTGTTGCGTCCCACGCCTCCCAGGCCTGGCGCATGGCAGCCAGGCGCTCGGGTTCGCGTTTTGAGAGATTGGCGCGTTCACGCGCATCGCGCTCGATATTAAAAAGATAGTCAACACCATCGACCCGCAGGTATTTCCACGCCCCGCGGCGCATCGCCCGTTGCTCGCGGTGCTTCATGCGCCAGAACATCGGCCGCTCGAAATGGGATATCGGGTCGCGCAGCAATCGGCTCAGCGATATGCCATCGAAAGGAAATCCCGATGCAGCCTCGGCGCCGCCGAGTTCCACCAGGGTGGCTGACCAGTCCATCGTCATGCAATGCTGCTGGCTGACGCTGCCGGCTGGTATCACAGCGGGCCAGCAGGCGATCCACGGCACGCGGATACCGCCCTCGGTCAGATCCATCTTGCCGCCGACCAGCGGCCAATTGTCGCTGAACCGCTCGCCGCCATTGTCACTGGTGAAAACGATCAGCGTGTTGTCGAGCTGTCCGGTTTCCCGCAGCGCCTGCACAACCCAGCCGATACCCTCATCCATATGGTTGATCATGCGGTGATAGGTGTGGATATTGCCGCCATCGAGATGAAACAGGTTGGCTTTCACCGCATCGGCAAGCTCAGCGTCGTCCCGCGTTTCCCAAGGCCAATGCGGTGCGGTGTAATGCAGGCTGAGAAAAAACGGCTGACCATGCGCCGCCGCCACGGCTGAGCGCCGAACATATTCCACGGCACGGTGGGACAAGAGATCGGTGAGATATCCTGTCTCAGCCTTTTCCGCCTCGCCACTGAATAGGTCGTGACTGCCATTGACGCCGCAATGGGTGAAATAGTCCACGCCCCCGGACATCGGGCCGAAGAACTCATCATAACCGGAACGGATCGGGCTGAAATGCGGCGGGTAGCCAAGATGCCACTTGCCGATCAGCGCGGTGCGATAGCCGGCAGCCTTGAGCAACGACGGCAAGGTCGGATGCTCGGGCGGCAGCCCCAGCGTGGTGCTGCCCTTGCTCCGGCTGTTGATTGGCTCCTCTGCCGCACCACGCAATCGGTATTGATACCGGGCGGTCATTAGGGCAAAGCGCGTCGGTGAGCAGACCGGCGAATTGGCATAGCCATCGGTGAGGCGCAGGCCATTGGCGGCCAGTTGATCGATTACCGGCGAAACGGCACCGAATGCGGCATCTCGGCCGCCATAGCAGCCGAGATCGGCAAAGCCGAGATCATCCGCCACGATAAAGATCATGTTGGGGCGTTGCGACATGATGGGCTGGTTGCCGTTATTCGGGTTTGAACCCAGACTCGCGGATTGGCGGCCCCCAGCGGTCGTAATCCTCTTTCATGATGGCGGCGAGCTTTTCCGGCCCGTAACCGGTCGGCTCGACCCCCATGGCCAGCAAGCGTTTTTGCATGTCGGCATCCTGAATCACCTCGATGATGGCTTTGGACAGCCGCTGGATGGTGGATGGCGGTGCGCCCGCCGTGGTGAACAGCCCATACCAGGGCGTCGCCACCAGGTCATAACCCTGTTCGCGGAAGGTTGGCACATTGGGAAATTTCGGGCTGCGGCTTTCCCCCGCCACCGCCAGCAGCCTGGCCTTGTTAGCGTCGACCAGCGACTGGATGTCGGCGGCCACAGTGGAAAGAGCGGCGATTTCACCGGCTGCCAAAGCCTGCATGGAGGGAGCCGTGCCGCGATACGGCACATGCTGCAGGGTGATGCCGGCGCTCTTGGCGAACATGACACCGAAGAAATGCGGCAGGCTGCCAGCCGCCGCCGAGCCGTAGAAACCGTTCTTCTCCGGGTCGGCTTTGACCCAGGCGACATATTCCTTGAGTGTCCTGGCCGGCACCTGATTGCCGACGCCAAGGCCGACCTGGAAATTACTCAGATGCGCCACCGGCGCGAAATCCTTGAACGGGTCATAGCCGATGCGGTCGGCATAGCTATGCGGAAAGATCGACATTGTCGCCACCGGGGTCATCAGCAGCGTGGTTCCATCCGGGATCGCGGCCTTTACCGCCTGATTGCCGATCATGCCGCCGGCGCCGGCCTTGTTTTCGACAATCACAGCCTGGTCCAGCCGCTTCGCCATCGCATCGGCGAGCACGCGCGCTAGCGCATCGGAGGTCGCCCCCGGCGGATAGCCGACAATGATCTTGATGACGCCGCTTTGCGCCAGAACAGGCTGGCCGGTCAGCAGGCCAAGCATGGTGATCAGAAAAGCTTGCAGCAGAATATGCCGGCGCATGAGATCATCCCCCCTGTTTTAGAATTATGCTCCAGCGTAAACTCAACTGCCTGAATTGATCTAATCAACTATGGCCATGCCTGCTCCATCACGCTCATCCCTTCGCGCGCCGCAGCGCATGGCGCAGTTGCTGAACTTCAGGCTGCAAGCCCTGTTTGCCCTGAGTGGCGCTCCTGTTGTGCGGATGCTGGAAGGGCTGCACGGCATTACCCGGCGGGAATGGCGCCTGTTGGCCTGGCTTGCGGAAACTGGCCCGCTTTCGCCATCGGCACTCGCCGAGGCATCGCAACTTGATCGCGCCCGAACATCGAGAGCGATCGGCAATCTGGCCGGCAAGAACCTGGTCAGCCGCACCGCCGATGCCAAGGATCCGCGGCGGGCTGTCGTATCAATCACGCCGGCTGGACAAGCTCTGTATGCCCGCCTCTTTCCCGATGTGGCGGCATTGAATGCCCAGCTTGTCGCGGTATTGGATGATGATGAATTGCAGGTGCTGGATACCGCACTGCAAAAAATCACATTGCAGGCTCGTGCGTTGAACCAGCAGGTGGCTGCCGAAATCAAGGTTCAGCGCCACGCAGGCGGCTCACGCCGCCTGCGTGGGCAATAAAAAAACTACTTTTTGGTCTTGGTGGCTTCGAGGCGCGCAATCAGGCTCGAGGTATCCCAGCGATTGCCGCCCATCTGCTGCACTTCGGCATAGAACTGATCGACCAGGGCGGCGACTGGCAGGCTTGAGCCGTTGCGGCGTGCTTCCGCCAGGCAGATGCCGAGGTCCTTGCGCATCCAGTCGACCGCAAAGCCATAATCGAACTTGCCTTCGATCATGGTCTTGTGGCGGTTGTCCATCTGCCAGGAACCGGCAGCGCCCTTCGAGATCACTTCCACCGCCTTCATCAGATCGAGGCCGGAAGCGCGGCCGAAGGCCAGGGCTTCCGAGAGGCCCTGCACCAGGCCGGCGATGCAGATCTGGTTCATCATCTTGGTGAGCTGGCCCGAACCGGCCGCCCCCATCAGGTTCTGCATCTTGGCATAAGCCTGGATCACCGGCTTGACCCGCTCATACACCGGCGCGTCGCCGCCGCACATGATGGTGAGCTGGCCATTCTCGGCGCCGGCCTGGCCGCCGGAGACCGGGGCATCGATGAAGCCGAGGCCGGCGGCACTGGCCTTTGCATAGATCTCGCGGGCGACATCGGCGGAAGCGGTGGTGTGGTCGACAAACACAGCACCCTTGCCAAGGCCGGCCAGGATGCCGTCATCGCCATAGACGACCGAGCGGAGATCGTCGTCGTTGCCGACGCAGGCCATGACGAACTCGGCGCCCTGGGCCGCCTCGCGCGGACTGGCGGCGCGCTTGCCGCCATGCTGGGCAGCCCACTTTTCAGCCTTGGCGGCAGAGCGGTTCCATACCGTCACATCATGCCCGGCCTTCACCAGATGGCCCGCCATCGGGTAGCCCATGACGCCTAAGCCGATAAATGCCGTCTTTGCCATTGTTCCCCCTAAATACGTGTTTATATTAGGTATTATCGCTGGAGGCGGACTTTGGCACAGCTCCGCCTGGGCCGCAATCGTCTCGTCGCGGCCCCCCCTGCACCCACCCAACTACAAGGCGCTTAATTCCCGCTTGCATTCTCCTATTATGTTTTTTATATTTAACGCTAGGAAACCGTATCCAATGGGAGAAACCCATTATGCCGCTCAATAGCATCGGCCAAGTTGCCGGCGCGGGCAGTAGCGGCGCGGTAGCACGCGAGGCCCGCGTAGAATCTGCGAGTTTTGCCAGCGTCAACTCATCCGAGTTCTCGCAACGGAGTACTGTGATCAGCGCTCCAGAGGAAAGTGGCACCCGCCAGGGCGCCTACTATATCAGTCCGTTCATTCGGCTTGATACCTCGACACGCCTCGCAATCCTTGAATTCCGTGACTCCGAAACCGGCGAAGTCCAGCAGCAGTATCCCTCGCCCCGCGTGGTGAAGGAATACGCCCAGAACCTGCCGGATAATTTCGATCTGCCGCGTGCTGGCAAGGGCGACCGCTCGAATGACGCGCCGCTGCCCAGCTTCGGCAAACCGGCGAACGAGCCGACCGGCGAAGCCCGCATCATCGGGTCGAACCAGGACAAGCGCGCCGAACAGCCGCTGCCGGGCGAAAAGCCGGTTGGCACCGGCGCCGGTTCACCTGCCCCGGCCAATCCGGCGATTGCCGCCTTCGGTGCTGCCCTTAGCGGCCTGACGAGCGGCTTCAGTTCACGTCAGGTCGCGGTCGCTTAAAAAGCCCGGCTTTCAGCAAGTTCATGGCATTTTACACCTTTTGAGGCCCACGGCTCGCGCCGGCGGGTTTTTTGTGCTTCCTTAAAGGGCGTAGGTGCGGATTCCCATGCAATCCTGGGGAACCTTACCCGTGCCTACATTGGTAATCATTACCTGAGGAAGCGTCCGGTTCGGTCATGCGCTGGGTTTTCCGCCTGCTCGTCCTGCTCCTGTTGCTTGCTGGCACCGCCGGCATAGCGGCGTATTTCATCGCCCGCGCCTCGCTGCCGCAGACCGCCGGCAGCATCGCCCTGTCCAGCCCGGCGCTGACACAGGAGGCGCGCATCCTGCGCGACCGCAATGCCATCCCGCATATCCAGGCCGCCAGCCGCAACGAAGCGCTGTTCGCGCTTGGCTTCGCCCATGCCCAGGATCGCCTGTGGCAGATGGAAGTGAATCGCCGCGTTGCCGCCGGCCGCTTGGCGGAAGCCTTTGGCCCACGCGCGCTCGATACCGATAAATTCCTCCGCACCCTCGGCGTGCGCCGCTCTGCAACACGCGCCTATGATTTCCTCAAGCCGGCAACGCGCAGTGCGCTCGATGCCTATGCTGCCGGCGTGAATGCCTTCCTCGAACAGCATGAGGGCATGCTGCCGCCGGAATTCCTGCTGCTCGGCATCAAGCCGGAGCCGTGGACACCAGCGGACTCGCTCGGCTGGTTGAAGATGATGGCCTGGGATCTGAGCGGCAACTGGGGCACCGAGATGGCACGGCTGGCCTTGAGCCGGCGGCTCGATAAGAGGCAGATCGAGGAATTCTTCCCGCCGTATCCCGGCGACGCGCCGGTTTCGCTGGCCGACTACACGCAGCTTTACCGCCAGGTAGCGAAGGCGCTGAATGTGGAAGAACTGATGGCACGGCTGCCGGAGGCGCGGCCCGATGGCATTGGATCGAACAACTGGGTGCTCAGCGGCAAGCATACGGTAACCGGTGCGCCGCTGCTCGCCAACGACCCGCATCTCGGCCTCACCACGCCGGCAATCTGGTATTTCGCGCATCTTTCCAGCCCCAGCGGCGACGTGATCGGCGCCACGCTGCCGGGCATTCCCGGCGTCATCCTTGGCCATAACGGCAAGATTTCCTGGGGCTTCACCAATACCGGCCCCGATACCCAGGATCTCTTTATCGAGCAGGTCGATCCTGCCGATCCGTCGCGCTACATCGCGCCGGACGGGCCGAAACCATTCATCACGCGCAGCGAAACCATCAAGGTGAAGGGCGAGGCCGATGTGGTGCTCAGCGTGCGCGAAACCCGCCATGGGCCGGTGATCTCGGATGTGAACCCGCAAGCGCAGAAGCTGCTGGATAGCGGCTATGTTCTGAGCTTCGCCTGGACCACGTTGCGCGACGACGACCGCTCCGCCGACAGCCTCACCGGCCTCGACAACGTGTCGGACTGGAACAGCTTCATCGAGAATTTCCGCGACTTCACCGGGCCGCAGCAGAACATCGTTTACGCCGACACCGCTGGCAATATCGGCTTCTTCGCCCCCGGCAAGGTGCCGGTGCGCAAGCCGGACAACGACCTCAAGGGCATGGCGCCGGCGCCGGGCTGGGATGCGCGCTATGACTGGGATGGCTTCATCCCGTTCGAGCAATTGCCGCGCAGCTACAATCCGGCTTCGGGCCAGGTGGTGACCGCGAACCACAAGATCGTGCCCGACAGCTACCCCTATTTCATCACCAGCGAATGGGCCGATCCCTACCGCGCGCGGCGCATCGAGCAATTGCTGCGCGAGCGCAAGGTACATTCGGTGGAAAGCTTCAAGCAGATCCAGGGCGATACCGTGTCGCTGATGGCGGCGGAAATCCTGCCCTACATGCTGAGCGCGCCGCTCAAGTCACAGCCACAGAACAGCGACCTTGCCGCCATGCATGCCCTGCTCAGTGGCTGGAATGGTGGCATGGGCGCCAATCATATCGAGCCCCTGGTATTCCAGGCCTGGTATCGCGAGTTGACACGCCTGGTGCTGGCCGACGAACTCGGCGACGACTTTCAGCGCCTGTGGCGGCACCGCCCGGCGCTGATGCGCAACATTCTGTCCAATACCGATGGCCAGGCCTATTGGTGCGCCAATCGCGAGGCCGGCCTGCCGACTGATTGCCCGCGCCTGGTGGCCGAGGCGCTGGACGTGGCCTTGACCAACCTGAAGCAGCGCTATGGCCAGGACCCGGCGCGCTGGCGCTGGGGCGAGGCACATTTCGCCAAATCCAGCCACCGGCCGCTGTCGAACACGCCCCTGCGCCGCCTCGCCGAAGTCAGCGTGCCGACGCCAGGCGATGCCTTTACGGTGAATGTCGGCCGCAATGCGCTGAACGACGAGGCCGAACCCTTCGCCAATGTCCACGCCGCCTCGCTGCGGGCGATATACGACCTGGCCGATCTAAACCGCTCGCTGTTCATCCACTCGACCGGGCAATCCGGCCACCCATTGTCGCCATTTTACCGGTCTTTCGCGCAAAGCTGGGCGACCGTGATGTATGTGCCGATGACGCTGCGGCCGGCCGATATTGAGGCCGGCGCCATCGGCACCCTGCTGCTGCGCCCCGCCGCCACCCCCGATGCGGCAAAAAGCCAGTGATTCACCAAGAATTCAATATTCTATTTACCATCCCTCTACGATAAAAAGGGGTGAACGAATCCCGGCTCCGGGTTGACCCTGATTCTTGTCCGGGTCCCGGCGGGACAAGGAGTTGAACCATGCTGATCGTTATCGGCACCGTCGTCGGCATGGCTTGCGTGCTCGGCGGCTACGTGGCCATGGGCGGCAAGCTGGCGGTGCTGTATCAGCCGTTCGAGCTGGTGATCATCGGCGGCGCCGCCGTTGGCGCCTTCATCGTCGGCAATCCGAAGCCGGTGCTGAAAGCGGCGCTCGGCGGCTTCAAGCAGGCCTTCAAGGGACCGCGCTTCACCAAGGATGATTACCTCGAACTGCTCTCCCTGCTCTACTCGGTGTTCAAGCTGGCCAAGAGCAAGGGCATGCTGGCGCTGGAAGCGCATATCGAGAAGCCGGAAGAGAGCAAGCTGTTCAGCCAGTTCCCCAAGTTCACCGCTGATCATCATGCGATGGACTTCCTCTGCGACTATCTGCGCCTGATGACCCTGGGCAGCGAGAACCCGCATGAGATGGAATCGCTGATGGACATGGAACTGGAAATCCATCATCAGGAAGACCACCTCGCCCAAGGCGGCGTGTCGGCCTTCGGCGAAAGCTTCCCGGCGCTCGGCATCGTCGCCGCCGTGCTTGGCGTTATCAAGACCATGGGCTCGATTTCCGAGCCGCCGGAAGTGCTGGGCAAGCTGATCGGCGGCGCGCTCGTCGGTACCTTCCTCGGCATTCTGCTCTCCTACGGCATCGTGTCGCCGATCGCGGCGGCGCTGAAGGCGACGCAGGAGCATGACAGCAAATACCTGCTCTGCCTCAAGGCCGGCCTGCTGGCGCATCTGCAGGGCTACGCCCCGGCAGTCTCTGTGGAATTCGCGCGCAAGTCGCTGATGTCGAATGTGCGGCCAAGCTTCTACGAAGTGGAAGAAGCCACCAGCAAGGTGCAAGCGGTCTAACCGCCGGAGGGTGCTGTCATGGCTGCCGCCGAAGGCGAACGCCCGATTATCGTCAAGAAGATCAAGAAAGGCGGCCATGCAGCCCATGGCGGCGCCTGGAAGGTCGCCTATGCCGATTTCGTGACCGCGATGATGGCGTTCTTCCTGCTGCTGTGGCTGCTCAACGTCACCACCGACGAGCAGAAGAAGGGCGTTGCCGACTATTTCTCGCCCGCTTCCGTCAGCCGCAGCTTCTCCGGTGCCGGCGGCGTCATGGGTGGACGCACCATCATCGAGGATGGCGGCAAGATCAGTTCCTTCGGCCTGCCCACCGTGATCGTCGGCCCGTCCTCGGAAAAGACCGACCAGCCCGATCAGCCGCAATACGATCAGAAATACCAGGATGTGCGCCAGCCGCCGCCCTCGCCCGGCCAGCGCGGCGACCTCAGCCCAGACCGCACCGATGGCAGCCAGGGCCCTGGCCTTTACGAGCGTCAGGGCCAGATCGACGCCCAGGCCGCCGCCGAGCGCATGGCGGAAGTGGAACGCGAGAATTTCCAGCAGGCCGAGGATGCCATCCGTCAGGCTATCGCCGACAACCCGCAACTGGCGGACCTGGCCAAGCAGATCGTGTTCGACACCACACCGGAAGGTTTCCGCATCCAGCTTGTCGACCAGGAACAATCCTCCATGTTCCCGTCTGGCAGCGCCGCGATGAACGACAAGACCCGCCGCCTGATGCAACAGGTGGCGCAGGCGGTGTCGAAACTGCCGAACAAGCTGGCGATCAGCGGCAACACCGATGCCCAGCCCTTCCGTGGCCAGGGCAATTATTCCAACTGGGAACTTTCCACCGACCGCGCCAATGCCAGCCGCCGCGCGCTGATCGATGCCGGTGTACCGGCCGAGCGCATCCGTCAGGTGACCGGCAATGCCGACCAGGACCCGCTGATCAAGGACAACCCGCTTGATCCGCGCAACCGCCGTATTGCCATCCTGGTCTTAAGCGACGTCAAGAAGACCAACGCCGCCGATGCCCAGCCGGGCAATACGAACGGCCCGCGTCCGGCCACCTCGGTGCCGCTGTCGCGCAGCGTTGCTCCGCCGCCGCCGCCACCGCCACCACCAGGCCTCGGCGGTGCCTCCAACGGCGGCATCCGCATCCAGCCGGCGCGCTGATGAGCCAGCCCCGATGAGTGATCCGCAAGGCGCCCCGCCTGCCCCGCGCTTCATTCCCGTGGTGGCATTTGAATTCGGGCCGGAGGCTTTCGAAGGCGTGCTGCTCCGCCGTGCCTTCGCCTATCTGATCGACCTGACGTTGATCCTGCTGGTCGGCTGGCTGTTCATCTTCGTCGCCGTCCTGCTCGGCATCGCCACCTTCGGCCTGTTCCTCTACCTGCTGCCGATGAGCCTGCTGCTGGCGGTTTGGCCAACCGTCTACCATACGCTCAGCATCGGCGGGCCGCGCTCGGCCACGCCCGGCATGCGGCTTTGCGGCATCGAAGTGCGCGTCTGGCATGGTGGCCGTCCGGGCTACCTGCAGGCACTGCTGCACACGGTCGTGTTCTATGCCTCTGTCGCTTTCACTGCCGGCCTGATCCTGGTGGTGCCGCTGTTCCATAACCGCAGCCGCTGCCTGCACGACATCCTTTGCGGCACGGTGGTGGTGCGCGCCGGAAGCTGACCGGACGGGAATTTACCAGATTCCCCAGTCACCAGATTCCCCTGTGTCATACCGGCTTATTTCCGCTAACATATTGGCGACTCAAAGCCGGGAACCTGTAAACTGAGCGCATGAAACCCTAAAACCCATCGCATGAAGCACCGTCTGCAAATCCCCCTGCGGCATTTCTTCGCCACACCGCCCACGCCCTGCCCCTATCTGACAGGCAAGCTGGAGCGCAAGGTGGTGACGCTGCTGGCCGGCGATGATCCGGATGGCCTGCATAATGCGTTGAGCCAGGCCGGCTTCCGCCGCAGCCAGGACCTCGCCTACCGCCCGGCCTGCGAACAGTGCAATGCCTGTGTGCCGGTGCGGGTACCGGTGGAGACCTTCAGCCGCACCGATGGCCAGAACCGCCTGTGGCGCCGTGCTTTCGGCAATGGTTCGACCGCCGGGATCACCACCCGTCGCCTGCCGGCCTATGCCACTAGAGAGCATTTCATGGTGTTCCGCCGCTATGTCACGGCACGGCATGAAGGCGGCGGCATGGCCGACATGGAATTCGCCGACTACCGCGCCATGGTCGAGGATAGCCCGGTGCGCACGGCGCTGACCGAATTCCGCTTCGCCGATGGCCGCCTGCTCGGCGTCTGCCTCACCGATGCGATGCAGGACGGCATCTCTCTGGTCTACAGCTTCTTCGATCCGGATTTCGACCGCCTCAGCCCTGGCAGCCTGATCATCCTGTGGCATATCGAGCAGGCGCGCGAACAGGGCCTGCCTTATGTGTATCTCGGCTACTGGATCGCCGAGAGCCCGAAAATGGCTTACAAGAGCCGTTTCCGCCCGTTGGAAGCCCTGACTCCAGACGGCTGGCAAATCCTGCAAAACCCCGCTTAAGCCTTGTTTTTGTGCAGGTTTTCGCAAGCGCGCGGCATTGCGCGGGGAACCGTGCTTCTTTAAAATATCTGCCTAAGGAGGATCACACAGATCCCCCTGCACGCACGCTTGCCGGTCCTCCCCCTAAAAGGCCGGCTGCGGAGCGACTTGTCATCCTAGGGAGAACCTTCAATGGAACGTCGTAAATTCCTCAAGGGCGCGGCTTTCGCCGGCGCCGGCAGCCTCGGGGTTGCCGCGAGCTTCCCGGCTCCGGCCATCGCGCAGGCCCTGCCCGAAATCAAGTGGCGTATCGCGTCGAGCTTCCCGAAGAGCCTCGACACCATCTATGGCGGCGCCGAAGTCGTTGCCAAGCGCGTGGCTGAACTGACCGACAACAAGTTCCAGATGCGCGTGTTCGCCGCGGGCGAAATCGTGCCCGGCCTGCAGGTGCTCGATGCCGTGCAGAACGGCACTGTCGAAGCTGGCCACACCGTCAGCTACTACTATGTCGGCAAGGACCCGACCTTTGCCTTCGACGCCTGCATGCCGTTCGGCCTGAACGTGCGCCAGCAGAATTCGTGGATGCGCCTCGGCGGCGGCCTCGAGCTGATGCGCGAGTTCTATGCCGGCTACAACATCGTGCAGTTCCCGGCCGGCAATACCGGCACCCAGATGGGCGGCTGGTTCCGCAAGGAAATCAAGACCGTCGAGGACCTCAAGGGCCTGAAGTTCCGCATCGCGGGCATCGCCGGCCAGATCCTCACCAAGCTGGGCGTGGTGCCGCAGCAGATTGCCGGCGGCGACATCTACCCCGCCCTTGAAAAGGGCACCATCGACGCGGCCGAGTGGGTCGGCCCCTACGACGATGAGAAGCTCGGCTTCAACAAGGTGGCCAAGTACTACTACTACCCGGGTTGGTGGGAAGGTGGCCCGCAGGTCTCGCTGCAGATCAACAAGCCGCAGTGGGATGGCCTGCCGAAGCCGTATCAGGCCGCGATCGAAACCGCCTGCTCGGAAGCCACCCTGTGGATGCTGGCCAAGTATGATGCGCAGAACCCGGTGGCGCTGCGCCGCCTGGTCGGTTCGGGCACCCTGCTGCGTCCGTTCCCGAACGCTGTAATGGAAGCCTGCTTCGACGCTGCCAACGAAGTCTACGCGGAAATCGCGGCCAAGAACGACAAGTTCAAGAAGGTCTACGAGCCGTGGAAGAAGTATCGCGATGAGCAGCTGCAGTGGTTCCGTGTTGCCGAAGGCACCTTCGACAACATCATGACCCGCGTTTCGACCCGCAAGCCGGCGGCGAAGAAGCAGTAACGGCGTTACTTTCCGCCGTGTGCAGATAATTGCAAACGGCAGATTTTACGGGCCCTGATCGCAAGATCAGGGCCCGTTTCGTTTCGGTTTGTTTATGCGAATTATGATTGCCGCACACGCGCACCCATGCATAAGCTGCGTGCATCGTTTTCATCCGGCCAAAGAAAAATTGGGGGTGCCGGGTGGACGCGTAGAGTGGGCCGGAGAGCCCGGCTCACAAAACGGACTGCACAACGGTCTTAACTAGGGAGAAACAATCAATGCAACGTCGCAAGTTCCTCAAGGGAGCTGCGTTGGCAGGTGCCGGCGTGGTGGGTACTGCCGCTTCATTCCCGGCACCAGCGCTGGCGCAGAGCCAGCCGGAAGTGCGGTGGCGTCTCGCCTCCAGCTTCCCGAAGAGCCTCGATACCATCTATGGCGGCGCGGAAGTGGTGTCGAAGCGCGTGGCGGAAGCCACCGGCGGCAAATTCCAGATCCGCGCTTTCGCTGCCGGCGAAATCGTGCCCGGCCTGCAGGTACTCGATGCCGTGCAGAACGGCACCGTCGAATGCGGCCATACCGCCAACTACTACTATGTCGGCAAGGATCCGACTTTCGCCTTCGACACCGCCATTCCGTTCGGCCTAAATGGCCGCCAGCAGAATGCCTGGATGTACTATGGCGGCGGTCGCCAGCTGATGAACGAGTTCTTCAAGGATTATAACTGCCACGCCATTCCGGCCGGCAATACCGGCACCCAGATGGGCGGCTGGTTCCGCAAGGAAATCAAGACCGTCGAAGACCTCAAGGGCCTCAAGTTCCGCATCGGTGGCTTTGCCGGCCAGGTGCTGACCAAGCTCGGCGTGGTGCCGCAGCAGATCGCAGGCGGCGACATCTACCCGGCGCTCGAGAAAGGCACCATCGACGCGGCGGAGTGGGTCGGCCCGTACGACGATGAAAAGCTCGGCTTCAACAAGGTGGCGAAGTACTATTACTATCCGGGCTGGTGGGAAGGCGGGCCGCAGCTTTCGCTGATGGTCAATATCAACTCCTGGAATGCCTTGCCGGCCGAGTACAAGGCGGTGCTGGAAGCTGCTGGCGCCGAGGCCAATGTCGGCATGGTGGCGAAGTATGACTCGCTCAATCCTGGCGCACTGAAGAAGCTGGTTGGCGGCGGCACGCTGCTGCGGCCCTTCCCGCGCCCGGTGATGGAAGCCTGCTATGAGGCGGCCAACGAGCTCTACGCCGAAACCAGCGCCAAGAATCCGAAGTTCAAGAAGGTCTTCGATAGCTGGGTGAAGTTCCGTGACGAGCAGGTGCAGTGGTGGCGCGTCGCCGAGAACACCTTCGACAACCTGATGATCTCGGCCAGCAACAAGAAGGCGGCGAAGAAGAAGACCTGATCGGTCGCGCTTCATAGCCCAAAAACAGGAACGGCCGGTCCACAAGGACCGGCCGTTTTCTTGTTCGCGATGATCTGGAAAAACCGGATCAGTCCGCCTTTTCTTCTTCCTCGGACTCCTCGTCCTCGGTCTCGCTAGGCTGCTGCTCTTGCGGCTGGCCGCCAAACGCCTGGTTCGGATCGGTGGCTTCTTCCGCTGCCTCGCCCTCTTCGTCGGCCGGATCCGAACTTGGGATCACAATCTCGACCTTGGACGGATCGACCTTCACACCGCGGTCGAGGCCGACATAGACCATCTGCGGGAAGATGATGACCAGCGCCACCATGATGATCTGGATGCACACAAACGGCACGGCGCCCCAGTAGATCTGGCCGGTGGTGACCTTCGGGATCAGCTTGCCGGTGATCTTGTCGATATAGTCGGCAGCCGGTGCCACGCTGCGCAAGTAGAACAGCGCAAAGCCGAACGGCGGGTGCATGAACGAGGTCTGCATGTTGACGCCGAGCAGCACGCCAAACCAGATCAGGTCGATGCCCAGCTTTTCGGCGACAGGCCCGAGCAGCGGCACCACGATGAAGGCCAGCTCGAAGAAATCGAGGAAGAAGGCGAGCAGGAACACCATGATGTTGACGACGATCAGGAAGCCGATCTCGCCTCCCGGCAGGCCGGTGAGCAGATGCTCGACCCAGAGGTCGCCATCCACCGCGCGGAAAGTGAGGCCGAACACCGTCGAGCCGATCAGGATGAAGATCACGAAGGCCGACAGCTTCGTCGTCGAATCCATCGCCTGGCGGGTCAGCGACCAGGTCATCTTGCGCTTGATCAGCGCCAGGATGATGGCGCCGGCCGCACCCATGGCGCCGCCTTCGGTCGGTGTTGCCACGCCGATGAAGATGGTGCCGAGCACCAGGAAGATCAGCACCAGCGGCGGCACCAGCGACACCAGCACGCGATAGGCCAGCTTGGCGCCGCGCAGCGGGCGGGCTTCCGGCGGCAAAGCCGGCGCGGCTGCAGGCTTGATCATGGTGACCAGGAAGACATAGCCGGCATACATCGACGCCAGCACCAGGCCGGGAACCATCGCGCCGGCATACATGTCGCCAACCGAACGGCCGAGCTGGTCGGCCATCACAATCAGCACCAGGCTGGGCGGAATGATCTGCGCCAGCGTGCCGGATGCCGCGATAACGCCAGAGGCGAGCCGTCGGTCATAGCCGTAGCGCAGCATGATCGGCAGCGAGATCAGGCCCATGGAGATAACCGACGCCGCCACGACGCCGGTGGTGGCCGCCAGCAATGCGCCGACGAAGATCACCGCATAGGCCAGGCCGCCGCGCAGTGGGCCGAAAAGCTGCCCAATGGTATCGAGCAAGTCCTCCGCCATGCCAGAGCGTTCCAGGATCAAGCCCATGAAGGTGAAGAATGGGATCGCCAGCAGCGTGTCGTTGCGCATGATGCCGAACACACGTTCCGGCAGCGCCTGGAACAAGGCCGGCGTCAGCAGGCCGAGTTCGATGCCGATGAAGCCGAACAGGAAACCATTGGCGGCCAGAGCGAAGGCGACCGGGTAGCCCATCAGCAGGAAGAACACCAGCGCCACGAACATCACCGGCGCCAGGTTATGGGTCAGAAATTCAACCATGATAAGAAATCCTTCGCGCTCAGGACTGCTTGGCGGCTTGATGCTCTTGCTGGATCTCCTGGATCAGCTCGAGCTCGGAATCCACCTTCTTCGGCGCGGGATTGGGGATCAGCCCCATCAGGAAGGCGACACGCTTGATCAATTCGGAAATGCCTTGCAGCGACAGCAGCGCGAAGCCGACCGGCACCAGCAGCTTCACCGGCCAGCGGATCAGGCCGCCGGCATCGGATGACATCTCGTTGCGAACCCAGGATTCAATGAACATCGGCCAGGCCAGATACATGATCACCAGCGACATCGGCAGCAGGAACAGCACCGTGCCGAAAATGTCGATCCAGGTCAGGGTGCGCTCGGAGAAGCGGCTGACGACGACATCGATGCGGATATGCTCGTTGCGCAGCAGGGTGTAGCCGGAGGCCAGCAGGAACACGCCGGAGAACAGGTACCACTGCACTTCCAGCCAGCCATTCGAGCTGGTGTGAAACAGGTAACGCACGCTGGCATTACCGGCGCTTATGACCACGGCGGCCAGCACCAGCCAGTAGACCAGGCGGCCAACGCGCTCGTTCAGCGCATCGATCAGCCGGCTCAAAGCAAGCAATATCGTCACGGGAGTCCCCTTCCCTAAAGCCTGCCGGTGCGGGCCACAATTCCCCGTCGGCGGGCGCGCAATAACATTACCCGGAGCCGCGCTCAAGGGTCGCGGCCTCGATTTGCCGGCCTTTGCGGCCTGGCAGGATGTTGCCTCCCTGTCGAGGCGCTACCGATATAGCAGCGTCACGGGAAATTGCGAAGCCATTTCCCCTTTTTGAGTAGCGTGCAAACCCATCAGAAGCCTAGTAAATTCCTTGCAAATTCCGCTGGCTCGGGTACCACTTTGCCGAATCTGCCCAATTTTACAGCAGTATCCCAGGGGCCCGGATTGGCATGACCATCCGGGGCAAACTGGCCGCCGCCTTCGCGGTGGCGGTGCTGGCCGCCGCCGGCCTTGGCGTCGCTGCCCTGCTGGCCCTGTGGGGTGTCGGCGACCTGGTGGTGCGGATGTATGACCAGCCGCTGCAGAGCATCAATTTCGCCCGTTCGGCCCAGACCAGCTTCGCGGTGCTGGAACTGGCCAATCGGGAATTCGACTCCAAAGACGCCCAACGCATCCGGGAGCAGATTGAAATCGTTGAGGCCCGTAACGGTGATTTTCTCGGCGACCTGCAGGTGGCCGAAGAGCGCGGCATCTCGCCCAGCATCCGCGATATCGCAGCCGATATCCGGACACTGAATGGCGAATGGCTGGCGGCGGCCAAGGTCGCACTGCAGATGCGTGCCAACCATGGTGAACTGGAAGCGGCCGTGCTGCGCCGCGAGGCCAGCGCCAACGCCATTCTGGAAAAGCTGGAAATCCTCACCCAGATCGCTGCCGCCGATGGCTTCGTGTTCCGCATGGATGCGGAAGCCGCCGTCGAGCGCGCCAAACAGCGCACGCTGCTGGTGATCGCCGGCCTGGTGCTGGTGATCTTCGGCGTCGCCTTTCTGCTGATCCGCGACA
Organism: Ferrovibrio sp. MS7; assembly: GCF_038404985.1. Classification (NCBI taxonomy): domain Bacteria; kingdom Pseudomonadati; phylum Pseudomonadota; class Alphaproteobacteria; order Rhodospirillales; family Rhodospirillaceae; genus Ferrovibrio; species Ferrovibrio plantarum. The sequence goes on from NZ_JBBKBA010000003.1 coordinate 226,738, forward strand.
TCGTGGTGCCGCTGAATACCATGACCCAGATGATGTTCCGCCTCGCTGGCGGCGAGCGCGACATCCAGCCGCCGCATCTGCAGCGGCGCGACGAGGTCGGCCGCATGGCGCGCTCGCTCGGCGTGTTCCGCACGGCGATGATCGAAGTGGAGGAAGCTCGCGAGAAGGCAGAGGCCGCCACCCGCGCCAAATCTGAATTCCTCGCCATGATGAGCCACGAAATCCGCACGCCGATGAACGGCGTGCTGGGCCTGACCCGGCTGCTGCTGCGCACCGATCTCGACCGCGAGCAGACCGATCTCGCCAGCACGGTGCTGCAATCGGGCGAGGCCTTGCTGGCGATTCTCAACGACATCCTGGATTTCTCCAAGCTGGAGGCGGGCCGCGTCGATCTTGAGCATATCGACTTCGACCTGGCAGCCGTGCTGCGCGGCGCGGTGAAGCTGATGCGCAGCCGGGCCGAGGAAAAGGACCTGGAGATCGGTTTCGATTTCCCGATGGATGTGGCGCGCTATCACAAGGGCGATCCGGGGCGGCTGCGCCAGGTGCTGCTGAATCTGATCGGCAATGCCATCAAGTTCACCGAGCAAGGTCGCGTCTGGGTCACCGCCACGCGGCTCGGCGATGCGGCAAACGGCGGCGACCGCCTGCGTTTCGGAGTGCGTGACACCGGCATCGGCATCGCGCCGGAAAATATTGGCAAGCTGTTTGGCAGCTTCGCCCAGGCCGACTCATCCATTACCCGCCGCTTTGGCGGCACTGGCCTGGGCCTCGCCATCAGCCGCAAGCTGGTGGAGGCCATGGGCGGCCAGATTGGCGTCGAGAGCCAGCTTGGCAAGGGCAGCACCTTTTGGTTCGAAATCGATCTGGATGCCGGTGTTGCACCCAAGACCAGCGAGGAACTCGCCGCCAGCCGTCCGGCGATGCCGGCCTTGCGGATTCTGGTGGCTGAGGACAATCCCGTGAATCGCAAGGTGATCGGCGGCATGCTGGCCGAGGGCGGGCATCAAGTGGATTTTGCCGTGAACGGCCGCGAAGCCGTGACGATGGCGCTGGCGGCGGATTACCGGCTGATCCTGATGGACGTGCATATGCCCGAGCAAGATGGCCGTGCCGCCACCCGCGCGATCCGCGCCGCCGGCGGTCCTCGCGCCGAGGTACCGATCATCGCGGCCACGGCCTCCCTGTCGCCTGACGGCATCCGCTCCTGCCTCGATGCCGGCATGAACGATTATGTCGCCAAGCCAATCAATCCGGCTGCGCTGGATGACGCCATGCGCCGGGTGCTGGGGCTGGGCGGCGACGCGCCCCCCCTGCCGCCAGCCGAGCCGCTTTCGCTGGTCGAACGTCTTGATGCCGATGCCGCCCCCTTCGACGATGCCGTGCTGGAGCAGCTCAAGACCGATCTCGGACCAGAAATCGTGGTGGAACTGATAGATGCCTTCTTCGAAGCGGCTGAGCAGCTTGAACGGGATTTCGCCGCCCAGGCCCCCGCCGGCGACTGGAACGCCATCGGACTTGGCGCCCATAGCCTGAAAAGCTCCGCCGGCAGCTTGGGGCTGGCCCGGCTCTATCGCAGCGCCGGGCTGCTGGAGGAACTGGGCCGTGGCGGCGAGGATGCGGAAGCGGCAAAAGCTCTAGTTGTATTGCAAAATGACCTAAAAGACGGCATGGAATGGCTGGCCAACAGGCGCCAGGAACTGGCGTGATGGCGCGGGAATGGATGCTGAATGCTTGAGGATACCAAGGTAGCGGGTTTCGAACGGCTGCAGGTGCTGCTGGTGGAGGATGATGCCTTCGCCCAGCGTCTGGCCGCCAGCGTGCTCAAGCAGCTTGGTATTACCAAGCTGGTGGTGGTGAAGGATGGCCAGGCGGCCATCGACCAGCTCAATCACGAAGACACAAGGTACGACCTGATCATCTCCGACTGGAACATGCCCAATGTCACCGGGCTGGACCTGCTGAAGCACGTGCGCAAGACCTGGGAGAACATGCCGTTCCTGATGTTGACCGGCAATGCCAACGAGGAATTCGTCCGCATCGCCCAGGCCAACAAGGTGGATGCCTATATCATCAAGCCGTTTTCACCGGCACAATTGAAGCAGAAGATCATGGCGCTCTTCCGGATGAAGCCGCTGTAAAATTAAACCCATGTAAACCAGACCAAGGCCAGGATCGCGGCATGTGGCGAAATGTTGCCAAGCGCCTGACCGGCAAGCAGCCGGCTCCCGACCCGGGTCCCTCGCCCCGGGACCTGGAGCGTGTTGACCGCATCCTGAGCAAGATTTCCGAGGAGACCTTCCTGGTTTTCGATCTGCTGAAAGACGGCATGGTCAAGGAAGCCTCGTTCAAGACCGTCGAGGAAAGCATCACCAAGAATTCCATCCTCGCCACCTTCGAGCAGGTGCGCGCGGATGCCTATGGCGATGTGGCGCAGATCGCCCGCGAGCATGCCCGCCGTTTCGCCCAGGCTGCACTGGACATGCCTGAGCCACAGCAGCGCCAATTCGCCCTCTCCGTGGCGCAGGCTTTCGAACGCTTCTCCAAGCAGCTCCAGGTCGCCCAGCGCAAGCTCAACGATGCCGAACCCGGCGGTGCGGCGGCGCTCAAAGAGCCCAAATCCTGAGCCACCAGGACCGGGCCGTTTCCTCGTTTTCCTGCCGTAATTTATAGAGACCCTTGCCAAAGCGCGCAGAGGGCGCGATACAGATTTCAACGCTTTGTAACGGGGCTTTGTGACGGGGGTAGAGATGTTCGGCTTTGGCGCGCGGGTCTACGACTACGAAATCTACGTCATGATCGATGGCCGCTGGCGCCTCGACAAACGCCTGGAAGGCGAACCCGGCACCGGCAAGGCCGCGGCCGAGATCCTGGAAAAGAATGCCATCGCCCAGGCCAACGCCCTGCTCAATGTCGGCGACTTCTCGGCGGTGAAGGTGATCCGCACCTCCGACAAATCCAATACCCAGACCGAGATCTACAGCAAGACCGCCACCGTGCGGCCGAAGGTGATGCAGACGCGGCCCTACAAGGGCGTTTTTCCGATCTGCGACACGGTCTATGCCTTCACCACGCGCGAGGCCTGCCGCGGCTTCGGCGCGGTGTTTCGCGAGTTCCTGGACAAGCAGAACTGCACCGCCGTGGAGCTGCTGCATTCGCCGCAGCAGCAGCGCAAGCTGGCCGACCAGAGCAACTTCCTGCGTGCCGGCATCTATATCCTGGCCGGTTCCCAGACCCAGCCGGGCCTGCCCAGCCAGGCCGAGCGCAGCAAGAAGCTGGAAGCCCTGTTCGACAAGCTGATCAGCCATACCCGCAATGCGCTGGCCGAGAAGAATATGCCGAGCCTGGAGACCGGCAACTTCGACACCCTGATCGAACGCATGAATGGCCGCTACCAGCAGCCCGGCGATGCCCGCTTCTACATCTTCTTCCAGGTCTCGAAGGTGCTGATCCAGTTGCCGAGCTATGCCGCCAAGCTGGACTGGGTGCTGAAGCTGATGGCGCAGCGCACGCATGCCGAAAACGATGTGCTGCTGGACGAGATCGCCGCTTCCTGCCTCGACTCTTCCACCCTGGTGCAGGACCTGCTGGGCCACCGCGCCAATCTCTCCGATGCGCTCACAGCCCTGGCCGAGCTTTCTGCCGGCAAGCTGGAAATCCCGGCCACGCCGCAGGCCGATCCGTTGCTGGCGGCGGTGAATGCCATGCTGGCGCAGAACCGCCTGCCGCTCTGCGTCGAGACCTTGTGGGACCGCATCCATTCCAACCTGACGTCCAAGGCGCTGCTGGCCAAGAACGATCCGAAGAAGGAATGGCAGCTCACCCGCAACCTGAATCACAAGCTGCTCTCCATGGCACCGCCGGCCTTCAAGGACCAGATCGACCATGCCGGCCGCATGCGCATGGAGCGCGTGCGCGACATGCAGAGTTGATCGCACATGCTCAGGATCTGGGGCCGCCCGAGTTCGGTGAATGTGCAGAAAGTGCTGTGGGCCGCCGATGAACTGGGCCTGGCCTACGAGCATATCGTGGTCGGCGGCAAGTTCGGCGGCACCGATGGCGCCGCTTATGGCGCGCTCAACCCCAACCGCCTGGTGCCTTCGATCCAGGATGATCCGGAAACGCCCGGTGGTGCGCCGGTGACGATCTGGGAAAGCAACAGCATCACGCGCTACCTCGCCGCCCGCTACGGCGCCGGCACGTTATGGCCCGCCCTGCCCGGCCAGCGCAGCGAGGCCGACCGCTGGATGGACTGGGCCCTCACCATCATCGGCGAGCCGCTGCGGGTGCTGTTCTGGGGTTTCATTCGCGATCCCGCCCATGCGGTGCCGGAAGCGATGCAGCAGGCCGAAGCGCAGGCAGCACAATACTGGGCACGGCTGGATGCCCACCTCGCCGACCGCGCTTATGTTGCCGGCGATGCCTTCAGCATGGGCGACATCCCGGTCGGCTGCTTCGTGCAACGCTGGTTGAACTTCCCGATCACACGGCCTTCGCTGCCGCATCTGGAAGCCTGGCACGAACGGCTGAGCCAGCGCCCGGCCTATGCCAAGCATGTCATGGTGCGGATGGAGTGAGCGGCGCTCGCCCATAATGCCTGAGACCCGCGGGTCAAGCCCGCGGGTGACGAGATGAGATACTGATTGAATGCGTCATCCCCAGCCTTGAGCCGGGGATCTCACGCCGGATGAACTCAATCCATCGGCGGCAGCAGCGCGCCGGTGGTGTCGGCGTCGGTGAGATCGGCATTCACCATCTTGGCATCGGTGAGATTGGCATTGCGCAGACGCGCCCGCACCAATCGCGCGTCGATCAGGTTGGCCCCCTTCAACACCGCTTCGGAGAAATCCGCTTCCGTGGCATCGACGGCAGCAAGGCTGGCCGACCAGAAGCGACCGATCGGCTTGCCATCGGGACCACGCAGCGGCACCTGGCCGAGCGTGGCACGATGCAGCACGGTCTTGTGCAGGATGGCGCGCGAGAGATTGACGCCGTTCATCAGCGCGCCGATCAGGTTGGCGCCGGTAAGATCGGCTTCCGAAAGATCGGTCATCACCAGCGTGGCATTCTGCAGCTTGGCACCGGCCAGCTTCGCACCCTTCATGTTGGCGCCGGAGAGATCCTTGCCGGACAGGTCGATGCGCTCCATCGCCAGGCCGGCAAGATCGGCGCGCGTGCCTTCGGCACCATCGCTTTTGATCCAGCGTTCATGGTCCTGCAGCATGGTGGCGACGGAATTGCCGAAGCTCGCCACATCGACGAACATCTCGGCATCCTTGAAATTCGCCGTATCCATGTCGACGTCTTCAAGCACCGCGCCCTTGAGGTCGGCGCCTTCGAAATTCGCGCCCTCGATCAGCGCCAGCGACAAATCGGCACCGCGCAGGGAAGCGCCGTTCAGGTTCGCGCCGGCCAGATTGGCCTTGCGCAGATTCACCTTAGAGAGATTGGCCTTGGTCAGGTTGGCGCCGGAAAGATTGACGCCGACCATATTCGAGCCCGTCAAATTCGAACCACGCAGGTTGGCTTCCGACAGATCGGCGCCCTGGGTGTTGGCCTTCGGCTTCTTGCCTTCCGCCGTGGGCGCACCGAAGCCGACACCGGACTCAGAGGCCTGCATCAGGGCACCACCGCGGAAATCGACGCCAAGCAGCCGCGCGCCGGCAAGCTGCGCGCCACGCATCGAGGCGCCGCGCAAATCGGCTTTCGAGAGATCGGCGCGCGAAAGATCGGCGCGCTCGAGATTGGCGGCAAACAGATCGGCTTCGGACAGGTTCACGTCGCTGAGGATGGCACGCGAGAGATTGGAGCCGGAGAGCTTGGCGGCGCGCAGGTCGGCACCGGAAAAGTCATAGCCTTGCAGGTCGGCGAGCGAGAGATTGAGCCGAACGCCGCGCGGACGCTTGCCAAGCCACTCTCGGTGGCGGGCCAGCATCCTTTCCACTTCCATCGGATTCATTTCGAGTTCTTCTACCCCCAGGGCCGCCAGCGCCCAGCCCCGGCTTCTCCGGGACCTCCGCAACGCTGCATCCTTTACGCGATTTTAGTGCATTTCCGCGCCCGCGCAATCTTCGCTGTTAACCAAGACACCCCGATCTGGGGCCGGAAAACCGCCCGGACGCCGAATGTCCCAATCCTTTCGCAACAAGCTTAAGAAACGGCAAATACCACCGCTGCTGATCCCCGCCAATATATCCCCTGACGCGCAGCCGGATGTTACAGCCCGGTTGCATGGCGGCCCGGGGCATGGGCTAATCGGTGCAATTGCCGCGAATCGCCGTTCCGAGTCGGGGCGGCCGGCGGCTTCGCACCGATGGGGGATGCCATGGTCATGACCAACTGGACGGAAAAGAATGGCGGCGTTATTGCGCCGGATGAGCGCCTGCCCTGGGGGCAGACAGTGGTGGCCGGCCTGCAGCATGTGGTGGCGATGTTCGGCGCCACGGCGCTGGCACCGATCATCATGGGCTTCGATCCCAATGTCTCGATCCTGTTTTCCGGCGTCTCGACGCTGATCTTCTTCGTCGTTACCGGCGGCAAGCTGCCGAGCTATCTCGGCTCCAGTTTCTCCTTCATCGCCGTGGTGATCGCCGCCACCGGCTATGCGGGCAGCGGCCCCAACGCCAATATCGCCGTGGCGCTTGGCGGCATCATCGCCTGCGGCGCGCTCTATGCCATCATCGGCGCCATCGTCATGGCGGTGGGCCATGCCTGGATCGAGAAGCTGATGCCGCCGGTGGTCACTGGCGCCATCGTCGCCATCATCGGCCTCAACCTGGCGCCGATTGCCGTGAAAGGCGTCTCGGCCTCGCAATTCGACATGTGGATCGGCCTGCTCACCGTGGTCGCGGTCGGCCTTGTCGCCGTGGCAGCACCGGCCAGCCTGCGCCGCCTGCCGATCCTGCTCGGCGGCCTGATCGCCTACCTGTTCTATGTGCTCTGCGCCAATGGCCTCGGCATGGCCAAGCCGGTGGATTTCTCGGCCATCGCCAACGCCGCCTGGCTCGGCCTGCCGAATTTCACAGCACCCGTGTTCCAGGGCAGCGCCATCGCCCTGATCGCACCGGTGGCGGTGATCCTGGTGGCGGAAAATCTCGGCCATGTGAAGGCCATCGGCGTGATGACCGGCCGCAACCTCGATCCCCTGCTCGGTCGCGCCTTCCTCGGCGACGGCATCGCCACGATGCTTTCCGGCGCGGGCGGCGGCACCGGCATGACCACCTATGCGGAAAACATGGGCGTGATGGCGGTGACCAAGAATTTCTCTACCGCCTTGTTCGTGGTAGCGGCGGGCTTCGCGCTGCTGCTCGGCTTCTCGCCCAAATTCGGCGCCGTGATCGGCACCATTCCCGGCCCGGTGCTGGGTGGCCTGGCTTTGGTGGTGTTCGGCCTGATAGCCGCCACGGCTGGGCGCATCTGGGTGGAGAACAAGGTGGACTTCTCGTCCAGCCGCAACCTGATCACCGTCGGCGTCGCGCTGGTGGCGGGTGCCGGCGACCTGGCGCTGAAAATCGGCGGCTTCTCGCTCGGCGGCATTGGTACAGCCACCTTCGGCTGCATCATCCTCTACCACCTGCTGGCCGGCCTGGAGAAAACGGAAGGCTGAGCTAACGGTCCCGCTCGGGCGCTTCAGGCGTAGATCGCCACCAGGCGCTCGAGCGATTCCGTCCAGCCGCGGGTGTGGCGTGTGGCCGCCTCGGCATCAGCGAACTGGTCATGCTTGAGTGTGATTTCCGTGCCGACCTCAGTGGCGCGGAAACTGACCGAAACCCGCGAGATGCGGTCCGGTGTGCTGGCCCAGGCCCAGGAAAACACCAGCTTCTTTTCCGGTACGATCTCGCTGTAGCGGCCTGAAACCTCGTGCCGCCCGACGCCCGGTTCCTCGATCACGGTGCGGAAGCGTCCGCCAACGCGCAGGTCGGCCTCGGCCTCGACGCAGCTTGTGTGATGCGGCCCCCACCATTGCACCAGCATTTCCGGCCGTGTCCAGGCGGCATAGACCAGCGGCGGCGGGGCTTTCACCTCGCGCACCAGGGTCAGGCTCGGGGGAATGGCGTTCATGGCGGCAGGGGGAAGCTCGAGGTTGGCGTGCCCTGGTGGATTCGAACCACCGACCTGCCGCTTAGAAGGCGGCTGCTCTATCCAACTGAGCTAAGGGCACCCGGAATCAGTCTAGCCCGCGCGCCCTTAAAAATCAGCGCACGCGGTTGTAGGCGTAGTTATCGGCATAGGCGCGGCGCGCCAGGATTCTTTCGTGCGGCTCTTCCACTTCAAAGGCGATGCCGCGCTTCTCGGCATAGGCAATCGCCAATTCCTTGCTGTCGAATTTCAGCACCAACTGGCCGAGCGTGGTGGTGGAGCCGGTCCAGCCCATCAGCGGCTCGACGAAGCGGTTGCCGGCAGCATCATATTCCAGCACCCACTGCTTGGTCTTGGCACGACCGGACTGCATGGCCGTCTTGGCCGGCTGATAGATGCGCGCAAGCATGGCGAACCTCTTGTCGATTCAGGCAAATATGCCCGGTATGGCTGGTCGGGGCGAGAGGATTTGAACCTCCGGCTTCCTGCTCCCAAAGCAGGCGCTCTACCAGGCTGAGCTACACCCCGCAATCGCGCCGGTTATTAGCATGCCGCCCGGGCCTCGGACTAGCCTTTCCGGCCAGGGCTTTAAGCTCAGGGCTTCCGGCCGAAAATGGCATGGTCGACCTTGTCGCCCGGCTTGATGCCGAGGCGCGAGGCGGTGCCGCCATTCACTTCCAGCACCGCCCGCACCGGGCCGGCGGAGTTGATGCTGGTCTCGTCATGGGGGATGGCGCGCTGGTGGATATTGAGGATCGTGCCATCGGCCTTGATGAAGATCATGTCGAGCGGAATCAGGGTGTTGCGCATCCAGAAGGAGGCCGGCTGCTCGGTGAAGAAGTCGAACAGCATGCCAGCATCGGGCGCCATCTGGGTGCGGAACATCATGCCCCGGCTGCGGCTGGCATCGGTGTTCGCCAGCTCAACACGGAATTTCTTCGGCCCGGCCGCCGTGTTGATCACCAAATCAGAGACCGGCAGGCCGGTTTGCGGCTGCGCCCAGGCGTCACCCTGGCCTGCCTGGCCACTCAGCAGGGCCAACACAAGAGTTAAAGCAAGAAAACAACGACGCAGCATAATCCCCTCATATACCGATGCTTTTAGCCCCGACACTTTTAGCCTGGGCGGCGAGCGCCCTCACCTCGTCCCGTAGCCCGCCCGGGCGTGGTGCATCCGCCAGCGTGGTGAACCAGCTATCCGGCGGATTACGTCCGGTCGAATGGTTCCAACTCAAACTGCGCAGCAGGCTTTCCGCCGCCGCCGGCAGCCGGTCAGGTATTTCCTGGCCGCTCAAGCCGGCCCAGATGCCGCTCCAGCAACGCGCCACCGACCAGGGATTATAGCCGCCGCCCCCCGTGACCAACAGCCGGGGCGCCAGGCCCTTGAGCGCCGCCACTGCCTGCCACAAAGCCCGGTTGGAAAGCTGCTGCTTGCCCAGGGGATCCTCGGCCAGGGCATCGGCGCCGCACTGGATCAGCAGGGCATCGGGCCGGAACCCGGCGACCAGCGGCACAATCGCCTCGGCCACCAGATGCGCCATCTCGGTGTCGTTCATGCCTGGCGGCACCGGGAAATTGAACAGGTTGCCAAGGCCATGGTCCTCGGCGGCGCCGGAACGCGGCCAGCGCCCGGCCTCGTGCACCGAGATGAACAGCACGCGCGGATCGTCGCGGAAGGCTTCTTCCACGCCATCGCCGTGATGCACGTCGAGATCGACATAGGCCACCCGTTCAAGGCCACCATCGAGCAAGGCCAGGATCGCCACCACGGCATCGTTGAAATAGCAGAAGCCGGAAGCCTGCGCGCGGCGGCCATGATGGGTGCCGCCGCCAGGGCTGTAGATGATGCCGGGTTGCTGCAACAGGCGCCGTGCCGCCATCAGGCTGGCGCCGACGCCGGTGGCCGGACGGCGGAACATGGTGCCGTAGATCGGATTGCCGCCGCGCCCGAGATTATAACGGACCGACTCATCCTCCGGGATCGCCAGCACCCGCTCGGCGCGCTGCACGGCGGCGACGTAATCCGGCGCGTGGTAGCGCGTCAGTTCCTCCGGCGTCGCCGGGCGGCTTTCGGCATAATTCGCCGCCTCCACCCAGCCGAGCGTGCGGCACAGATCCATCACCGTCGAGACGCGCGGGATCGACAGCGGGTGTTTTCCACCCAGGCTGGAATGGCGGTAGATCTCGTTGCCGATGAACAGGGGCTGGCTCACCCCCTTAATGTAGCGAGCCGGCATCGGTTGCCTAGAGGGGCGCGTCGGCTATACTTAGGCCCAAGCCCTGAGGGGGAGCCGATGGTCGGCTGAGAGGTTCGCGCAAGCGGACGACCCCTCGAACCTGATCCGGGTAATGCCGGCGCAAGGGATTCAGCGGCGTGCGGCACGATACCTTACCCACTTCCGTCCATTCCGATTCCGCCCTGGCCTTTGGCTCCCAGGCGGTGCTGGCGCCTTTTGCGCTTGATCTGGCACCGGGGCGCTGGATCGCCGTGCTGGGCCAGAGCGGCATTGGCAAGAGCACCATGCTGCGCGCCCTGGCCGGCCTGTTGCCTCAGGCGCGCGTAACGCCGGACCTGCGCGGCTGCATCGCCTGGATGGCGCAGACCGACCTGCTGCTGCCCTGGCTGCCACTGGTGGACAATCTCTGCCTCGGCGCCCGCCTGCGCGGCGAGACACCCGATACTGAACGCGCCTGTGCGCTGCTCGGTCAGGTCGGCTTGAGTGGCCGGGAAAACTCCCTGCCCGCCACGCTTTCCGGCGGCATGCGCCAGCGCGCGGCTTTGGCCCGCACGCTGATGGAAGACCGCCCGCTGGTGCTGATGGACGAACCCTTCGCCGCGCTCGACCTCGTCAACAAGCGCAAGCTGCATCAGCTCAGCGCCGAATTGCTGGCCGAGCGCTGCGTCATCTTCGTCACCCATGATCCGGCCGAAGCGCTTAGCCTTGCCGACCATGTCTACATCATGGCCGGCACGCCGGCGACCTTGACGCTGGCCGCCGAGCCGAGCGGCGCCCGCCCGCGCGACGTGCTGGCGCCCGAGCATGTAGCAGCGCTCCGCGCCATCCAGGCCACTTTGCTGGCGGAGGCCGCATGAGGCCGCTGCTTACGCTCGCCGGGCTGCTGGCTGTATGGGAAGCCGTCGTGCGCGGTTTCGCCATTCCGAGCTACCTGCTGCCGCCGCCCAGCGCCGTGGCGCAGGCCTTCGTGCTGCATATCGAGATGCTGGCGCGCAATGCCGCCGTCACGGTGGCGGAAATGCTGATCGGGCTGCTGCTCGGCGCGCTGCTTGGTGCCTCGGCGGCATTGGCCTTGCTGCTTTCAACCCGCGCGCGGCGCTGGCTGCTGCCGCTGCTGGTAGCCAGTCAGGCCGTGCCGGTCTTCGCGCTGGCGCCTTTGCTGGTGCTGTGGTTCGGCTATGGCCTGGCTTCGAAGGTCGCCATGGCCCTGCTGATCATCTTCTTCCCCGTCGCCGTGACGCTCTACGATGGCTTGCGCCGCACCGATCCCGGCCTGCTCGACCTGGCCCGGGTGATGACCGCCGATGCGCGCCAGCACCGCCTGCGCGTGTTGAGCGAGATCCGCCTGATGGCGGCGTTGCCCAGCCTGTTCAGCGGCCTCAAGGTTGCGGCCGCCGTGGCACCGATCGGCGCCGTGATCGGCGAATGGGTCGGCGCCTCCGCTGGCTTGGGCTATGTCATGCTGCAGGCCAATGCGCGGGTGCAGATCGACGTGATGTTCGCCGCCTTGTTCGCGCTCGCGCTCTGCGCCGTATTGCTCTACGCCATCGTCGATTATCTCAGCCGCCGCCTGCTGCCCTGGCAGGCCGACAGCCATCTTTCCCTTCGCAGCACCGAGGAATCCTGATCATGCGCAAAACTCTGATTACCACTCTGTTCGGCCTCGGCCTTCTCGCCACGGCGCCGGCACACGCCCATGACAAATTCACCCTGCTGCTGGACTGGTTCGTCAATCCCGACCACGCGCCCTTCGTGGTCGCCAAGGAAGCCGGCTTCTTCGACCGCCATGAATTGCAGGTCGATCTGATTGCGCCGGCCGATCCCAACGATCCGCCCAAGCTGGTTGCTGCCGGCAAGGCTGATGCCGCGATCTCGTATCAGCCGCAACTGCATGTGCAGGTCGGCCAGGGCCTGCCGCTGCGCCGCATCGGAACCGTGGTGGCAACACCGCTGAACAGCCTTGTTGTACTCGGCAGCGGCCCGGTGAAATCGCTCGCCGATCTCAAGGGCAAGAAGATCGGCTATTCCGTCGGCGGCTTCGAGGATGCGCTGCTCAAGACCATGCTGGAGGGCTATGGCGTCAAGCTCAGCGACGTGACGCTGGTGAATGTGAATTTCTCGCTCTCGCCGGCGATCTTCGCCGGCCAGGTCGATGGCGTGATCGGCGCCTTCCGCAATTTCGAACTCAACCAGATGGACATTGCCGGCAAGCCCGGCCGCGCCTTCTATCCCGAAGATCACGGCGTGCCGCTCTATGACGAACTGATCCTGGTGGCCCATGCCGACAAGTTGAAGGACGCGCGCCTGTCGCGCCTGCTCGACGCGCTGGAGGAAGCCACCGCCTATATCCACAACAACCCGGAAAAGAGCTGGCAGCATTTCATCAAGAACAACAAAACCCTGAATGACGAACTCAACCGCCGTGCCTGGCGCGACACGATCCCGCGTTTCGCCCAAAGCCCGCGCGCACTGGATACGCGCCGCTACGCCCGCTTCGCCGACTACCTGGTGAAACAGGGCATGATCAAGCAGGCTTTGCCGGTTGCATCCTACGCGGTGGAACTGCCCTGATTGCTGCGTTTAAAGTATTTTTCAGATAGGGCAATGGCACTTACTCAACCAAAAGCATGGGGAAATAATCGTAAAAGACGATAAATCGCTTTCCAATGCAATAGAAAGCGAGATTCCAGGTGACGCAGCGGGAGGTTGAGTCCTAATCTCTGCACGGAGCAACACCTGGGGGAATACCACTTGGTACCCAAGGAGAAAGAGCAACTCGTCCCGTTTGAATCGCTGCATCCGCGGTTTGCCTGGATGCGCGATTACTTGGAGAGTTTGGCGCCGGCGGGGAAACTTCCCTCGCGGCGCCAGCTTGATCCGCTGGACCTGCGCGCGCTGCTGCCGTTCATCGTGCTGGTCGATGTACACCGCTCAGGCAGCGGATCTGGCAGCGAGCGCGAATTCCGCTACCGCCTGATGGGCAGCCGCCATGTCGAGGCCATCGGACATAACTTCACCGGCGTCACCGTGCAGGATGCCTCGGCGCCGGCTTATCTCGAACGCGTGCTGAGCAACATGAATTTCGTGGTCGATACCGCCAAGGCCTTTTACGACCGCTTCCCGATGCCGTTCCGCGACCGCGAGTTCATGGATTCCGAACGCGTCTACTTTCCACTTGCCGATGATGGCGAGACGGTGGATGTGATCCTGGTATTAAACGGCTATCCCAACAATCCCGACCTGGACCGCGTGCAGTTGCCGCCACCGAAGCGGCGCGGCTGACGCCAAACCGCTTACCCGGATCAGGTTGCGGGCATCCCCTGCACAAAGAAAAAGCGCCGGGCGGAACCCGGCGCTTTTCACATTAGCGTGTTCAGAGCATACCGCCCTTACAGGCGCTCAGCTCATGCGGATCTCGGCCACCTGCGGCCCCTTCGGGCCCTGGCCGACGCGCACCCGCACCGACTGGCCGGGCTGCAATTCGTTGATGCCCTCGCGGCGCAGCACTTCCATGTGCACGAAGATGTCCTGGCCGCCATCCCCGCGAGACACGAAGCCATAACCCTTCACGGCATTGAACCACTTCACCTTGGCCTCGAAGAATTCACCGGTGGCAACCACGCTGGGAAAGCGCGGCGCGCCGCGATCACCGCCGCCGAAACCACCGCCACCGCCGAAGCCGCCACGGTCGCCGCGATCACCACGGCCGCCGAAACCGCCACGGTCGCCACGGTCGAAACCGCCGCCAAAGCCACCACGATCGCCACGATCAAAACCGCCACCAAAACCGCGGTCTTCGCGCGGTCCACGGCGCGGGCCGCGATCACCGCCGCCACCGCCACCGGCACCCGAGGGCGCCGCCGTGCTGGTATCGACGGAAAGGATGCGTACGGCCTGCATGCCCTTGGGGCGGCGTACGACTTCGAGCACCAGCGTCACACCCTCATCGAGCGTCTCGTATCCTGCCTGCCGCAGGCAGGAGAGATGCAGAAAGATGTCGCCGGAATCATCTATCGGGCTCACGAAACCGAAGCCCTTAACGGCATTGAACCACTTTACCTTGCCGGAAATCTCAATCAGTTCACCGCCGTCCACGCCAAAGCCCCCATGCTCCACTGTCTTATTCCTTTAAAAGCCACAGTAACCCGAAAAGCCTAACACCATTTCTAGCCGCTGCAAATCCAGAATCGCGCTTAAGGCGAAGCGGGCAAAGCCAATTTCCGTGCCGCAAATATACGCAGACGGAGCGACGCCCAGATAGATATCCAGGGAGATGCCGGGGGTAATGCAGGGATATGCGGAAGCCGGGAACGGTTAACGCCGTTCACATCGTCGGGCCATCGACGCGGCGCTTCGGGCGCCAGCGGGTGACCGAGCGGCCATCGGCGGTGAAGCGGATTTCCTGACTGTCGGGCGGGGCGGCGCGCAGATGCGCCACGCTCTCGCCCACCGAGGCGGTGCGCGGAGCCCCGGCCTTGCCGGTAGTGGCGGGCGCAGCACCGGGCGTTGCCGCCGGGCCATTGCCGCCACGCACCAGCTTGCCCGCCGCAGGAGCGCGGGAATACTGCTCAATCTTGGCTTTAACCTCGTCCTCGAAGGGCGGCAGGTCGGCAGAGCGCTGCGCCGCGGTGCGACCGGTGATCTGCTTCACCGCGCCGGCACCAGCAGAGGTGCCGCGTCCGCTGCCGCGATGCTGCTCGACGTAGATTTCAGTGCCGGGACCATTCTCATGCGCCCGCTTCCAGGACGGATCGCCCAGCACCAGCTTATGCAGCGCCACACCCGGCAATGCGCCGAAGCGCTTCCAGAAGCCTTCGAGGAAAGCCTCGGCGCCCTCGCTGAAACTTGGCGACCACGGATTTTCCAAACCGGCAACGAAGACCAGGTCCAGCGTCGGTTCCAGCGGACCATCCTCGGCTACGACGAAAGTCGCAGGCATCAGCTTGGCACCCTCGCGGGCAATGGCGTAATGCGCCTGCGCCAGATAGAGCAGCCAGCGCAGCTTGGGCAGCGACATGGCAATGCGCTCCGAGGCTGCCCGCTCAAGCAGCCAGAAGCTGACATCAATGCCGGATCGTGTCGCCGGAACCATGGCGGCCCTCCTCTGCAGGTTCAGGTAGTGGCCTGACGCCCGCTCCTAAAGCAGGTGGGACGCCAGAGTGGCTAAAATTGTCCTGAACCTAGTTGTGCGCATAGTATAGAGCTAATCTTAACGGCAGGTGAATCAGAACTGTCGCAGTTTTCGGAGGAAACGCCATGGAAATGACCGGCGAACAGCTCATCCCGGCACCGCGCGCGGCGGTCTGGGAGGCGCTCAACGATCCCGCCATCCTGAAACAGTGCATTCCCGGCTGCGACACCCTGGAAAAAACCTCCGATACCAGCTTCGAGGCTGCCGTCACGGTGAAGCTCGGCCCGGTGAAAGCGAAGTTCAAGGGCAAGGTTGCGCTCTCCGATATTGATCCGCCGAACGGCTACACGATTTCCGGCGAAGCCCAGGGCGGCGTTGCCGCCGGTTTCGGCAAGGGCAGCGCCAAAGTATCGCTTTCCGATGCCGATGGCGGCACCCGCCTCGCCTATGCAGTGAATGCCCAGGTCGGCGGCAAGCTGGCGCAGATCGGTGCCCGCCTGATCGATGCCACCGCCGCCAAGATGGCGGATGACTTCTTCTCCAGCTTCAACACCCTGGTCGCCGCCGGCAATCCCGCCGCCGCAAGCATGCCTGGGCCTGCCGCAGCGGCAGCGCCGGCTGCCGAGGCCGCAGCAGCCACCAAGCCGCTGGTCGCGCCGGAAATCGCCGACCAGCAGCCGGAGCCGGAAGGCAGCGGTCTGCCGGCCTGGGCGTGGATCGGCGGCCTGATCGTGCTCGTCGGCTTCATCACCGCGCTGGTGCTGAAATTCTGACGCGCTGCAACATCACATTTTTCTGTGCAGCATCGCCGCATGACGATTGCAGCATTAACGGCATTGCAACTTGACGCCCGCGCGGCGTTGCGCCCACACTTGCGACACGACAGCAGCATCTAAGAGTCCAGTACCCTTTTAGGCCCCACCGGGAGGAAATCGAATGACCAATGTGTCCATGACCGTCAACGGCAAAGCCGTGACGCGCGAGGTGGAGCCGCGCACGCTCCTGGTTCAGTTCCTGCGCGAAACCCTGGAACTCACCGGTACCCATGTCGGCTGCGACACCAGCCAGTGCGGCGCTTGCGTGGTGCATGTGGATGGCCGCAGCGTGAAGTCCTGCACCATCCTGGCGGCGCAGGCCAATGGCGCCAAGGTCACCACCATCGAAGGCCTTGCCAATGGCGAGACGCTGCATCCGATGCAGGAAGCCTTCCGCGACAATCACGCACTGCAATGCGGCTTCTGCACCCCCGGCATGATCATGTCTGCCGTCGATCTGGTGCAGCGCAATCCCTCCCCCACCGAAGAACAGATTCGCCATGAGCTGGAAGGCAACATCTGCCGTTGCACCGGCTATCACAACATCGTCAAGGCCGTTCAGGCCGGCGCTGCTGCAATGAAGGGGTGAAGTCATGACCAACCAGGCTGTTATCGGCACCTCCGTCCGCCGCAAGGAGGATTACCGCTTCATCACCGGCCAGGGTAACTACACCGACGACATCAACCGCCCCGGTCAGGCCCACGCGCATTTCCTGCGCTCGCCGCATGCTTTCGCCAAGATCAAATCCATCAACACCAAAACCGCCAGCGCCATGCCCGGCGTGGTGGCGATCTATACTGGCCAGGACATGGCTGCCGACAAGGTTGGCGGCCTGATCTGCGGCTGGACCGTGAAGGGCAAGGATGGCCAGCCGCACAAGGCGCCGCGCCATGATTCCATCGCGGTGGAATATGTGCGCCATGTCGGTGATCAGGTAGCGGTGGTGATCGCCGAGACGCGCGCCCAGGCGCGCGATGCGGCGGAAGCCATCGAGGTCGAGTATGATGTCCTCGCCCCCGCCATCGACCTGCGCGCCGCGCTGAAGCCCGGCGCACCGCAGGTGCATGCCGATGCGCCCGGCAATCTCTGCTACGACTGGGATTTCGGCGACAAGGCTGCCACCGCTGCGGCCTTCGCCAAGGCGGCCCATATCACCAAGGTCGAGCTGGTGAATAACCGCCTCTCGCCGAACCCGATGGAGCCGCGCTCGGCGGTTGCCGAATATGATCGCGGCACCGATACCACCACGGTCTATGTCACCAGCCAGAACCCGCATGTGCTGCGGCTGATCCTCTGCGCCTTCGTGTTCGGCCTGCCCGAGCACAAGGTGCGTGTGGTGGCCCCCGATGTCGGTGGCGGCTTCGGCTCGAAGATCTTCAACTATCCGGAAGAGACCGTGGCCTTCTGGGCGGCGCGCAAGCTGCGCCGGCCGGTGAAATGGACCTCCGACCGCAGTGAGGCTTTCCTCACCGACGCCCATGGCCGCGACCATTTCACCATCGCCGAACTGGCGATGGACAAGGATGGCAAGTTCCTCGGCCTCAAGGTGGATACGCTCGCCAATATGGGCGCCTATCTCTCCACCTTCGCTTCCGCCGTGCCGACCTATCTCTACGCCCTGCTGCTGGCCGGCCAGTACACCACGCCGGCGATCTATGCCGAGGTGAAGGCGGTGTTCACCAACACCGCGCCGGTGGACGCCTATCGCGGCGCCGGCCGCCCGGAAGCCACCTATGTGGTGGAGCGCATCGTGGAAGCAGCGGCGCGCGAGATGAAGCTGGACCCGGCGGAAATCCGCCGCCGCAACTTCATCAAGCCGGATGCCTTCCCGTATCAGACGCCGGTGGCCTGCGTTTACGACAGCGGCCAGTATGAACTGACGCTGAACGAGGCGATGAAGGCCATCGACTATGCCGGCTTCAAGGCGCGCAAGGCGGCGTCGGCGAAGCAGGGCAAGCTGCGCGGCATCGGTATCTCCTGCTACATCGAGGCCTGCGGCATCGCGCCCTCGGCGGTGGTGGGTTCGCTCGGCGCCGGCGTCGGCCTCTGGGAGTCGGCCAAGATCCGCTTCAACCCCACCGGCTCGGTCTGCGTCTATACCGGCAGCCACAGCCATGGCCAGGGCCATGAAACCACCTTCGCCCAGTTGGTCTCCGACAAGCTCGGCGTGCCAATGGATCAGATCGAGGTGGTGCATGGCGACACCGCGCAGATCCCGATGGGCATGGGCACCTATGGCTCGCGCTCGCTCGCGGTCGGCGGCTCCGCCATCTCCAAGGCGGCGGACAAGCTGATCGAGAAAGGCAAGAAGATCGCCGCGCATCTGATGGAGGCCAGCGTCAACGACGTGGTCTACGAACGCGGCACCTTCTCGGTCGCCGGCACCGACAAGACGGTGCCGATGGCAGCGGTGGCCTTCACCGCCTATGTGCCGCACAACTACCCGGCCGATCTCGAACCGGGCTTCGAGGAAACCGCCTTCTACGATCCGGCGAACTTCACCTTCCCGTCTGGCTGCCATATCGCTGAGGTGGAGATCGACGCCGATACCGGCGTTACCAAGATCGCCAACTGGGTGGCGGTGGACGACTTCGGCAATGTCATCAACCCGATGATCGTCGAAGGCCAGGTGCATGGCGGCATCGCGCAAGGCGTCGGCCAGGCGCTGCTGGAAGGGGTGGTCTACGATACCGAAACCGGCCAGTTGCTGACCGGCTCGTTCCTCGACTACACCATGCCGCGTGCCGACGACCTGCCGAGCTTCAACGTGAGCATGACCCATACCCCCTGCCCGCATAATCCGCTGGGCGTGAAGGGTTGCGGCGAAGCCGGCGCCATCGCCGCGCCCGCCGCGCTGATGAATGCCATCACCGATGCGCTTGGCACCGAAGCCATCACCATGCCGGCAACGCCGCTGAAGGTCTGGCAGACCATCCAGGCGACGAAGCCCGCCATGGCAGCCGAGTAAGGGAGAACCAGCCTATGTATTCGTTCAACTATCATCGCCCCGCCTCGCTCGCCGATGCCTCTGCCCTGCTGGCCAAGGCCAGCGACGGCAAGCTGCTGGCCGGCGGCCAGACCCTGCTGCCGACCCTGAAGCAGCGCCTCGCCCAACCCTCCGATCTGGTCGACCTCGGCGGTATCGCCGAATTGTCGGGCATCAAGGTGGAAGGCGGCGCTGTGGTGATCGGCGCCGGCACCAAGCATGCCGCCGTCGCTGCCTCCGCCGAGGTCAAGAAGGCCATCCCGGCCCTCAGCCACCTCGCCGGCGGCATCGGCGACCCGCAGGTGCGCAACATGGGCACGCTTGGCGGCTCGGTCGCCAATAACGACCCGGCGGCGGATTATCCGGCCGCCGTGCTCGGCCTCGGCGCCACCGTGCACACCAACAAGCGCACGATTGCCGCCGACGACTTCTTCACCGGCCTGTTCGAGACGGCGCTGGCGGAAGGCGAGATCATCACCAAGATCGCCTTCCCCGTGCCGAAGCGGGCCGGCTATGTGAAGTTCCCCAACCCGGCCTCGCGCTATGTGATGGTCGGTGCCTTCGTGGCCGAAACCGCGTCCGGCATCCGCGTTGCCATCAACGGCGCCGGCCCCGGTGTGTTCCGCCACAAGGAGATGGAGGCAGCGCTCGCCAAGTCCTTCTCAGGTGACGCGCTCAAGGGCATCAAGACCGATCCGAAGCGGATGAACAACGACATCCATGCCTCGGCAGAATACCGCGCCCATCTGGTCGGCGTGATCGCCAAGCGGGCGGTGGAGGCGGCGCTGGGCTGATACCCTCCCGCCGGGCTTGTTCAGGGGCCGCCGGGCAACCGGCGGCCCTTAACATTTGAGCAACCATTCCCAGGCAATCTCTGGTTACTATTTGCCAGAAAGGGGCGAGTCTGCGGACTCGGCGGGAGAAGCCATGGCCAGTTTGAACAATATGGAATGCGTCATCCTCTGCGGTGGTCTTGGCACCCGCCTGCGCGAGGAGACCGAGTTCAAGCCGAAGCCGATGGTGGAAATCGGCGGCCGCCCTATCGTCTGGCACATCATGCGGCATTACGCCTCCTACGGCGTGCGCAACTTCGTGCTCTGCCTCGGCTACAAGGGCGACGCGATCCGCGACTATTTCCTCAATTACCGCATGCGCAACGCCGATGTGGCGGTGTCGCTGGCCGACAACAACATCGAATTGCTGAGCCAGCCCAACGTGGATGACTGGCGCGTGGTGCTGGCCGAGACCGGCGCCGAGACCCAGACCGGCGGCCGCATCAAGCGCGCCATCCGTCATGTGCGCGGCCAGCGCTTCTTCGCCACCTATGGCGATGGCGTCGCCAATGTGGATATCGCGGCGCTGCATGCGCTGCATGAGCAGCGCGGCCTGGAGGCCACTGTCACCGCCGTGCATCCCTCCTCGCGCTATGGCGAGATCGACATCCAGGACGGCACCGTGCACAGCTTCCAGGAGAAGCCCCAGGTTGGCGCCGGCTGGATCAATGGCGGCTTCTTCGTGTTCGAGCGCCAGGTCTTCGAGCGCGCTTCCGATAATCCGAAGATGGTGCTGGAAACCGATATCCTGCCGCCGCTGACCCAGGCCAAGCAGCTCGCAGCCTATCACCATGACGGCTTCTGGCAGTGCATGGACACCTACCGCGAAATGCAGATGCTGAACGAGATGTGGCAGAGCGGCCGCGCGCCCTGGCTGCGTTCGTAAGAAGGACGCGTCGCCGTGGCACCGCTGCCCGATCCGAGTTTCTGGCGCGGCAAACGCGTTTTCCTCACCGGCCATAGTGGCTTTGT
This sequence comes from Ferrovibrio sp. MS7, assembly GCF_038404985.1. NCBI lineage: Bacteria > Pseudomonadati > Pseudomonadota > Alphaproteobacteria > Rhodospirillales > Rhodospirillaceae > Ferrovibrio > Ferrovibrio plantarum. The sequence goes on from NZ_JBBKBA010000003.1 coordinate 247,791, forward strand.
CGGCGGCTGGACTGGCTATTGGCTCAGCCTGCTCGGCGCCGAGGTCACTGGCTTCGCCCTGCCGCCGCCAAGCAACCCGCATTTCTCCGGCCATGTGGCGCTGCATACCCGCCTGAAATCCATCGAGGGCGATGTACGCGATGCGGCGCATCTGGAGCGCGCCATGCGCGCCGCTGATCCGGAAATCCTGCTGCATCTCGCCGCCCAGCCGATCGTGCGCGAAGCCTACAAGAACCCGGTCGACAGTTTCGCCACCAATGTGATGGGCACGGTGCATGCGCTGGAAGCGGCGCGCGGCTGCTCACGCCTGCGCACCACCATCGTCTTCACCACCGACAAGGTGTATCGCAACCGCGAGACCGGCCAGGCCTACCTGGAAAGCGACGAATTGGGCGGCGACGAGCCCTACTCGGCATCCAAGAGCGCCAGCGAGCTGGTCGCGGAAGCCTATGCCAACCGCTACATGAAGGACGATGCCGGGCTCGCCACGATCCGCGCCGGCAACATCATCGGCGGTGGCGACTGGGCTGCCGACCGCCTGGTGCCCGATGCCGTGCGCGCTTTCGGCCAGGGCCGCGTGCTGGAAATCCGTCGCCCCGATGCCGTGCGCCCCTGGCAGCATGTGCTGGAAGCGGCGCGCGGCCTGCTGCTGCTCACTGAAGCCTTGAGCAAGCAGCCGAAGGAATTCCACGGCGCCTGGAACCTTGGCCCGGCCCAGGCCAGCGCCGCGCCGGTACGCCGCGTCGTCGAAATCCTGGTGAAAGCCTGGGGCAACAATGCAGCCTGGGCCAATACCGGCGGCGACGGCATTCCCGAAGCCGGCCTGCTGATGCTCAATTCCGCCAAGGCCGCCGAGCGGCTCAACTGGGCCAATGCCTGGAGCCTGGAAGAAGCCCTGGAACAGAGCATCGCCTGGTACCGCGCCGCCAATGACGGGCAGGACATGGCCGCCTTCACCACCGCCCAGATCGCGGCCTATGCCGACAAGGTGCGTGGCCTATGAAGATCGAGAAGCGCAAGCTGCCCGGCGTGCATGAAATCACGCTCAGCCCCCGCGGCGACCATCGCGGCTATTTCATGCGCATGTACGACAAGCAGATTTTCGCCGAGGCCGGCATCGACCGCGCCTGGCTGCAGGAAAACGAGGCCCGCACCGAGAAGCGCCACACCGTGCGCGGCCTGCATTTCCAGCGCCCGCCGGCAGCCGAGACCAAGCTGATCCGCGCCACCCAGGGCGTAGTGCTGGATGTGTTCGTGGACCTGCGCGCTGGCTCGCCGACCTATGGGCAATGGGATTGCGTGGAACTCGATGCGGCGAAGCACAACATGGTGCTGATCCCGCGCGGCTTCGCCCATGGCTATTGCACGCTCACCGATGATTCCGTGGTCACCTACAAGGTCGACAGCGTCTACACGCCTACCCTGGAAGGCGGCCTGCGCTGGAACGACCCCCAGGTCGGCATTGCCTGGCCGGTCAGCGAGCCGATCATGTCGGACCGTGATAAGCTGCAGCCGTTGCTCGCGGAACTGGAACCGATCCAGGAGGCCTGGGCATGAGCGAAGCATTGCAGATCGACCCGACGGCGCAGATCAGCCCGGATGCGCGCATCATCCCCTCTTCGCGCGGCAGCCGCATCGTCATTGGTGCCCATACCCATATCTATGATTTCGTCGTTATCCGCCCGGTCGGCGGCAGTGGTGATGTAATCATCGGCGAGCATTGCTACATCAACCCGCATAGCTGCCTGTATTCCGGCAACGGGATTACCTTCGGCAATTACGTGCTGGTGGCGCCGGGCTGCATGATCGTGCCGACCAACCATGCCTATGGCCGCCGCGACATCCCGATCCGGCACCAGGGTTTCCTGCCGTCCAAGGGCGGCGTGGTGATCGAGGACGATGTCTGGCTCGGCGCCAACTGCACCATTCTCGATGGCGCCCATATCGGCAAGGGCGCGGTGATCGCCGCCGGCTCCGTGGTGCAGGGCAAGGTGGAGCCCTATGCCGTGATGGCCGGTGCGCCGGCACGCTTCATCCGCTGGCGCGACGAGTAACCGCCATGACAGTGCAGATCCTCGGCGCTTACGGCCTGATCGGCAGCGCCATGCTGAAAAAGCTGCCCTGGGCCACCTGCCCGACCCGCGCCGATCTCGACCTGAATGATGCCGCCAGCATCGCCGCCGCTGACCTCAAGGGCGACATCCTGGTGCATGCCGCCGGCGTGACGGATGAGGAATTCGCCGCCGATCCGGCCTCCGCCTGGATCCGTGCCACCCGCCTCACTCAAGGCTTGCTGGAGGCCGCCGCCAAAGCCGGCATCAAGCGGCTGGTCTATGTCTCCACCGCCCACGTCTATGGCCCGCTGGAAGGCGACATTACCGAGGTACGGCCGGTGAACCCGCTCGGCGATTACGCCCTGGCGCATTTCGCTTCCGAGCAGCTCTGCCGCCGCGCCGCCCTGCAGCGCGGCTTGGACGTGCTGATCCTGCGGCCCTGCGCCGTCTATGGCCTGCTGCCGGACCTCGCCCGCTTCAAGCGCTGGTCGCTGATCCCCTTCTCCTTCCCGCGCGAGTTGCTGCAAACCGGCAAGATCGTGCTGAAAAGCGATGGCGAGCAACGGCGCAATTTCGTTTCCGCCGACGCCATCGCCGCCGAGGCCGCGGCCTTCCTGGCCAGCCCCCTGGAGCCCGGCCGCTGCCGGGTGCAGAATGCCATCGGGCCAGATGACATGACGGTTTTCGCTTTCGCCGCGCGCTGCATCGCCCTGCTCCGTCCAGGCCAAGGCCGGGTGGAGCGCCCCAGTCCTGTACTGGGCCCTACCAAAGGCCCGAAACCAGCCCCTCTGGCCTATCGGTCCCGCTATACAAGCGCGGAACCGCACTCTACGCTGGACGCGACGATTCGCGCTCTGGCTGCGCAGATTCAATAGTCAACGACGAGGACGACACATGCCATTGCCCGCGCCGGGCCCCGCCCTCGACAAGGACATCGCGCAGAAATACATGCGCCACCTTGTCACCAACAACGCAGTCGACGATGCCGAGCAGCGCAAGGCGTTCTGCGAGGCCAACAACGTCCATCCCAAGCTGCTCTATTCCAACCCGCATATCCACGCCATCAACAAGCTGTATGGCGACCACTCGAATTTCGAGCGGCTGCTGGATATGACGCTGAAGGATTACCTCTACTACCACTACTACTATATCCATCAGGGCTATCGCTACGGCGCCTCCGATCTGCAGCAGCGCTGGCTCGGCCATGACCTGATCAAGACGCCGATGGATTGCTGGATCTATCAAGAGCTGATCTGGGAGACCAAGCCGGACATCGTGCTGGAATTCGGCGTCATGTTCGGCGGCGCCAGCCATTTCTACGCCTCGATCCTCGATCTCGTCGGCCATGGCGAAGTGATCGGCGTCGATATCACGCTCTCGAAGGTGAAGGAGATCCGCAACAAGCGCATCTCCTATATCGAAGGCTCCTCCACCGCCGAAAAGACGCGCGAGGAAATCTTCCGCCGCTGCCACGGCAAGAAGGTGCTGATCATCGCCGATTCCGACCACGAGAAGACCCACGTGCTGAACGAGGCGCTGCTCTATCACCCGCTGGTGCCGGTGGGCGGCTACTATGTGTTCGAGGACTCGCTCAACGACGTGATGGGCTACCACCCGGTGCCGAATGAAGGCCCCAAGGCGGCGGCGCATGCCTTCCTGGCGCAGAACAAGTCCTTCGAGGCCGACATGCGCTTTGCCGAGCGCTACATCATGACCCTCAATCCCTACGGCTTCCTGCGGAGGGTCAAGCCATGAGCATCGCGATTTCCGCTGCGCCGCATATCGACACCTCGGCGCTGGTCAAGAAGCTGGCCGCCGAGAGCAAGCTCAGCCCGGTTGCCGACCCGACGCCGCTGCTGGTGCGTTCCTACGGCTTCCAGACGCTGTACGACATGCCGCTGCCGCTGCAGACCACGATCCGCAAGCGCCTGATCGCCGAGCATAAGAACGCCCTCACCGGCACGCCGAAGCTGTTCGAGCATGGCGTGTTCCCGTGGCTGGCCGACTGGATGCGCTGGCATTGGGGCACTACCCCGGCCGAGGCCTGGGAAGACGTCATCGCGCTGGGCGCCGCCTGCGCGCAAGGCTATGGCCGCATCATCCATGTCTCGGATGGCCCTACCAAGGGCTATGACGGCTATGCCTGGCTGGACAAGCGCAACAGCCGCCAGATCGACATCCTGCTGCATCAGCTCTACGCGCAGCTTGGTGTCACCGCCAAGGTCGAGACCATCACCCTGTGAGTGGTACGCCTTTAGATCGCGAGCATGACCGGCGCGGCCACGCGCCGGATTCCGCGCCGCGTTTCGCCGATGCCACCCTGCTCGGTTTCGCTCAAACCCTGCTGCTGAAAGCCGGGATGGAAGCCGACAAGGCTACCTGCGTCGCCGAATTGCTGCTCGATGGCGACCGCATGGGCCATTCCACCCATGGCCTGCAACTGCTCGGCGGCTATCTCGGCGAAATCGAGAAAGGCAATATGAAGACCAGCGGCCAGCCGATTGTGCTGGCCGACCGCCCGGCGGCGCTGACCTGGAATGGCGACTATCTGCCCGGCCTGTGGCTGCTGCGCGAGGCGATCCGCGAAGGCGTCAAGCGTGCCCGGGTGCATGGCACCTGTACCATCGTGATCCGCCGCTCGCATCATATCGGCTGCCTCGCGGTCTATCCGCCGCTTGCCGCCGCCGAAGGCATGATGCTGCTGCTGGCCTCCTCCGACCCGTTCGGCAATTCGGTGGCGCCGCATGGCGCGCTGGCCGGCCGCTTCACGCCCAATCCGATTGCCGCCGGCTGGCCCACCGACGGGCTGCCGGTGGTGATGGATATCAGCGCCTCCACGACGTCGAACGGCATGACCTCGCGGCTGCATCGCCTGAACCAGGCGGATGGCGGCGAGCGCCGCCTCGGTGGGCAATGGCTGGTCGACAACCAGGGCAATGCCACCGACGATCCGGCCGCTTTCTTCACAAAGCCGCCCGGCGCCATCCTGCCGCTCGGCGGCATGGATCTGGGCCACAAGGGCTATGCGCTCGGCCTGATGGTCGAGGCGCTGACCAGCGGTCTCGGCGGCTATGGCCATGCCGACAAACCGGCGCATTGGGGCGCCAACGTGTTCCTGCAGATCATCGACCCGGAAGCCTTCGGTGGCCGAGAAGCTTTCCTGCGCGAAACCAGCTTCATCGCCGAGGCCTGCCGCACCGCGCCGGTGAAGCCGGGCAATCCGCCGGTGCGCCTGCCCGGCGAGCGCGGCCTGAAGCTGAAGGCCGAGCAGATGCAGGCTGGCATCCGCCTGCATCCGGAAATCCTGCCGAGCCTGGTGCCGTGGGCCGAAAAATTCGGCGTCGCCCTGCCGGCTGCGCTCTAGGCCGCCTGCTTCAGCGGATCATTGAACGGTCGCAGCAGCATGGCGCTCAATGCCCGCAGCTTCGCCCGTAAAGTCGGGTGATGCCCCCAGCGGCTGGCAATGGTCTGGCGATGCGTCTCCCAGCCCTCCGGCACGATCACCTGTGTACCGGCGCCGATCTCGAAATCAAAGCCGGACGGTGTCTCGCCGTAGAAGGAGCAGGTGCTATCCGGCTCAGGATGCTGGCCGATTTCCAACATGATCGGCACACCGGCCTGGCGCGCGCGATCATAGGCAACACCGACATCCGCCAGCCGCCGCGCCTCCAGCATGAAATGATTGAGCCGCTTGCGGCTGGGTACCGACATCACCGCCAGGGAATGATGCCGGCTGTTGGCATGCAGGAAGCTGCCCTGCACCGGAATCGGCCCGACCTTGGTGCGCAAGCGTTCGGTAACGCCCATGCCGAGCGCCGCCGCGTAGAATACCTCAAGCCGGGCCGGATCATGGCTGGCCAGCACCGCATGGCCGATACCAAGCATGCCGGCATTGAAGCCCCCGGGCATGGCCGCAGAGGCAAAGGGCGTGCTTGCCTCTGGCAACCCTTCCACCACTTCGTTCAGTGTGCCATCGGGATCACGGAACGTGATCATCCGCACAACGTTCCGTTTCGCAGCCAGCACGGGCTGTTCCTCTATCGCCACCTGCATCCCCTGCAGCCGCTCCAGCACGGCCTCGAATGCGGCCGGCGTCGCGGCGGACCAGCCAAGCGCGGCAAGATCATCGCGCCCTCCCTGGCGTAGCAGCAGCCGGTAGGCGGCATCGTCGCAGCGGAAAGCCAGCATCTCGCCACCACAGCCCGCTTCTGCCGGCATCAATCCCAAAATCGTGGTGGAGAAACGCGACCAGCGGTCAGGATTGCTGACCTCGAACACCAGATAGCCTAAGCTCAGACCCGTCATCATCGTCATGCCTTCGTTGCATATAATTGAGGTTAATCTCATTTATGAGACTTGTCTCAACTAATAGCGAAAAACCTGGCAAGCGGCAACGGACTCGTGCACAGCTTGTCCAGGCCGCGAGAATCGTCTTTTCGGTCAAGGGCTTACAGGGTGCCTCGATTCAGGAAATCGCCGCAGAAGCCGGTCTCGCCAATGGCACTTTCTACAATTATTTCCAGACCAAAGAGGAAATCGCCCAGGCCGTCGCGGTCGAATCAGCGGTGGCGCTGAGCCAGCGCATCGCCCAGGCCCATGCTGGTGTCGAAGATGGCGCCGAGCGCGTTGCCATTGGCGCCAGGCATTATATGCGGCTCGCCGTGCATGAACCTGTGCTGGCCGGCCTGATCGTACATCTGGCCGCCGAAACGTCCGACTTCGCCGCCAACGTGCGCGGTTATGTGCAGGCAGATTTCCAGCTTGGCCAGCGCCAGGGGCGCTTTGCGCAAATCCCGGCACCGCTGGCGCTGGACTTCATCTTTACCACCGTGCTGATGGGCATGCGCCGGCTGTTGCAACAGCAGACCCGCAACAGCCTGGCTTATGCCTCCAGCGTCGTCACCCTGGTACTCAGTGGCCTTGGCATGCCGCAGGCGGAAGCGGCAAAGATCGCCCGGCGCCCCCTGCCGCCCCTGCCCGAGAACTGAGGCAACCGGACGCTGAGGACGCGCCCTAATAGGCGTTGATCGTCAGGTATTCCTTCACCCGCGCATCGCGCCAGGCATCGTCGCGGCCCCAGCCGGTGTTGCGCACCACGTCACAGGCGGCCAGCGCGGCCTCCAGGCCGCCCTGGCGTGGCCGCAGGGGTTCCGGGGTTGCCGCCAGCAACGCCGCCGCCACGTCGGCCGGCGGCTGTGGCCCGCCCTGCAGCCAGGCATCGTTGAGCTTGAAATCGCTGCGGCGGCATTTCTCGATCATGTAGTCGCAGGCCGATTGCAGGCGCGGCAACTGCCCCGGCAGCACGGTGATCGCCGGCAGGATCGGCGCCAGGCCGGGCAACACGGTGTTGGCGTAAACACTGGCGCCCCAGTAGCTGCCGGCAATCGCCGCGAAATGCTGGAAATCCTCGACCTCGGTCATGCCGGACTCAACCCAGGGCAACACCTCGATTGGCGGCTTGGCCGGATCGACCGTATCGTTGGCGACATCGATATAAAGACTGCCGACCTGGAAGGCATTCTGGAAATAGCGGCCGCGCAGCACACCCCAGACGCTGCGCACTTCGCCGCCGCCGCCGAGAAAGCCGCGCAACGCCTGCAGGCTGGGCGGCAATGGCGTCTGCTGCTGCATCAGAGCAGCAAGCTGCCCCAGCACATGGCGCGAAATCAGGTCGCAACGGCCCAACGGATACGGCTTGCCATTGGCATGGGGAAAGCGCGGCTGCAATTCAACATCGGCATTGCGGCGCAGTTCCAGCAGCACCGTCATCAATTCCGGAATCACTGGCGCGATGGCCTGCGCGGTAAGCTGTTCCATTGCCGGCGTCACCGGCGCCGGCTGCTGCGGCAAAAGACTATTGCTCATGGCCACACTGTCATTCATGGTAGGTCACGCTTCGCGGGTCCTGTATACTGGTAGAGAAAATCCGGCGGGGTTGGCCCCTTGATGCGGGTGCCTTCGTTCATCTGCTCCCAGGCATGGGAGAGGATGCCGACGCCGCGCGAAAGCAGGAACAGGCCGCGCCCCAGCGGCGGCGGAAAGCCGAGTTCGCAGAAGATCACGGCGGTGGCGCCGTCTATGTTCATCGGCACCGGCTTCTTGGCACCCGCCTTAGCCTGGGCCAGCGCCTGTTCAACGGCGCGGCCGATGGCGGCATAGCGACCCGAGACCGTGCCGGCCGCGACAGCGGCATCCACCAGCGCCAGCAGCTTCGGGCTGCGCGGATCGACGGGATGGAAGCGGTGGCCGAAACCCGGCACATGCTTGCCGTAGCGCTCCTGCCATAATGCCACGCCTTCCAGCACCGAGGCTTCAAGCGGCGCGCCACCGGCAATGCGGGCGGCAATCTCCTCGTAGAGCTGCATGCATTGCTGGCCGGCGCCGCCATGGGTATCGCCGAGCGCCGCGATACCCGCCCCCACCGCACCGTTGAGGTCGTTGCCAGACGATACCGTCATGCGCGCAATGGCGATGGACGGCGCCTGCGGCCCGTGATCCACCGCCGCCACCAGGGCGGCTTCCAGCAGGGCGGCCTCTGCCTTGCCCGGCAACTCGCCGCGCAGCATCAGCCACAGCATTTCGGCATAGCCAACCTTGCCGATAAGCTGCTCGATAGGATAGCCGCGCGGGCGGATCACGCCGGGCTCGATATCAATGATCGCGGTGCGCCACCATTCGCGGGCGCGCTCTCGGCTGTCGTCGCTCATGCCTGATTCCTTAGCCAGAGCCCAGTCTAGAGCCTGCCGTGGCGCAAGCAAACCGTTAGCTCGCCCCTGGCTCAGCCGATCAAGAAGCTGCCATCGGCGAGGGTGACGACCCCGACAAGATTGATGGCGAAATCCGCCACCCCATCGCCATTCACTTCGGCGGTAAGCAGCCCCTTGGTCACCATCACCTGCCCGGCCACGGTGAACGCCTTGCCCGTGATAAAGACGAAATCCTGATCTCCCGCCTGGGTCGTGTCGGCGTCAATGGCAGACAGGTTGATCCGGTCGCCGTGGCGCAGATTCAGGTCGCTGATGGTGTCGCGGGCGGTACCGGCGAAGGGTGAGTCATTCAGGCTGGTGAACATGAACACATCGGCGCCGCCGCCGCCGGTCAGCGTATCCTGCCCTGCCCCGCCGGAGATCGTATCGTTACCGCCGCCGCCAAGAATACGATCCTTGCCGGCACCGCCGCTCAGGACATTGGCGCCCTCATTACCGATCAGGTGATTGTCGGCGCTATTGCCAGTGCCGTCGATGGCGGCGCGGCCCGTCAGCGTCAGATGCTCGATATTGGCCGTCAGGACGTAGCTGATGCTGGCTTGCACCGAGTCATTGCCCTGGTTCGCCAGTTCAACCACCACATCGCCTGCATCGTCGATCACATAGACATCGTTGCCAAGGCCACCGATCAGCGTATCTGCGCCGGCACCGCCATTCAGCGTATTGTTGCCGCGATTGCCGGTGATGACATTGGCAGCAGCATTGCCGGTGCCGTTGATCGGGTTGGCGCCGGTGAGAGTCAGATTCTCGATATTGTCGCGCAAGGTATAGGAAACAATCGACGATACAGTGTCGTCGCCCTCGCCCGCCGCTTCCACCGCGCGGTCCTGGGCATTGTCGACGACGTAGGTATCATTGCCGAGGCCGCCGATCAGCGTATCCGAGCCGGCGCCGCCATTCAGCACATTATCCAGCGCATTGCCGGTAATTGTATTGATGCCGGAATTGCCGGTGCCGTTGGTCGCCCCTACCAGCACCAGGTTTTCCACATTGGCGCCGAGGGTGTAGCTGGCGGAAGCGATGACGGTATCCGCGCCCTGGCTGGCATTCTCGAGCACCTTGTCGGCTGCGTTATCGACATAATAGGTATCGTTGCCGGCACCGCCGCTCATCGTGTCCTTGCCGGCGCCGCCAGTCAGGACATTGGCGGCAGCATTGCCGACCAGGGTGTCATTGCCGCTGCCCCCAGTGGCATTTTCGATCACCACCTTGTTGGCGATGGTAAGGCCGCCCTGCACGCTGCTGGCCTGCGAGATCGAACCGCCGGCCGTGGCGCCGGATAGGGTTGCGGCATTGAGGTTGATGGTGACATTGCCAGTAGCGGCGCTGGCATCCACGGTATCGTTGCCGCCGGTATCCCATACGCTCTGCCAGGCGGTGCCGATGGTGTTGCTGGTGGGCAAGGCGTAGGTGTCGTCACCCGAGGCCGTGGTGGTGTTGGCGCCATAGATGCGTTGCAGCGCGGCGATGTCGAGCGCCATCAGGGTGCCCTGGGCACCAAACGAGCTGGTGGTGGGCGGCGTGGTGTTGAGCCCGTTATTGTAGCTCATCGTGGTGTAGACGCCCTGGTTCAGCGCATAGGTGCCAAGCGATGCCGAGGATGTCACCCCCGGGAACAGCGTGGCGCCGGGATTGCCGCCGCCATCATGCGGATGCGCCAGGCCCATGCCGTGGCCCAGTTCATGGATGATCACCAGATTGCCGACCGAACCGGGCGTCAGTGTCTGGAAGGCAGGGGCGTCGATGTTGAAATAGCCATGGGTCTGGCTTTGCGACCCATCCGGCACATCATGCTGGCCCAGCACATTTGGCTGGAAATTGCTGCCCGGCGCCAAGTGCCACACCATATCGGCACTGGCGGCATCGGTCACTTCGACGAATTTTACATTCGCCACCGCTTCGAATTGCCCGATCGCTGACTCAAACGCCGCGATCAGACCGGTCGTCCACGGCTGCCCGGTAAAGCCGCCAATGGGACTGTCTGCCGCACTCACCGCGTCGGCGGAAAAATAATAGCCGATGGGATTGCTGGCAGCATTCTGCCAACCGGCACCCCAGACCAGGGAGTCGATCTGCGGACTGCCATACCCCTTCTCGGCGAAACTGTTGCTTTGCGTGGCCATTCTGTCCCAACGCGCGATGCAATGGCCCACGCTAGACAATCTGACTGATTATGCCACCAAAATTATTCAACCGGGTCCGATGTAAGCAGACGCTTATGGTTAACTCCCGCGTGGCGGCTTGAACTTGGCCCGTGCTTTGGCTGCTTTGGCGCGGATCACGCAATCCTCGGCATGGTCGTTCACCAGGCCCATGGCCTGCATGAAGGCATAGACCGTGGTGGGGCCGACAAAGGCCCAACCACGCTTCTTCAAATCCTTGGACAAGGCCACCGAGGCCGCCGTGCTGGAGGCGCTTTGCGGCGGCGCTGTTTCGCCGGACACCGGTTCGAAGCGCCAGATATAGGCGGCGAGCGACCCTTCCGCCTTGACCATTTCCCTGGCGCGCTTGGCATTGTTGATAGTCGCCTCGATCTTGCCGCGATGGCGCACGATGCCCTCATCTTTCAGCAAGCGCGCAACATCCTTCTCGGTGAAGCGCGCCACGCGTTCGAAATCGAAGCCATGAAAGGCGGCACGGAAATTCTCGCGCTTGGCCAGGATGGTGCGCCAGCTCAGGCCCGACTGGAAACTTTCCAGGCAGAGTTTCTCGAACAGGCGACGGTCATCCTCCACCGGGTAGCCCCATTCATGGTCGTGATAGGCGAAGAATTCCGGTGCTGCCGCACACCAGCGGCAGCGTGGCTTGCCATCGGGGCCAGGTATCGTCTTGCTCATGTCTCAGCCTTTCAGGAATGCCAGCCGTTCATCCAGCCGGCCCGGCGCGATTTCAAGAATCTCGGCACTCACAACCTGCTCGACAACGAACGGGTCTGCAGCCACCCGGGCCTCGATCTCCGTACGCGAGACGCCATGAGCGAGCACTGCGCCGCCCAGCGCAGGTTGCATACTGCCGGTGAGCAGGAACACACCTTCCTCGAAGCCTTGTCTGATCCAGGCATTGTGGCCTTCCATCAGGCGCGGCGCCGCCGCCTTGTTGGCGGCGAATTTCAGCGTCACGACAAACATTCCATCCCCCTTCCCCATTGCCTCAGGCTCGCGCGCGTGCCGGCTTCTGCGTCTCGAGCCAGGCGCACATATCCTCCACCTCGCGGCGGATGAAGGCTTCGTGGCGGAACGCCGTCGCCAGCGTGGCAACGCCCTGGCTGCGCGCCAGCAGATGCAGCGCCAGCACATCGGCCTCGCGGCCATGTCCCCGCGCCTTGAACTGCTTCGCCAGCCAGTCGCGGAACAGGGTGAACAGCTTCGCCGCCTCGCCCTTGGCGCCGTGATCTAGCTTGGCCAGTTCGCTGCACAATGTACCGACCGGGCAGCCATAGAGCATGATCTTGGCGCGGTTCATGATCAGGATATTGATGAAGCTGCGGATGCGCTCTGCCGGCGCGGCGCCTGCTGCCTCCCAGGCATCGAGCATGCGCTGCGTATTCTCCAGCCGCAGTGCGATTACGGCATCAAGGATCTCGTCCTTGGTCTTGAAGTGATAATAGAAATTGCCGCGCGACAACTTCACGGCTGCGGCGATATCGGCGAACGACGTCGCCTCGAAGCCCTGCTCGTAGAACAGCCGGTCCGCCGCCTCGACAATCTGCTGCCGCGTTTCCGCCGCGCTCATCCGCCGCCCCTAGGTCATTTGCCCTAGAAGCATTTTAGGACGATTGTCCAAATCCGGTCAAGCCGTCGCGAAGTGCTAGCCTAGCCGCAATCAGCGACCGGAATGACCACTGACTCGCTGCCGGTTTTGCGAAACTCGGTGAACACCGCCTTGATCATGCATTTCGAAACGGCGGCGAACGAGCTTGCCGAACCGGCGCTGGTCGAGCGCGCTTCCCACACGCCGGCGAGTTTGTTCTCCGCGATGGAGCGTTTCCAGTCGTAGATGTTCACATCCAGGAAGCGCGTGTAATGCGTGCTGGTCTGGGTGCTGCTGCCGACCACGCCATAGGTCGGTGGCGTGTAGGTGGTGCTGTTGTAGTTCGCGGTGCCGAAACCGCCGCCACCGCCATAGGCATTCACCGTGCCGCTGGTATAGCTGGTGCCGCCGCCGGTCTGGCCCCAGATCGGCACCTGCGTGGTGATGGTGCGGGCATTGCCCTGGCCATAGTTGAACGCGACGCTGTAATCGGCGTTGCGCATGTCGTTGGTGCGGCGCCAGCCGAGACGCTCAAGCTGGGCGGCAATCGCCGTGGCATAGGTCTCGTATTCCACCGAGCCGGTCTGGCTGTCCATCGGCACGAATACGAAGGTCTTGCCGGTGAGATCGGCCGGCAGGCTTGGCGCCTGGAAGCGCGACACATCGGTCTGTACCCGGGTGACGCAGGCGGCAAGCAGAAGCGGCAGCAGCAGAAGGGACAAGGGGCGCAGGCGACGCATAGGGCCTCTGGGGCGTGGTGGCGGCTCCCCAGATAGTAGCAAATTTCTATCTCAAGTGAACGCTGATCAAACCGCAGGCTCGCCAAGGTTTGGGGTTCAGTCAGCCAGATACAGCCGCCAGAAGCAGCTCAACAGACTGAGAATAAAAGGGAAATGGCGGAGGGGATGGGATTCGAACCCACGGTACAGGTTTACCCCGTACAACGGTTTAGCAAAACCAAACGACGCCAGGAGAATCAACGTAATGCCAAACTTCCATGCGTCGCAAAGGCGCATATTACAGTTAGAAGTTGGGGCATCATTATGTGGTCATGAGCTTGCCGCTCGGCGCGCAATCTCTCTGAGGTGCCGACCGGTGACGTCGACGAATAGTAGAGCTGCGAATGACCGGCGGAACATCACATTGAACATGTAGAGTTCGTTTTCTGGTTCGGCTCGGTAGATGTAGCCGAACGTTCCAGATAGGTCTTTTCCATTGCGGAGCAATGGCCGAGTTTCGCCTTCAAACCATTCCTCCGAAACGAGGCCCTTTTGAATTGTGTCAAGTGTGATGGTGCGCGTCAGAATCTGAGATTCCACAGGAAGAATGCGTCTGGTTTCTAAGTAGTAGAATGCTCGGGCCCACTTGTGGAAAACGACTTCAAATGCATTCCCAATTTCCGGCCCTTGTTCAAAGGCCATCAGTTCGTCTGACACGGGTCTGATTGTGGACTCAAATTCGGACATCGCCGCTGGAAGGTTGTTACGGCTGCCTAGACCGAGTTTCACAATTTCCTCATTGCGAGGCGGGAAAGCGGGGTTTGCCAATGAGCGAGAGAAGAACGCGACGATTTGCTCCTCTTGAGATGTATTTCGATTGCACACCGAGCAAGCAGGAAACTCGAAACCTTCAGGCCAATTATTCCCGTCGAAACACGCACGAGAAGGCAGGTGATCGATTTCAACTGCCTGGCGCGCCCCTGCGCAAAAACAACAGATCGGGTGCTCCGCTAGAAATCGGGCCTTTTTCCCGTTTGCTCTCCCCATTCGATTATCTCATCGGTGTTCGTTCAGACGCGCGAGAGCTTACATCTGATCTCGGAATTGATTCTTCCTCAAAGTTGGACATAGCCAGTGGTTACGGTGGGAAAAGCCGGACGTGAGCAAGCCAAAGCTTGGAAAGCAATTGCGTCACGCTGAGGCTATAGTGCTGAAAATAAAAGGGAAATGGCGGAGGGGATGGGATTCGAACCCACGGTACAGGTTTACCCTGTACAACGGTTTAGCAAACCGCCGCCTTCAGCCACTCGGCCACCCCTCCGCACGCGAGTGGGTTTTACATTACACGGCGTATGCGGGGCCTCTTCTAAGGGCCGGGGGCAGGCCTGTCAATAAGTTGGGGGCCGCCTAGGCGGCTTCAGCTTGCGGGCGCCAGATCCGCGACGGCCTGGCCGCCGGTCCAGGCCAGCAATTCGGCATAGGTGAGCGGGAAAACCGCGTGCGGATGCCCGGCAGCGGCATGCAGCAGGGCGAATCGCTGCAGCGAGGCATCGATTGCCATGGGCAGTTTGCCAGGGTGGCCGAAGGGCGAAACGCCGCCGATGGCGAAGCCGGTGGCTTCCCGCACCAGGTCGGCGGAAGCCCGCTTCGGCGGCTTCTCCAGCCCCAGCGCGCGACCGAGCGCCGCCGTGTCGCACATACGGTCGCCGGCCACCAGGGCCATGACCGCCCGCCCGTTCCCTGGGCCTCCGGAATCGAATACCAGCGACTTCACGATGGCGCCGACTTCGCAGCCCAATCCTGCCGCCGCCTCGGCAGCTGTCCGTGCGCTGTCGGAGAGCGCGATGATGCGGCTGCCCGCCCCCGGCGCATGGGCCTCCAGCGCCAGCCGCACGCGCTGAACGGAAGCGTTGTCGTCTAAAGCCATGGCTTCTCTGCCCAGGTCAGCGCCTGTTCCAGGCGGTCGTTGCCCCAGAAGACCTCGCCGCCAGTGCCTTCGGCGCTGGCACCGACCACGAAGCTCGGGGCGCCGAACAGGCCGCCATTGATCGCGGTCTCGACCTGCTGGGTGAGTTGGATCTTCACCCGCTCGCTCTGCGCCTTGCGCAACGCCGCCTCGCCATCGCGGCCCAGGCTGCTGGCGAGCTGGCGCAGCACTTCCGGATCGGCGATGTCGCGATCCTCGGCGAAGGCGGCCGAGTAAGCGGCGCGGATCAGGTCCCGCCCCCAGCCCTCTTCCAGTGCCACCAGGGTCAGCCGGGCGGCATTCAGGCCCATTGGCGGATAGCGCGTCGGCAGGGTCCAGGGGATGTCATAGAGCGCGGCATGGCGGGCGACGTCGCGCCAGCGATAGCCGCGCTCGGACGGCGACACATCCTGGAACGGGCTGGGATTGGCCGAGCGGCGCTGGAAGATCGGCCCCAGCAGGAAAGGCCGCCAGTCGATCTCGATGGCCTGGCCATTGGCCGCGCGCGTGGCCACCAGCCCCTCCACCCGCGACACCGCGAGATAGGAATAGGGACTGGCATAGTCGAACCAGACGCTGAGCCGCAACGGCGCTGTCATGCCCTGCCCGCCTTAGCCTTACGGCACGTCGTAGCCGCGCTGCACGGCAGGCCGGGCGGCGATGGCGTCGAACCAGCGCTTCACCGCCGGATAGTCAGCCAGGTTGATGCCATGCCATTCATGGCGCCCGGCCCAGGGATGGGTCGCCATGTCGGCAATCGAATACTCCTTGCCGGCAAGGAACTCGTTCTTCGCCAGATGGCCGTTCAGCACGCCATAGAGCCGCTTGGTCTCGGTGCTGAAGCGGTCGATGGCATAGGGCACCTTCTCCTTGGCGAAGCGCACGAAATGGTGCGTCTGGCCCAGCATCGGGCCGAAGCCGCCCATCTGCCACATCAGCCATTGCAGCGCCTGGCCGCGCGCCCGGGCATCCTGGGGCAGGAACTGGCCGCTCTTTTCCGCCAGGTAGATCAGGATGGCGCCGGACTCGAACACGGCGTAAGGCCCAGGCTTACCATCCGCTGGGCCATAGGCTGCCGGCGGTGCATGATCGACAATCGCGGGGATCTTGTTGTTCGGATTGACGCTCAGGAAGTCCGGCGCGAATTGCTCATCTTTGGTTATGTTTATGGGGAATACCTGATATTTGAGGCCAGCCTCCTCCAGCATGATGGAGACTTTGCGGCCATTGGGCGTGCCCCAGGTATAGAAGTCGATCACGGTCTGAATCCTATTTGAGATACTTCAGGAAGTGGAAGGCGGTAACGGCATAGCGCTGGCGGAAGTAGAAGCGGTGGGCGTCGGTGCGCTGGGTGCCGGAATCGAGATCCACCACCTTGCGGCCCTCAGTCCTCGCCAGCGCCTCGACCCAATCCAGCATCACCGCGCCATAGCCTTTGGAGCGCACGGCAGCCAGGGTGGCGAGGTCATCGACATAGATAAGCGGGCCATGCACCAGGCGTTCCTGGCGGCGGAAACCGATACAGGCGACCGGCTTGCCGGCTTCCTCGACATAGCCGAGCTGGAAGCCCTCGCGCTCCTGGCGGCGAACCCGTTCAATGAGTTCGGCGACATCCTTGAGGTGCGGCCGAAGCTCCTGGATCACCGGAAAGCAGGCGGCGATCTGGGCATCGGTCTCGGCAATCGTGACAGTCGGCATCAGTTCTTCATCCTAATTCTTCACTACCGCAGCGGTCTGGCCGAACAGCACCTTCTTGGCATCCTCGGTCATCGCCGGCACACCCTGGTTGATCGGCTTGCCCTTCTCATAGGCCAGCTTGGTGGTCGGCCGCGCCCAGATGCTGTCGAACCAGCGCTTCAGGTTGGGGAAATCGGTCAGTGTCTGGCCTTGGCGCTCATGCGGGACGATCCAGGGATAGGAGGCCATGTCGGCAATCGTGTAGGCATCGCCGCAGATGAACGCCTTGCCCTCAAGCCGCTTGTTCAGAACGCCGTACAAGCGGTTGGTTTCATTCACATAGCGATTCATCGCGTAAGGAATTTTCTCCGGCGCATACTGGTTGAAATGGTGGTTCTGGCCACACATCGGACCCAGCCCGCCCATCTGCCACATCAGCCATTCGGTGCAGGCCACCCGGCCGCGCAGGTCGGTGGGGATGAACTTGCCGTATTTGTCCGCCAGGTAGAGCAGGATGGCGCCGGACTCGAAAACCGAAATCGCCTCGCCGCCATCGGCGGGCTGGTGATCGACAATGGCCGGCATGCGGTTGTTCGGCGCGATCTTCAGGAAGTCAGGCGCGAACTGCTCGCCCTTGCCGATATTGATCGGCTTGATCGTGTAGGGGATACCGGCTTCTTCCAGGAACAGGGTGATCTTGTGCCCGTTCGGGGTCGGCCAGTAATACAGATCGATCATCGTTTGCTCCCCAGCATTCAGCTCGGGCCGGAGTGTGGGCGAAGCCGCCCATGCTTGCAACCCGCGGCCACGCAACCCACAGCCAAGTTAAGGCGCCAAGTGCTTGAAGCAACCGGGTTTCAGGCTGCCTTGGCGGGCGCCTGCAGCGGCAGGATGATGGTGAAGCGGCTGCCGCCATTGGGGCGGCTCTGCACGGTGATATGCCCGCCGAGTACCTGGGTCACCAGATTATAGACGATATGCATGCCTAGCCCGGTGCCGCCGCTGCCACGCCGCGTGGTGAAGAACGGGTCGAAGATGCGCGGCAGGATCGCCGGCGGGATGCCCTTGCCGTCGTCGCTGATCTCAATGGCGAGGCGGTCGGCACGCACCGGCGCCACCCGCACCCGGATCACGCCGGGCTGGTTGCGACCCTCGTAAGCGTGTTGCAGGGCGTTCATCACCAGGTTGGTGACGATCTGGCTCAGCGCGCCGGGGCGGTGTTCCACCACCAGGCCCTCGGGGCAATCCAGCGCCACCCGGTGCGGCGTGCGGCGCAGTGCCGGCGCCAGGCTGAGCAGCACCTCCTGCAGATAGGCGCCAATATCGAAGGCGCGCTGGGTATCGTTGGTCTGGTCGGCGGAAACCTGCTTGAAGGCCTGCATCAGCCGTGCCGCGCGGCTCAGGTTGCCCTGCATGATGCGGGTGGCTTCCACGGCATTGTCGATGAAATCCTGCAGGGCGGCCGGGTTCATGCTGCCGGCCTTGGCCTGAGCGGCCAGCTTCTCCAGTTCGCCGGCCATATGCGAGGCCGCCGACACGCCGATGCCCAGCGGCGTCGAAATCTCATGGCTCATGCCGGCCACCATGGAGCCGAGCGAGGCCATCTTCTCGGCCAGGATCAGGCTGGCCTGGGCTTCCTTCAGTTCGGCCAGCGCGCGCTCGGCATCGTCCTTGGCGCGGCGCAGCTCGTCCTCCATGCGCCGGCGCGCGGTGATGTTCGAGCGTACCACCACAAGATCGCCGGATGGCGTGACGCGTTCCTGCACCAGATACCATTCGCCGTTGCGGGTGCGGATATCGGCGGTGCGCTCGGCCTGGACATTGCGGTCCAGCCGTTCATTGCTCACCGCCCCCTCTTCCGCCCGGCTTTCCGCCGGATCGAACACGCCGCGCTCGTAACCGATGGCGATCAGTTCGTCGAAGCCCTTGCCCAGGGTCTCCTCCACCGTCAGGCCATAGAGCGCGGCGAAGCGGCTGGAACAGATCGACACCTTGTCCTCGGCATCGAAGATGGCGAAGCCGTCGCCGGCCACTTCCACGGCATGACGCAGGCGGCGGTCGGTGGCATCGCGCTCGGTAGCATCGGTGATGGCGAAGGCAACGCTGCCATCCGGCAGATTGCCAGCAGTGAAATCCAGCACCTTGCCGCTGCGGCGATGGCGGGCGGTCTGGTTGCCGATTTCGCCGCTGATCAGGCGGTTGAGATGGAAACGGAAATCCTCCGGCCCGAGATCGCCGAAATCGCGCCGCCGCGCCAACAGGCGGATCATGTCCTCCAGCGTGGTGCCGGGCTGCACCGCCTCGGACGGCATTTGCAGCAATTCCAGCGCCCGCTGGTTCACCGTATGCAGCCGCTGCGCGGCATCGAACAGGGCGACGCCGATCGGCAGCGCATCCAGCGCCCAGGCCTGATAGGCCTCGCGCTGGCGTGATTCCGCCAGTGCCGCGTCGCGCTCGGCGAAACTGCGCTCAGCGGCCTTGGCGGTGAGATAAGCCCGGCGCCGCGCCAGCTTGATCTTGCGCATGCCGACAAAGCCGGTGACGTTGACGCCGAGCAGCAGCAGCGCCATCAGCCACACCTCGCCCAGCGCATGACCGAACAAGGTGGCGGAAAGGCCGAGGAAACCCAGCGACAACAGAGCCGCGTTCAGCATCGCCACGATCAGGCCGTTCGGCATCACCAGGTAATAGCCGAACACCGCCGCCATAGTGATGGCAGGCGGCGTGATCACCGGCATCTCGGCGCCATTGCCGCGCGTCAGGTACCAGGAAGCCAGGATATGCAGGTTAAGCAGCAATTCGCCGAGGCCAATCCAAACGAACAGCGCATCGGTGCTGGCCGCCTGCCGGATCGCCAGCAGCACCATGGTGCCCACCGCCAGGCCAAGCAGGCGCAATGCTGCCAGATCGTAGAACGGTTCCGTGAGGCCGAAGAACCAATAGTCGCGCAGGCCCGCCAGCACGAACACGCCGGTGGCAATGATCGCCACCAGACGGCCCAGGTCGCGCGCCTCTTCCAGGATCGAGGCGCGGAAAGCCTGCTCCTCGCGCGCGTCGCGGAATTCACCGGTGAAGGTGAAGCGGCTTTCGGGCAATGGTGGCAGGCGGCTGTCGGCCATAGTGGCCGCATTATCACCAGCCGCCCGGCCCAAGCCAAGGAACCCCAGCAACAATTGCCGCGGCCTCTGCCCCTACCCGGCAAATTTTGCCGAGCCGGGCTGCCTTGGCCGCTGCCATGTTAACGAATTCCGCCACTTAACCGCTGGCACGCGGCTTGCTCCATCTCAGGCCAACAGGACTCATCTTGCCCGTTCGGAGGCGATCACCATGACCTTTTTCGGCGCACTCGGTACTGCGGTTTCCGGCGTCAATGCTGCGGCCACCTGGGTCGGCAGCATCTCGGACAACATCGCCAACAGCACCACCAACGGCTACAAGGTGGTGAACACAGCGTTTTCCGACCTGGTGCATAACAAGGTGCTGGGCGAAAGCCCGGTGATCGACAGCACCAAGCAGGGCGGCGTGCTGGCCTCGGCGAAATTCGAGAACCGTGCCCAGGGCGGCTTCCTGCAAACCTTCCAGACCACCAATATCGCAGTCTCCGGCCAGGGCTTCATCCCGGTCGGACGCCCCACCAACATCGTCGACACGACAGTCAACGGCGAAAGCGACCGCACAGTGACGGTGGACAGCACCACCTATTTCACCCGGCTCGGCGACTTCCACATGGATGCCGGCAATTACCTGGTCAATTCCAACGGCTATTACCTGCTGGCCAGCCCGCTCGGCACCACGCGCACGCAATTGCTGAAGGTGGATGACTCGCCGATCGAAGCCATTCCTACCAGCAATATCTCCTTCACCGCCAACCTGCCGGCCAATGCCACCACCGGTGCGCAATCGCGCTATTCCATTCCTGTCTATGACGCCAATGCCACCGCCACCACCGGCCAGCATGATCTCCAGGTGACCTGGACCAAGACGGCGACGGCCAACGAATGGCAGTTGCAGATCGATGCCGGCGAAACCGGCCAGACCAGCTTCGGCCCGGTCACCGTCACCTTTGCCGATGGCTCCACCCCGCCCTTCGTTGCTGGCCGGCTGCAGAGCATGACCACCGCCGATGCCGGCCTGACGTTGACGCCCTCCACCGATGGCGGCCCGGCCACCATTACGCTCAGCCCAGAATTCGGTGGCGCCGCTCAGGATTTGACGCTCGATCTCGGCTTCTTCAATGCCAACTTCGATGCCACCGCCACCGCCGGCCTGACCCAGTACACCACGCCCACCGGGCAGCCGAGCAATGTCGATTTCAACCAGGATGGCCTGCCCGGTGCCGAATTCAAGAACGTGTCGTTCAACGATCTCGGCCATATCATCTACAATTACGGCAATGGCCGCAGCCAGACGCTGTTTCAGGTGACGCTGGCCAATTTCCGCGAACCTGACCGCCTCGACCGCCTGGACGACACCACCTTCCTGCCGACCTCGTCATCCGGTACCGCCGTTTTCGGCAATTCCGATGACCCGGATAATCCGGCCGCTGTCGGCCGCTTCGTGCCGGCCACCGTGGAGCAATCCACCGTGGACATCGCCGAGCAGATGACCTTTCTGGTGCAGGCACAGCAGGCCTATGGCATGAACAGCCAGGTGATCACCGCCGCCGACCAGATGCTGTCGCGGCTGATCGATCTCAAGCGGTAAGCCATACTCAGGCTGGCGTACACCTAACGATGAATTTCGGCTGCGTGTAGCGGCAGAGCATGTCATTCGCCTTGTTTGGCGGCGCGACGCGGAACACCTCGCCTTCCATGCGGCGCAAGGCATAGCCATTGGAAAAACGCAGCCAGCCGAAGCTGTCGAAATAGCTGGTCAGGCCATTGGAAAAGACCAGCTCGCGCTTGCGGTTCTTCTCCACCGTCACGTTGTTGGAATAGGTCAGCTTGCCGTTCTCGCCCTCGGCAATGGTAAGGTCGGTACTGCAAATGGCGCTCTTCTCATCGGGCGTCATGCGGCACTGAAACGGCGGCTGCGGGCTGCTCAGCAGGATGGCAAAGACGGTGGCTTCCATCAGATTCATGGCAGGGCCCCCTCAAGCGATTTCCGGGTGTCGATTCCCAGGGTGCGATTCCTGGCTGCCATCCTAGCAGAGCCAGGCACCGGGGCTAAGCCGCGATCTCGAAGCCGGCCTGCTCGATGGCGCTGCGCACAGCCGTTTCCTGGGCCGTGCCGGGTTCCACCCGCACGATCTTGGCCGGCAGGTCGATCTCCACTTTGCCGATGCCGGGCAGGTCGCCAAGTGCCTGGCGCACGGCGCCGGCACAGCCGCCACAGGTCATATTCGGAACGGTATAGGTAAGCATGGTCTTTCTCCTTGCCTCCAAGGTGGGGCTTGCCACGGGGCAAGGTCAAGGCCGGGCAAGCGTTATTTGCCGACCCAAACATTGTCCTGGTCCGGCATCAGGTCGTTCCGGGTCCAGGAGAAGAAAAACAGCAGGCCCCAGTCGGTCTTCTGGGCAAAGCCGTAAACCGGGTCGCCAGCCTGCACCAGTTCGCCGGTCTTGGCATCCATCGTGGTGGCGGCAAGCTTGATCACGCCCTGGCGCCGGCGCTTCTTGAACAGCGCGATCTCCGGCACGTTGACATTGCCCGCGAGCGGAATCGGCACACCGAAATCGGGGATGCCGACCAGCGTGTTTTTGTCGTCGATCGACAGCGCGCCGATGCGCAGTTCCACCGCCATGGCGGCATCCTTGCGCTCGGCTACCAGACTGGCACCCCGGCGCAGCACATGATCGCGGATCGCCGCGATGGCGTATTTGGCATCCGCGCCTTCGACAAAGCGTTCGTCGATGAACACCGTGGTACCAGTGGGAATCTTCGTTGCCACCTGCTCGGCAGCACGGTCGGCGGCGGTGGACAGCAGCATCTGTTCGGTGGCGGTGCGGCCGGTATCGGTTTCCTTCATCGAGGAACAGCCGGCCAGCACCACCAGCAGGGCCAAAACGGCCAATGCACGGTAGGACATGAAAAAACCTCGGAACTGTATGTTTCAGTTCCGAGGTCTATTGCCGAAAAAGGGCAAGAACGTGGCCCTTTTGCGCCGATAATTAGCTCACATACTTAATCGTGCAGCCATAGGCGCGCGTCACCGGCGGATCCATGGTCTTGCCCGCCTTCGCCGCCGCCACTGCCTCGCGCACATAGTTGCGCGCGCCGTCCACATCGGCGAGCCGGGTGGAAGGCTTGTCGTCGATGGCGCCGGCATAGGCCAGCACGCCCTTGGCGTCGATCACATACATATGCGGCGTCACCTGGGCGCCATACAGTTTGCCGATACGGCCATCGGTATCAAACAGCACATTGCCCGGCGCGGCATTGCGCTCGGCCGTGAGCTGCTTGGCCTGTTCCACCGACACATAGCCCTGCTCGCCCGGTGCCGAGGACAGCAGCGTCAGCCACACGACGCCCTCGGCGGCGGCGGCCTTCTGCAGGTTCTGCATGTTGCCCGACTTGTAGTGCTTCTGCACGAACGGGCATTCATGGTTGGTCCATTCCAGCACCACGGTCTTGCCACGGAAATCCGCCAGGCTGACCGGCTTGCCGTTCACATCCACCGCCTTGAAGGCCGGCGCAGGCTTGCCCGGCGTTGCCGTGGTGGTATCCGCCAGGGCCGGGCCTTGAGCCTGGGTGATGACGATGCCGCCGGCCAGCAGGGCCGCACCGGCAAGCAGAAGATGACGACGAAACATGATGTCCTCCTTTTCTGGTTCAATCCGTCTGGTTCAAAGCCGGTTCAACGCGTCCAAGACAATGCCTTCGGTAAGCAACTGCGGCAGCACTTCCGGCGCAGCCGCCGGGTCCGCAGGGTAAAGCACGTAAAGCGGCACACCGGAGCGGCCATACTGCCCGAGATACCGGGTGATGGCGGGATCGCGCCGCGTCCAGTCGCCTTTCAGCGCCAGCACGCGGCGCTCCGAGAGCTTGGCGGCGATGGTGGATGACGACAAAGCCGCGCCCTCGTTGACGATGCAGGTGACGCACCAGGCCGCCGTCAGGTTCACCAGCACCGGCCGACCCTCGCGCCGTGCACTCTCGATTGTCGCCGTGTCGAAACGGCTCCAGGCGATGGCCGAGCCCGGTACCGAAACTTTCGCCTCGGCTGTCATCGTGGCTGGTTGTTCCTGCGGCAGGATCAGCAATGCCAGCGCAGCGGCAACAGCCGCCGCCGCCGGCAGCCGGGCCAGGGCGGGCCGCTTCGCCCCCTCGCCCTTGCCCCAGGCCCAGGCGGCGAAGCCAAGCAGCAGCATGCCGAGTAGACCGGCCAGCATGGCATCGGCACCGGCCTGCTGCGTCAGCACCCAGAGCAGCCAGGCGGCAGTGGCGAACATCGGGAAAGCCAGCGCCTGGCGGAACACCGTCATCCAGGTGCCGGGACGCGGCAGCAGGCGCGCAAGGCCCGGCGCTAGGCTGAACAGCAGGAAGGGCAAGGCCATGCCGAGGCCAAGCCCGAGAAATACCAGCATCGCCTGGGCCGGCGGCGCCGCCACGGCATAGCCGAGCGCCGCGCCCATGAACGGCGCCGTGCAGGGCGTCGCCACCACCACCGCCAGCGCGCCGGTGAAAAAGGCGCCCATGCTGCCGCCACGCTCGGCGAGGCCGCCGCCCAGATTACTGGCGAAGCGGATCTCGAACAGACCGGCAAGGTTGAAGCCGATCAGCGCCATCAGGTAAGCCAGCCCCAGCACCACCAGCGGGCTCTGCAACTGGAAGCCCCAGCCGATGGCGGCGCCGCCGGCGCGCAAGGCCAGCAGGCTGCCGGCCAACAGCGCGAAAGTGGCGAGCACGCCCGCGGTATAGGCCAGGCCCTCGCGCCGCACCGCGCCGCGCTCGGCCTGCCCCAGTCGTGCAAAAGCCAGCGCCTTCATGAACAGGATCGGGAACACGCAAGGCATGATGTTGAGCAGCAGGCCACCCAGCATCGCCATCAGCAACGCCTCGATCGCCGTGACGCCAGGCGCCTGCGCTGCCTGCAATGGCGCAGCAGCCGCAGGCTTCGCCGATATCGTGAATGCCTGGCGTGCCGTGGTGCCATCGAGCTTCTCGGTCAGCACCAGCACGCCATCCAGCGGCGCCAGCGGCTTGCCCTTGTCGATGCCGCGCTCGATCTCCAGCGTCAGCCCCCTGGCATCAACGCGCAACGTCTGTGCCGCTGCATGCTGCACGGCATTGCCGTCGGAGGCGAAGAAATGCACCGCCTGCAGCCGTTCGGCATCGAGGCCCGGCGCCTCGATGCGCAGGCTCAGCCGCTCACCGCCGTCGGAAACACTGGCGCTCCATGGACTGATGCTGGGCTGCGCCTGGCGTGCCGCCGTGAACAGCCCGGCCCAGCGCATATCCGGCGCGGCAGGCCCGGCGCTGATCGGCAGCGCCAAGCTCAGCTCCGCTTCCTCCGGAACACAGATTTTCTCGCAGGTCAGCCAGGTGGCACTGGCCTTCAATGCCACCGTCTCGCCAGGCCGGGCATCCTTCGGCGCCATCACCGCCACGGGCAGCAGGAACTCGCCCTCATAGCCGTAATTCACCAAAGGCGGGATCGGGATGCGCTGCGGCGCCGGCCACAGGATCTCGCCAGCCTGCCAGCCGGCGGGAAGTTCCCAGGCGATCTCGGTGGCGAGCCCGGAGTCGCCGGGATTACGCCAATAAGAATGCCAGTGTTCGCGATGCTTGAGCCGCAACGCCAGCCACAACGTCTCGCCGGGCGCAATGCCTGTGCGCTCGGCCACGAGTTCCGCTTCGGAATACTCGGTCTTAACCGCCTGGGCCGTGGCAAGCGACGGCACGAACAGCAGCAAGAGCAGCAGCGGCAGGAGGCGTATTTTCTGCATTAACGCCAGCCTACCGGAAGCCATGCCGGGGTCAATCCACCTCACGCCAGAGTGATGAGAGGATTGCGGCCCCCCGGAACCTGCTGTCAGCCCGCCAGCTTCTTCTTTAGCAGTTCATTCACGGCGGCCGGGTTGGCTTTGCCGCCCGATGCCTTCATGGTCTGGCCGACGAAGAAGCCGAACAGCTTGTCTTTGCCTGAGCGATACTCGGCCACCTTGTCGGCATTGGCCGCCATCACCTCGTCGATCACCTTTTCGATGGCGCCGGTATCCGTGACCTGGCGCATGCCCTTCTCATCGACGATGGTAAGCGCATCCTTGCCGGTCTCCACCATCAGCGCGAACACATCCTTGGCCAGACGGCCGGAGATGGTGTTGTCGGCGATCAGGTCGATCAGGCCGCCGAGCTTCGCGGCGGTGATGGTGAAGTCGGCCATGCTCTGGCCGGACTTGTTCAGCACGCCGAAATACTCGGTGATCACCCAGTTGGCGCAGAGCTTCGGGTCACGACCCTTGGCGACGGCTTCGTAGAAGTCAGCCGCCTCCTTCTCCGCCACCAGTACGCTGGCATCATAGGGGCTCAAGCCCAGCTTCTCGATGAAGCGCGCCTTCTTCTCGTCGGGCAGTTCCGGCAAAGTCGCCTTGATGCCATCGACCCAGGCCTGCTCGAATTCCAGCGGCAGCAGGTCGGGATCCGGGAAGTAGCGGTAGTCATGCGCTTCTTCCTTGGAGCGCATGCTGCGGGTGATGCCCTTGGCGGTATCGAACAGGCGGGTCTCCTGGTCGATCTTGCCGCCATCCTCCAGAATCTCGATCTGGCGGCGGGCTTCATACTCGATGGCCTGCTGCACGAAGCGCACGGAATTGACGTTCTTGATCTCGCAGCGGGTGCCCAGCGGGCCGCCTGGCTTGCGCACGGAGACGTTGACGTCGGCGCGCATCGAACCTTCGTCCATGTTGCCGTCGCAGGTGCCGAGATAGCGCAGGATGGTGCGCAGCTTCTTGAGATAGAGGCCGGCTTCTTCCGAATTGCGCATGTCCGGCTCGGAGACGATCTCCATCAGCGCCACGCCGGAGCGGTTGAGGTCGATGAAGCTCTCGCGCGGGCTCTGGTCATGCAGGCTCTTGCCAGCATCCTGTTCCAGATGCAGCCGCGTGATGCCGATGGTGCGGGTGCTGCCATCGGGCATGTCGAGCAGCAATTCGCCCTTGCCCACCACCGGCTGCAGATACTGGCTGATCTGGTAGCCCTGCGGCAGATCGGCGTAGAAGTAGTTCTTGCGGTCGAATACCGAATGCAGGTTGATCTGCGCCTTGAGGCCGAGGCCGGTGCGCACCGCCTGCTCGACGCAGAAGCCGTTGATCACCGGCAGCATGCCGGGCATGGCGGCATCGACAAGGCTGACCTGATGGTTCGGCGCCGCACCGAATTCGGTAGCGGCACCGGAGAACAGCTTGGCCTTGGAAGCGACCTGGGCATGCACTTCCATGCCGATGACGATTTCCCACGGACCAGTAGCGCCCTGGATATAGTTCTTTTCCGGATTCTCGCTCATGTCACTTGCTCCACCAGGCTTCCGGCATCGCCTTGTAATCCGCCGCCTGCTCGATGCTGCGCGCCACGCGTAGCAGGGTCGCTTCATCGAACGGCTTGCCGATGAGCTGCAGGCCGAGCGGCAGGCCATCGCTGTTCAGATTGGTCGGCACCGAAATCGCCGGCACGCCGGCCAGGTTGATCGGCACGGTGAACACGTCGTTGAGATACATCGCCACCGGATCGTCGCTGTTGGCGCCAATCGGGAAAGCGGCATTCGGCGAGGTCGGCGTCAGGATTGCATCGACACGCTGGAAGGCGGTGTCGAAATCCTTCTTGATCAGCGTCCGCACCTTCTGCGCCTTGGTGTAATAGGCATCGTAATAGCCCGCCGAGAGCACATAGGTGCCGATCATGATGCGGCGCTGCACCTCGCGGCCGAAACCGGCACCGCGGGTATTCTCATACATCTCGGTGAGGTCCTTGCCCGGCACGCGCAGGCCGTAGCGCACGCCATCGTAGCGTGCGAGATTCGACGAGGCTTCGGCCGGTGCGACGATGTAGTATGCGGCAAGTGCGTGGTATGTGTGCGGTAGGCTGATATCCACCACTTCGGCCCCGGCGGCACGCAGCCATTCCTTGCCGCGCTCCCAGAGCGCGGCGATTTCCGGGTTCATGCCGTCCATGCGGTATTCGCGCGGAATACCGATGCGCAGCCCCTTCACGCCGGCGTCCAGATTGGCGGTGTAATCCGCCACCGGCAGATCCACCGAGGTGCTGTCCTTGGTATCGAAGCCGGCCATGCCCTGCAGCAGCAGCGCGCAATCGCGCACGGTCTTGCCCATCGGGCCGGCCTGATCCAGCGACGAGGCATAGGCGATGATGCCCCAGCGCGAAACGCGGCCATAGGTCGGCTTGATGCCGGTGACGCCGCACAAGGCCGCCGGCTGGCGGATCGAACCGCCGGTATCGGTGGCGGTGGCGCCGAGCGCGAAGCCGGCGGCGACGGCGGCGGCGGAACCGCCTGACGAGCCGCCCGGCACCAGCTTCTCGCCATTCTTGCCGCGCCAGGGATTCACCGTCGGGCCGTAATAGCTGCTCTCGGTGGAGGAGCCCATGGCGAACTCATCCAGGTTCACCTTGCCCAGCATCACCGCGCCCTCGGCCCACAGCTTGGCGGTGGCGGTGGATTCATAGGCCGGCTTGAAGCCATCCAGGATGTGGCTGGCCGCCGTGGTCAGCACGCCCTCGGTGCAGAACAGGTCCTTCACCGCGATGGGGATGCCGTCCAGCAGACCAGCCGAACCAGCGGCGCGGCGCGCATCGGAGGCGCGCGCCATGGCAATCGCCTGCTCTGGCGTTTCGGTGATCACGGCATTCAGCGGCTTGGCCGCCTGCATCGCCTTGATGCAGGCCTCGGTCAGCTCGACGCTGGTGAATTCCTTCTTGGCCAGGCCGGCAAGCGCGTCGGCGATGGTCAGGCGGGCGGGATCGAGGCTCATTATTCAACCACCTTGGGAACCGTGTAGAAGCTGCCCTGGCGGCCGGGCGCGTTCTTCAGCACCGCCTCTTCGTTGCCGCCATCGTTGACCACGTCCTCGCGCTGGCGCAGCTTCATCGGCGCCACCGAGGTCATCGGCGCCACATTGTCGGTATTCACCGCCTGCAATTCCTCGACGAAGGAGAGAATCTTGTTCAACTCGGCCGTCATCGCCTCCTGGCGTTCCGGCTCCAGTTTCAGCCGCGCCAGCTTGGCGATCTTCGCCACCGTCGCTTTATCCAATGACATGCGCTGTCCGTTCGTGCTAGCAGGTCGGAATCATTACGAAAATCGCGGCGGAAAGTAGCATTCGTGACCCTTCCCGGCAACCCATCCTCACCCCCCTCAAGCCCTGGCCCAAAACGCCCGCCGAAGCCTGGCGCGGCGCCGCTCTGGCTCGGCGAAAACCAGCGTTTCCTGGGGCTGGACCTCGGCACCAAGACCATCGGCCTGGCGCTTTCCGATGTGGGGCACAAGATCGCCACGCCCTATGCCACGATAGCGCGCAAGAAGCTGAAAGACGACGTCGCCGAACTCACCCGCATCACTACCAAGGAAGGCGTCGGCGGCCTGGTGCTGGGCCTGCCGGTGAACATGGATGGCACCGAGGGGCCACGCTGCCAGGCGGCCCGCGCCTTCGCCCGCAACCTTGGCCCGCTGCTGCCGCTGCCGCTGACCTACTGGGATGAACGGCTCTCCACCGTCGCCGTGCAGCGCATGATGGTGGAAGCCGATTTAAGCCGCGCGCGCCGCGCAGAACTGGTGGACAAGCTGGCCGCCGGCTACATCCTGCAGGCCTATCTCGACTGGCTGCGCGGCCAGGAACCGGCAGCGGCGGATCAGTCCGGCAGCCCGTAGCGCTGCTTCAGCGCGCTGAGCATCGCAGTCTCGCGCTGCATCCATTGATCCAGCCGCTGCAGCAGGTCCTTGTTGTCGCGGGTGGAAACGTAATAGCTACCGCGCTGATGCGGCAGCCGTTGATCGAAAACCAGCGTCTCGTCCGGCAGCATCATGATGTAGCGCATCTGGTGCTTCAGCACTTCCACATTGCCGAACAAACCCTCTGCCTGCCCCAGCAATGTCTCGCGGATCGAGGCGCCGAGTGACGTCAGTTCAATCAGGGCCGGCGGCTGTAATTGCCAGGGCGTAGCCGCCGGCAGGCTGAAACCGCGCACCATGGCCAGGGTATGCAGCGGCTCGGCCGGCTGTTTCAGCCGTTCCGGCTTCACCATGATGCCGTCGATATAGCCCACCACCGGCTGGCTGTAGGTCACACCCGCAGCCTGCTTCGGCTCCGGCTGCCAGCTCGGGTGATCGGGGTATTTGAAGGTGATGCGGCCTTCCAGCAGCGCCTGGTGCAGGCGCACCACCGGCAGCGGACGGTATTCCACCGTCAGCCCCTCGGCGGCGGCGAAGGCATCGAAGAATTCACGCCCGAAGCCGCGATAAGTGCCAGACAGCGTGGTGTAATGCGGCGGGTAATCGAGATCCTCGACGCCGACAATTATGCCACGCGGCTGAGACCGGACATCGAAGCCGACGCCGAGTGCAGCCACCGCTAGAAATATGTACACAAACAATCTAACCACAAGAGGTTTTTGCCATAGGGCCAGGGGCAGCACAAGTGAGCTTTGCTGCGCGGCACCGCAAATCACAACCAGGGCTGTGTTTTTGGGCAAAAACCGCTACAGTGCATGCAACCGGCGGTAAAGCCGGGATGGAAACGCCGCCGCCAGCATAACCCAAACCGCTAATGACCGATCTCGCCCTCCCTGCCGGCCAGAAGCCGGAATTGCCCTTCCGCGACATGCAGGTGATGGCGCTGATCGGGCTGGCGCATGGCATCAGCCATTTCTTCCAGCTTGTGCTGCCGAGCCTGTTTCCGCTGCTCAAAGATGATTTCCAGGTCAGCTATACCCAGCTCGGCGCCGTGATGACTGTGTTCTATGTCACCTCCGGCCTGTTGCAGACGCCGGCCGGTTTCCTGGTCGACCGCATCGGCGCGCGCAACGTGCTGCTTGGCGGCCTCGGCCTCTATTGCGCCGGCATACTGCTCTATGGCCTGGCACCAAGCTTCTGGATGCTGTTTCCCATCGCCCTGCTCGCCGGCGCCGGCAACAGCGTGTTCCATCCCGCCGATTACTCGATCCTCAATGCCTCGGTGAACCAGACCAGGCTCGGCCGCGCCTATGGCTCGCATACGCTGGGCGGCAATCTCGGCTGGGCGCTGGCGCCGCCGCTGATGGCCGGTGCGGCCTTGCTGCTCGGCTGGCGCGGCGCGCTTGCGCTGGCGGCGGTGATCGGTTTCGCCACCCTGGCCTTGCTGCTGCTTGGCCGTGAGCGCCTGGCCGAGGATGTGAACAGCAAGGGCCGCGCCCAATCCGCCGGCGGCGACAAGGCCAGCCTCGCGCCCATGCTCAGCCTGCCGGTGCTGGTCTGCTTCGGCTATTTCCTGCTGCTCGCCATCGGGCTGGTGGCGATCCAGAATTTCCTGCCGACCACGCTGGATGCGCTGCATGGCACGCCGCTCAGCCTCGCCACTATCGCCCTCACCAGCTTCCTGCTCGGCGCTTCCGCCGGCGTGATGCTGGGCGGCATTGTGGCGGACCGCGGCATTCCGCCGGGCAAGATCGTGGTGTTCGGCCTGCTCAGCGCCGCTGCCCTGCTGCTGCTGGTGGCGCGCTTCGACCTGCCGGCCTTGCCGATGGTCGCGGCGATTGCTGCCGCCGGCTTCCTGCAAGGCAGCACCACGCCATCGCGCGACCTGATCGTGCGCGCCGCCGCGCCCAAGGGCGCCTCGGGCCGCGTGTTCGGTTTCGTCTATTCCGGCCTCGATGCCGGCTCGGCCCTGGCGCCGCTGGCGGTCGGGCTGCTGCTCGACCACGGCGCACCGCAGCATGTGCTGGT
Organism: Ferrovibrio sp. MS7; assembly: GCF_038404985.1. Lineage (NCBI taxonomy): Bacteria > Pseudomonadati > Pseudomonadota > Alphaproteobacteria > Rhodospirillales > Rhodospirillaceae > Ferrovibrio > Ferrovibrio plantarum. Next base: position 279,593 of record NZ_JBBKBA010000003.1, read on the forward strand.
GCTGTCAGCGGCAACCTTTGCGCTGACCACGCTCACCGTCTACGGCATCCGCCGCGTCAGCGCGCAATAGGCTTCAGTTCAATAGCCCCTAGTTTATTAGCATGGGCTGGCGCTGGCGCAGTTCGGCGTTCACCATCGGGCCACCCTCTCCTGGCAGACTGATGCGGCTGGCGGTGACGGCGACATGGCCCGGCTCGACGCCGCGCGCCAGCAGGTAATCACGCACGGCTTCGGCACGCGCCAGGCTGAGCATCACGGCCTCGTCGCCCTCATCCAGCGAAGCTTCGCCGGTAAGGGTCAGTTCAGCATCATCGAGCAGCGCCACCTGAGTATCCAGCACGCGCTGCGCCAGATCGCTCAAGCCCGCCGATTGCTCGGAGAAGAATACAACCGTCTGTTTCAGCGTGTAGTCACGCTCTGCCTCCTGTGCCAGGACAGCGCCCGGCAGGGAAAGCATCAGGGTGGTTATCAGGGCAACAGCACGCATGGCCATCCTCCTTGATCGGATGGCCCTAGACTCCCGCCAGATTGGGGCCGCTTTGTGGCCCTGTTATGGAATCACTTTGACACTGCCGCCGGAAAACCACGTTAAACCGTTTCGAAATGATAGGTTTTCGAAATAATCTGCCAACGGCCATCGAGCAGCACGAAGTTCAGGTAGTCGGTGAACAGGCGCGGCAGGATGGCGCAATTCAGCTTCACCAGCGCCGTGTTCGGCCCGGTGACATCCAGCAGCAGCAGGCGCTCATGCTCGCGGCCCTGGCCCTTCGACTTGGCGGACGGGCGGGAATTCACCAGGTCGTACCACTGCTGCTGGTCCACATTCACCAGGGTGTTGCCGGTGGTGCAGTAGAGATGCGCCGCCGGATGGAACGCCTGCGCCAGTTTCTTGGTGTCGCCTTCATACAACCCATCGAGATAGGTCTGCACCACGGCGAGAATGTCCTGCTCTGGACGATTATGCATTGTTTGGTTTCCTCCTGGCTGCCTGCGCCGCATAATCGCCCGCGAAGCAGGAGGACGCAATGCGCATCGGCTGGGAGGATATCCACGCGGGCCGCACCGAAGCCCTGCACGGTACCTGGGTGGAACTGGAAGGCTGGTGCCTCGGCCTGGAAGGACCGCAGCGCAGCGACTATTTCGCGCTCACGGATGAGCCGGGCTGCTGCGCCACGCATCTGCCGCGCGATCCAGCACGGCGTGTGGAAGTGCTGGCTGCCCTGCCGCTGCGCCTCGATGCCCCGCGTCTGCGCCTGCGCGGCGAATGGCAACGCCTGCCCGGCGACGATCCCGACGACTGGCGCTACCAGCTTCGCCAAGCCAGCCCTGTCGCTGACCCGATGGAAGCCGCACCGCATCCCGGCTTCACCCGCCGCGCCATGCTGGCCGGCGGCGGCGCCCTGCTCGGCCTCTCCGCCTGGCGTCCCCAAGCCGCCCAGGCGGCAACACCGGCACTCGGCACAGCCGAGATGCGTGCCCTACTCACTGCCCTGCCCACCATCGACATCCACAGCCATGGCGGCTCGTTGATCGGCCTGCGCCGCACCGAGGAAGCCGCGCCCTTCTCACCGCTCGCCGAACCGATGCGCCAAGGCGGCATGGCGGTGGTCTGCCTTACCGTGGTGGCGGATACGCCGGTCACCACCATCACCGGCGGCCAGGTGAAGCCGGTGCGCGATCCCAAGCCCGGCGAACTTTATGGCTTCGCCACCAAGTCGTTTCCGCGCGCGCTGGCGCTCGCCAAGGCGCAGAATCTGAAAGTCATCACCACAGCAACCGAACTGGCGGCAACGCGGCCCGATAATCCCGGCGTGATCATCGCCAGCGAGGGCGCCGACTTCCTGGAAGGCAAGCTTGAGCGGCTGGACGAAGCCTATAACCGCTGGCAGCTTCGCCATCTACAATTGACGCATTACCGCCCGAACGAACTCGGCGATATCCAGACCGAGCCTGCCGTGCATGGCGGCCTCACGGCGTTTGGCGCCGAGGTGGTGAAACGCTGCAACCAGCTTGGCGTCGTGGTGGATGTGGCGCATGCGCCGATGAACATGGTGCGACAGGTGGCCGAGGTCAGCACCAAGCCGCTGGTACTGTCGCATACCTCGATGACCATCAAGCCCGGTCCGACCAGCCGGCAGATTTCGCGCGAGCATGCCCGCTTCATTGCCGCCACGCGCGGCGTCATCGGCATCTGGCCGCCCAGCGGTATCTACGCCACCATGGCCGAACTGGCCACCGGCATCGCCCGCGTGGCGGAACTGATCGGCACCGATTATGTCGGCATCGGCACCGACATGATGGGCTTGGTCGGCGCCTCGACGTTCGACAGCTATACCGAACTGCCGACCCTCGCCAATGCGCTGCTGGGCGTCGGCTTCAAGCCGGCGGAAGTGCAGAAAATCCTCGGCGGCAATTACGCCCGCGTCTTTGCCGCGACCGTTGGCGGCTGACCCTTGCTTCGTCACTCTCGCGAAAGCGAGGGTGACGAAGAAAATCAGCCTTAGGGCTGGCGGTGGTATTTCAGTGGCAGCAAGTCTGCGGTGCTAAAGGCACGCAGGCCGCCATCGACGTCCAGGATCACGCGGGCATCGGGCGCGAAGTCGCGCAGCATCTCGCGGCAGATGCCGCAGGGCGCCACAACTTGAATCTGCTGGTTAGCCTCGGTCGGCCTGGGATGCCGCACCGAGACGATGGCCGTGATCGGATCGTCCTTGCCGGCGCCCTGGGCCATCGCCTGCCCCACCGCCACCGCTTCCGCACAGACGGATGCACGCCCGACATAGGTATCGAGATGCAGGCCGGTGACGATCTTGCCCGAGCGCGTGCGCAGGGCCGCCGCGATGTGATGCCGCCCGACGGCGTAACGCTGCCGTATCAGCCCGCGCGCGGCTTCCAGCAATTCGGCATCTTCGGTGGGCAGCGTCATGTCAGCCAAGCTGCGCCAGCGCCTCGCCGAGTTTCTCGGCGAGCGCGCCCTGCACCACGCGGCGTTCGCGCTGTTCTTCCACCACGGCTTCCGGGGCGCGCGACATGAAGGTGGCGTCGCCGAGCTTGGCGTCGATCTTGGCGATCTCGGCCAGCGCCTTGTCGCGCTCCTTGGCCAGGCGCGTGCGCTCCTTGGCAATGTCGATCACATCGGCCAGCGGCAACACCAGGGTGGCATCATCCAGCACGACGCGGGCCGAGCCCTGCGGCACCGGCTGCTCCAGCGTGATCGTCTCGATGCGCGCCAGGCGCTTGATCGGATCGGCATGACGGTCCAGCCGCGCCGCCACGTCGGCGCCGCCGCCATTGACAATCAGCGCGATCTTCGCCGCCGCCGGCACGTTGAGTTCACTGCGCGCCGCGCGCACGCCCTCAATCAGGCGGATCAGCCAGTCGATCTCGGCAGTGGCTGCCGCATCGTCGGCGCGGGCGCCATCGCTCGGCCAGTCACGCAGCATCAGGAAGCCGCCACTCTTACCATCGGGGCTCTTGCCGTCAAACAACTGCTCCCAGAGTTCTTCCGTGATGAACGGCATGAAGGGATGCAGCAGATGGATCAACTGCCGCAGCACATAGGCGCAGGTGGCGCGCGTCTCGGCCTTGGCGGCGCCCTCCTCGCCCATCAGCACCGGCTTGATCAATTCCAGATACCAGTCGCAGAACACCGACCAGGTGAACTGGTAGAGCGCGGCGGCGGCCTCGTTGAACTTGTAGGCTTCCAGCGCGGCGGTGGTCTCGCGCGCAGCACGGCCCAAGCGGCCGATGATCCAGCGGTTCACCGTCTGCTGCACGGCGGCGGGATCGAAGCCGGCATCAAGCCGGCACTCGTTCATCTCGGCGAAGCGCGCGGCGTTCCACAGCTTGGTGGCGAAGTTGCGGTAGCCCTCGACGCGGCTCTCCGACATTTTCACGTCGCGGCCCTGGGCGGCGAAGATGGAGAGCGCGAAACGCAGCGCATCGGCGCCGAATTTGTCGATCAGGTCGAGCGGGTCAAGCACGTTGCCCTTCGACTTCGACATCTTCTGGCCCTTCTCGTCGCGGACCAGGGCGTGGATGTAGACGGTGCGGAACGGTACTTGCCTAGTGAAATGCAGGCCCATCATGATCATCCGGGCGACCCAGAAGAAGATGATGTCGAAACCGGTGACCAGCACGTCGTTCGGGTAATGCGCCTTCAGCACGTCGGTCGGTTCCGGCCAGCCGAGCGTCGAGAACGGCCACAGCGCGGACGAAAACCAGGTATCGAGCACATCCTCGTCGCGGGTCAGCGCAACGGTCTTGCCGTAATGCTTGCCGGCCTGCGCTTGCGCTTCCGCCTCGTCATAGGCGACGAATACCTGATTGTCCGGGCCATACCAGGCCGGGATCTGGTGGCCCCACCAGAGCTGGCGCGAGATGCACCAGGGCTGGATGTTACGCATCCATTCAAAGTAGGTCTTGTCCCAGCTCTTTGGCACGAACTGGATATCGCCCTTCTCCACCGCCTCGATGGCGGGCTTGGCCAGCACCTCGGCGTTGACATACCACTGCTCGGTCAGCCATGGCTCGATCACCACCTGCGAACGGTCGCCATGCGGCACCATATGGGTGTTGGGCTCGATCTTCTCGACCAGTTCGAGCGCCTCGAGATCGGCCACCACCTTCTTGCGCGCGGCGAACCGCTCCAGGCCACGATAGGCTTCCGGCACGTTGTCGTTGAGATGGGCGTGCTTGTCGAAAATGTTGATCATCTCGAGGCCATGGCGCTTGCCGACCTCGAAATCGTTGAAGTCATGCGCTGGCGTCATCTTCACCGCGCCCGAGCCCTTGGTGGGATCGGAATACTCGTCGCCGACAATCGGAATCCGCCGGCCGACCAGCGGCAGGATGGCATACGAGCCGATCAGGTGCTTGTAGCGTTCATCTTCCGGATGTACCGCAATGCCGGTATCGCCCAGCATGGTCTCGGGCCGCGTGGTGGCAACGGTGATGAATTCGCCGCTCCGGCCTTCCAGCGGATACTTGAAGTACCAGAGATGCGAACGCACCTCATGCTGCTCGACCTCAAGGTCGGAGATCGCCGTCAGCAGCTTCGGGTCCCAATTGACCAGCCGCTTGTCCTTGTAGATCAGGCCATCGCGATAGAGTTCGACGAACACCTTGCGCACGGCGGCGCTGAGGCCTTCATCCATGGTAAAGCGTTCGCGGCTCCAGTCGCAGCTTTCGCCAAGCCGGCGCTGCTGGCCGGTGATCATGCCGCCGGATTCCGCCTTCCACTCCCACACCGCCTCCAGGAACTTGGCGCGGCCCATGTCGTGACGGCTCATCTGCTTGGCGGCGAGCTGGCGCTCCACCACCATCTGCGTCGCGATGCCGGCATGGTCGGTGCCCGGCTGCCACAGCGCATTGCGGCCGCGCATACGCTCGAAGCGGATCAGCACATCCTGCAGGGTATGGTTCAGCGCATGGCCGATATGCAGGCTGCCGGTGACGTTCGGCGGCGGCAGCGCGATGGTGTAGGGCCTGCCGGATTTCACGCCGGGCTTGAAGGCGCCGGCCTGCTCCCAGGCCTCATAGAGGCGCTGTTCCACGGATTGCGGCTGATAGGTCTTGTCCAGCATGGTCCAACTCGGGGGCAAAAACGGGCGCAAATAAAAGACGATCCGGGCCAGTCAGTCCAGCCCGGAGAGCATCATTCAGGCGGATTTACAGGTGGTCCTGCTCCTCTTCCGCCTGAATAGTCAGGCGGGCCACCTCGCGCTCGACGATGCGCTGTACGATGGTGGCGAGATGCGCGTCGAGCCATTCCTTGAGCATCGGGCGCAGCAATTCCTTCACCAGCTCTTCCAGCGTGCGCTGGCCATTGCCCAGGCCCATGGCGCGGCCGCCGGCGACGGCGCCGGCAAGGGTGCCAAGATGGCTCGCGGCCCGGGTGGCCGTCGGCTGCGAGACCAGGGCCTCGTAGTCGTCGTCCCGCACCACATCGGTGAGGTCGTAGATTTCCTCGCGCGGCGGCGGCGGCGGGCGACGACGCGGCGGCGGGGGCGGGGGCGGAGGGACATATTCCTCCTCCGGCTCCGGTTCCGGGTCGGCCATACGCGGCGGCGGTGGCGGCGGGGGTGGAGGCGGCGGCGGCGGCTCGGGTTCCGGCTCCGGCTCGGGCTCGGGTTCCGGCTCGGGCGGCGGCGGTTCCGGCTCGGGTTCTGGCGCAGCAGCTACGGGTTCGGGCTCAGGCGCCGGCGCGGCGGCATTCTCAGCCCCATCCTCGGAAATAATCCGGCGGATGGAGGCAAGAATCTCCTCCATTGTCGGTTCGCTCTGCCCTGCCTTAGGGTCGCTCATCCCCTGCCCGATCTTCCCGTCACGGGGAAATCACCCCGGTCTGGCTGCTTGAACCTGCCTGTAGCGCGGCTAGCGGCACGAAACGGTGCCGACCAGCCGGTAACACCGACTCGTCAGCACCATGATATGCCTACAAAAGATAACCGAACTGTTAAACCGGGTTAAGGCGTTTTTCCCGATCCTGCAAGGCCTTCGCCGAAAATCTGCGATTATTCGACGTCGAGCCCGCCATCGGTGCCAAACCACAGGTCGCGCACCCGCGTGTAGTTCTCGGCCGGATCGTAAAGCTGTACCGGCAGGGAGAGGTTGCGGGCCGAAAGACGGCCAACCGCCGAGTAGAGCACGAAGCCGGCGACATACTCATCGCGCTCGGCGCGCACCTGCGCCACCTGGGCATCGAGGTATTCCTGCTCCGCGTCCAGCACGTCCAGCGTGGTGCGCGAGCCGACCTCGGCTTCCTGCTGCACGCCTTCGAGGGCGATGCGCGAGGCCTGCACCTGCGCCTTGCGGGCGTTGATGTTGGAGCGCGCGGTATTGAGGTTTTCCCAGGCCTGGGTGACGCTCTGGCGCACCAGGCGGCGCTGCTCGTCCACCTGGATGCGGCGCTGATTGAAGGTCTGCTTGCGCTGGCGGGTCTGGCTGTAGACGCCGCCGGCCTCATACAGCGGCACCGTCACCTGGATGCTGGCGCGGGCGGTGTTGAGGTCGAGATCGGCGCGGCTCTGCTCCGTGGTGCGGGCCGCCGAAGCATTCAGCGACACGCTGGGCAGCAGCGCGCCGGAGGCCGCGCGCACATCGGCGCGGGCCGACAGCTCGCGGAACTGCGCCGCCTGCAATTCGGGGTTTTCCTTGTCGCCAATCGAAATCGCCTCGTCCTCGTTGGCCGGCAGGGTCGGCAACGGCGGCGGCGGCACCAGGCGGCCCGGCTGAAGGCCGGTGATGCGGGCGAAGGTGGCGCGGCTGGAGATCAGCGCGCCCTCGGCGGAAATGCGGTCGGCGGTGGCACGGCTCAGGCGCGATTCCGCCTGCGCCACGTCGGTGCGGGTGATTTCACCGACGCGGAAACGCTCGCGGGTGGCTTCGAGCTGGCGACGCAGCACACCTTCGTTATTGCGGGTCAGATCGACCACGGCCTGATCGCGCAGCACGTCCATATAGGCCGTGACGCTATCCTGCAGCACGCGGCGCTCGGTGCTGGCGAGATCCTGGCGGGCGGCCTGGACCAGCGCCTCGGCACTGTCGGTCAGCGCTTCGACGCGGCCACCGCGATACAGCGGCTGGGTCACCGAAACGCCGAGCGAGGTCGGGTTGATCGTGTCGCTCATGGTGGAAGCGGTATTCGGCTTGTAATCCTGGCGCAGCACGCCGGCTTCGCCGGTCAGGCTGACGGTTGGACGCCAGCCGGAAAGCGCCTGCGGCACGCCTTCATCGGTGGCCCGCACCGCGGCGCGGGCGGCACCCAGTGTCGGGTTGTTGGTATAGGCGTTGGACAGCACCTCATTGAGGGTCTGCGCTCCGGCCTGGGACGCGGCCAGAAGCCAGGCGGCAGACAAGATCGCAGCACTACCAAGAAGCGCACCGCGCAAGAAAGATACTTTCGCCATTCCAACCACCATTCTTCCCCTGGGCCCCGTCTCCGGGCAGCCCGCCATATTCAATCAGCCAGAAACCGTCAGTAGGTCGCCATGTCCGGGTCGATCCGTTCGGCCCAGGCATGAATACCGCCGGCGAGGTTAATCGCCTGTGAAAATCCATTCGCCCGCAGCCACTGGGTGGCCCGCAGGCTGCGCCCGCCATGATGGCAGAACACCACCACCCGGCTGGCCTTCGGCACTTCCCCGGCCCGCGCGGGAACCTGGCCCAGCGGGATATGGATGGCACCCGGCAGGGCGCAAAGCTTCACTTCCCAATCCTCTCGCACGTCGAGCAGGGCGACATCTCCCTTGCCCTCGAGCCAGAGCGACAATTCCTCAACTTCGATTTCCACCGGCAGGGCAGTCATCGGCTCAGAACACGAAGCCCGCAGGACGCTCGAAGCCCGGCAGCGGCCGCGTGGCGGCGTCGAAGATCACACGTTCGGCGAACAGGTTTCCGGCGCGCTTGACCAGCACGGCCTGACCCATCGGCGCCCCGGTCGGACGACGCACCGCCACCAGACGGCCGCCCTCGGCAAGCTGCTGCTTGAGCTGGGCCGGGATTTCCGGCACCGCGCCGGCCAGCAGAATCACGTTATACGGCCCCTGCTTCGCCAGGCCATCGGCCAGCGGGCCTTCGATCACCGGGGCATTGTCGAGGCCAAGCTGGGCCATCAGCTTGGTCGCTTCGGCGGCAAGCGCCGGGTCGCTTTCCAGGCCGATCGCGGTGCTGGCCAGGCGGGCCAGCACGGCCAGGTCGTAGCCGGTGCCACAGCCGACCACCAGGGCGACATCGCTGGCGGCGATATCGGCTTCCTGCAGCAGGCGGGCCAGCACCAGCGGCTCCATCAGCGCGCGACCGGCGCCGACAGCGATATCCTCATCCAGATAGGCCACGCCCCGGTAGGATTTCGGCACGAATTGTTCGCGCGGGGTCGCCGACATGGCCGCAATCAGGCGCTCGTCGATCACCTTGTTCGGCAGCAACTGGGTCAGCACCATCTGGCGCCGGGCCTCGGCGAAAAGTCGGTCGGCGGAAGCCATCACACGATTCCGGTTTGGAGCAGAGGGAATTAGCCCTCGGTTTATAATGCCGCATTGCGGCAAAAACAACGTCCGTAGTTTGGCTTAGCCGCACCGGCCTGTGACATCTGTCACAGCCGCCAGTAGCCCGCCGGGGGTCTTCGGGCCAGAGACTCCGGCCTGGCTGCCCACGCCCCCCGGCACTTGACCCGGCCAACCGCTTCCGCCTACAAGGGCCGTCGCATCTGCTTGATGCCTTTCGGGGTCCGGTGGCGGAGTGGCTACGCAGAGGACTGCAAATCCTCGTACGCCGGTTCAATTCCGGCCCGGACCTCCATATTCCCCCTCCTGAAAGCCTTCCTTCAACCTGCGCTAGCAGGCCGGGTGAATTGCGCGCCACCCCTGGCCTGGGGCAGGATGGCCGCCCGTCCCGCTCCCCGCGGTTCCGTAGTCTGACCGGAAGCCCCCGCCTATGTCCGCCCTGCCCGCCTCCATCGATGCCGTCGAAACCCTGCTCGCCCATGGCGACTACGTGGCCGACCGGCCGCTGGCCACCAGCCTGTTCCTGGCGCTGAAAATGGGCCGGCCGCTGTTTCTCGAAGGCGAAGCCGGCGTCGGCAAGACCGAGATTGCCAAGGTGCTGGCAACCACGCTGAACCGCCGCCTGGTGCGGCTGCAATGCTATGAGGGCCTGGACCTCAATTCCGCCGTCTATGAATGGAACTACCCGCGCCAGATGCTGGAAATCCGTCTGGCGGAAGCCGCCGGCGAACAGGATCGCGGCAAGATCACCCGCGACATCTTTTCCCGCGACTTCCTGATCGAGCGACCGCTGCTGCAGGCGTTGCAGGACGATGCCGCCGGCCCGCCGGTGCTGCTGATCGACGAACTCGACCGCACCGATGAGCCTTTCGAGGCCTATCTGCTGGAAGTGCTGTCCGATTTCCAGATCAGCGTGCCCGAACTCGGTGTCATCAAGGCGGCCGAGCCGCCCATAGTCATCATCACTTCGAACCGGACCCGCGAAATCCACGACGCGCTGAAGCGCCGCTGCCTCTATTATTGGGTGGATTATCCCAGCGCCGAGCGCGAACTGGCGATCCTGGAGCGCAAGGTGCCGGGCGCGCCGAAGCGGCTGAGCCAGGAGATCGTGCGTTTCGTGCAGGCGCTGCGCAACCAGGAACTGTTCAAGCTGCCGGGCGTCGCCGAGACCATCGACTGGACTCGCGCGCTGACCTTCCTCGACAAGGTGGCGCTGGACCCGGAGACCATCGACAACACGCTGGGCGTCTTGCTCAAGTATCAGGACGACATCGCGAAGATGCAGGGCAGCGAGGCAGCCGCGATCCTGCGCCAGGTGCAGCAGGAACTGGCGGGGCTCTGACGCATGAACCTGATGGCGCCAAGCGAAAGCCCGGAAGGCGGCCGCTTCGCCGAGAATATCGTGCACTTCGTGCGCATGCTGCGCGCCGCCGGGCTGCGGCTCGGCCCCGGCAAGGCGCTGGAGGCGGTGCGCGCGGTGGAAGTCGCCGGCATCCAACGGCGCGACGATCTCTACTGGACTTTATTCTCCGTGCTGGTGAACCGCCGCGATCAGCGCGAATTATTCGATCAGGCGTTTCATATCTTCTGGCGCGATCCGAAAATCCTCGAACGCCTGATGCGCATGATGCTGCCCGAAGCCGAGGGTGGCGCCGAGCCGCAGAAGCATCAGATGTCGCGCCGCGTGCAGCAGGCGCTGATGCCGAACCGCCAGGGCAAGGCGAAGGAAGATGACCGCGAGCGCGAGATCGAACTCGATGCCACGCTGACTTTCTCGGCCAGCGAATTGTTGCAGACCAAGGATTTCGCCGAGATGAGCGCCGAGGAAGTGGCGGCGGCCCATGCAGCGCTGGCGCGCATCGCATGGCCTTTCCCGCCGCGCCGCACGCGCCGCTTCAAGCTTGATCCCAGCGGCAAGCGCATCGATCTGCGCGCCACGCTGCGGCGCTCGCTGCGGCTTGGCGGCGGCGCCATCCCGCTGGTGCGCAAATCCAATGTCACGCGCGAACCGCCGCTGGTGGTGCTATGCGACATTTCCGGCTCGATGAGCCAGTACAGCCGCATGTTCCTGCATTTCATGCATGCCCTGAGCAATGACCGAAGGCGCGTGCATAGCTTCCTGTTCGGCACCCGGCTGTCGAATATCTCGCGCCTGCTGCGCCAGAAGGATGTCGACAAGGCGCTGGCCGATGTCGGCTCGCGTGTGCCGGACTGGTCCGGTGGCACCCGCATCGGCGCCACGCTGGCCGAGTTCAACCGCTACTGGTCGCGCCGCGTACTCGGCCAGGGCGCCGTGGTGCTGCTGCTCACCGATGGCCTCGACCGCGAGCCGGGACCGCAGCTCGCGCGCGAAATGGAACGGCTGCACAAGTCATGCAAGCGGCTGATCTGGCTCAACCCGCTGCTGCGCTGGGATGGCTTCGAGCCGAAGGCGCTCGGCATCCGTGCCATTCTGCCGCATGTTGACGATTTCCGTCCCGTGCACAATCTAGACTCCATCGCCGAACTCGCCGCCGCGCTCAGCGGCCAGAACGACATCGGCAACCGGCTGCAACAGAACCTCGGAAGGATGGCGGCATGAGCCTTAATCAAGAGAGTAATGCAGCGCGCGAAGATCTGCTCGCCGAGGCCCTGGCCTGGAAAACCTCCGGCAAGGGCGTTGCCATCGCCACCGTGGTCACCACCTGGGGCTCGGCGCCGCGCCCGGTCGGCAGCCAGTTGGTGATCGATGATGAAGGCCGCTTCCTCGGCTCGGTCTCCGGCGGCTGCATCGAGGGCGCCGTGGTCACTGAAGGCCTGGACGCGATCCAGGATGGCAAGCCGCGCCTCTTGAGCTTTGGCGTGTCCGATGCCCAGGCCTGGGAAGTGGGCCTGGCCTGCGGCGGCAAGATCCAGGTCTATGTGGAGCGGCTGGACGGATGAAACAGGAAATCCTCACCCAACTCCAGGCCGACCGTGCCGCCAAGATTCCGGTGGTGCTGGGCACCTTCCTCAATAGCGGCGAGCAGCGGCTGTTCTATCTCTATGGCAAGAAGGGCCTGAAGGATATCGATCCGCGCATCGGCGAGGCGGCGCGCGCCGCCATGCTGGAAGACAAGCCGCGCACCATCGAGACCGATGACGGCCCCCTCTTCCTCAATGTGTTCAATCCGCCGCTGCGCCTGATCCTGGTTGGCGCCGTGCATATCGCGCAGGCGCTGGTGCCGATGGCGCAGTTCGCCGGCTACGAAGTGGCGGTGATCGATCCGCGCAGCGCCTTTGGCAGCGAGGCCCGCTTCCCCGGTGTGTGGCTGTCGAATGAGTGGCCGGACGAGGCCATGGCGCAATTGAAGCCTGACCTGCGCACGGCGGTAGTGACGCTGACGCATGATCCGAAGGTGGACGACCCGGCATTGCAGATGGCGCTGAAGTCGGACGTGTTCTATATCGGCGCGCTGGGCAGCAAGAAGACCCATGCCTCGCGCCTCGAACGCCTCACCGCCGCCGGCTTCGGGCCGGAGGATCTGGCGCGCATCCATGGCCCGGTAGGGCTGTCCATTGGCGCCAAGACACCGGCTGAAATCGCCATCGCCATCCTGGGCCAGATGACTCAGGCTTTGCGCCAGCCGGCGCCTAGTTCACATTCGGGCGCTACCACCAGCGCCGCCGCCTGACGTCATGTTTTTCGGTCCGGTTCCGGTTCGCGAGGCGGAAGGCTGCATTCTCGGCCATTCCATGAGCGTCGGCACGCAGCGGTTCCGCAAGGGCCGCGTGCTGAGTGCCGAGGATGTGCAGGCGCTCCGCCAGGCCGGACAGGACAGCGTCTATGCCGCCCGGCTCGGCCCCGACGACGTGCCCGAGGACCAGGCCGCCAGCCGCATCGCCGAGGCCGCGGCCGGCACATCGACACGCGCCGCCACCGCCTTCACCGGCCGCGCCAATATCTATGCCGAAGCCGCCGGCATCGCCGTGCTGGAACCGGCCCGCGTCGACGCCCTGAACCTGCTGCATGAAGCCGTCACCATCGCCACGGTGGCGCCTTACGATGTGGTGGAACCGGGCCAGATGCTGGCCACGGTGAAGATCATTCCGTTTGCCGCACCGCGCGATGTGGTGCAGCGCGCCGCTGAAATCGCTGCCGAAAACGGCCCGCTGGTGCGCGTGGCGCCATTCGCGCCGCGCCGTGTCGGCCTGGTGATGACCCGCGTCGACGACACCAAGGACAGCGTGCTGGCCAAGACCGAGGCGGCGTTGCGCGAGCGCCTGCTGCGCCTGGGCAGCGATCTCGGCGGCAGCCTCACCTGCGAGCATGACGCCACGGCCATCGCCGTCTGCGTGGCGCAACTGCGCGAGCAAGGCTGCGCGCCGATCCTGGTGTTCGGTGGCAGCGCCATCGTCGACCGCGAGGATGTGGTGCCCGCCGGCATCGTTGCCGCCGGCGGCATTGTCGAGCATTTCGGCATGCCGGTGGATCCCGGCAACCTGCTGCTGATCGGCCGCCTGGCAGAAGTGCCGGTGGTTGGCGTGCCGGGTTGCGCCCGTTCGCCGAAGCTGAACGGTTTCGACTGGGTGCTGCAACGGCTCTGTGCCGGCCTCGGCGTCGGTCGTGCCGAGATCATGCGCATGGGTGCCGGCGGCCTGCTGAAGGAAATTCCGACCCGGCCGCAGCCCCGATCAGGTCCGGGCGCCGGCACCAAGTCGGAAATTCAGGCGCCGACAGTCCAGCGCCGGCCCCGCATCGCTGCCGTGATCCTGGCCGGCGGCCTGTCCAGCCGCATGCAGGGCGGCAACAAGTTGCTGGCCGACCTGGAAGGCAAGCCGATCCTGCGCCATGTGGTGGAGCATGTGCTGGCCTCCCCCGCCCGGCCTGTCATAATCGTTACCGGCCACCGCGCCGAGGAAATCCAGGCCGCCGCCCTGGCCGCCGCCCCCTCCGATGGCCCAGGGCCAGATAGCTTGAGCTTCACCCACAACCCGGATTTCGCCGGCGGCCTGGCCACCTCCCTGGTGGCCGGCATCCGTGCCCTGCCCGAAGGGCTGGACGGCGCCCTGATCTGCCTCGGCGATATGCCGGACGTGCCACCGCGGGTGCTGGACAAGCTGATTTCCGCCTTCAACCCGGTGGAAGGCCGCGCCATATGCGTGCCAGTAGTGGGTTCCAAACGTGGCAACCCAATCTTGTGGGGCGCCCAGTTCTTTAATCAGCTCAAAGGCTTGGACGGCGATAGCGGTGCCCGCCGGCTGCTTGAGCAGCATTCTGACTGGGTTTGCGAGGTCGCTGCCGGGGATGATGGCGTGCTCAACGACATCGACACCGCCGAAGCGCTCGCCGCCCGCCGCCTGCGCTAACGGCCCAGGCGAACACCCAGGCTCTGCGTGTGTCACATAGCCGTGATTTCCACCAGTCTGGGGGAAATTAATGCTTTATTATCCCCGTAGCGGTTATTAACCAATCATCCGGCTTTTTAGCTGGGTCATAATTTGTCATAGTGCCGCCGACAGGGATTTTTACATCCGGAGGCGGCGCCGTGCAGCCCCCGGGGTGGGAGAAAGCGGCCGAGTCGATGATGAGCGAGGTCAATAATACGACGCCGGCGTCCGATGACGAAAAGATGTTCACGGACTTCGACCGCATTGTTCGCGGCAAGATCTTTGGCGGCCGCATCTGCGCCATCATGCAGTTCGTCAACCCGAAGAATTTCGAGCGCAACCGCGAAAGCTACAACATCGTAGTGCACGCGATCCGCTCTCTGATGTCGAAATACGAGGGCAGCTATTATACGCTGCACGACTATTCCATCGTGCTGTTCGCCCGCCTTTCCGAGCGCTTTTTCGAGCAGAGCTTCGAAAAGATGGTGCTCGAGATCGACGACGTGCTGACCCGCAATAACGTCGCCATCGGCCTCACCCCTGAGGAAGCCGAGAATGCCGTGCGCTGGTATCGCTTCGACCACAACCTGGATGAACTCCAGGAGTGGATGGATGCGATGGCGCAGCGTTTCCGCGTCTTTTCCGAGCGCCGCAAGCGCCTGCTGGCCAAGGCCGGCACGGGCGCCGGCGCCACCGATGGCGTGCCGATTACCCCCGGCGCCCTGCAGCAGATCGAGGACATCCTAAAGAAGGCGGATGTCACCACCTTCATGCGCCGCCAGCCGATTTCCGTAGTGTTCGGCAACCAGCCGCCGAAGCCGATTTTCCAGGAAATCTATGTCGGCGTGAACGAATTGCGCCAGGCCATCGCGCCGAATGTGAACCTGCGCGGCTCGCGCGCCCTGTTCCAGTATCTGACACGCACGCTGGACAGCCGCGTGTTCCGCTCGCTGCTGGATGGCTTCGTCACCCGCAACAGCGGCCCGTTCTCGATCAATCTCAATGTCTCGACGGTGCTGAGCGACCAGTTTCGCGATTTCGACAGCCGCATCGGCAACATCGTCAAGAAAGAGCAGATCATCATTGAGCTGCAGCGCTGGGACGTGTTCTGGGATTACGCCGAATACCTGCTGGCCTGCGAATTCCTGCAGAATAACGGCTACCGCATCCTGATCGATGGCATCACGCCCGACCTGCTCGGCCTGTTCGGCCGCAAGGAACTGCGCGCAGATTTCATCAAACTGTTCTATTTCAAGGACCACCACGACGACTGGGTGGCCAAGGATATCCAGCAGAAGATCACTGACGCCGATCCGAACCGGGTGATCATGGCGCGCTGCGAGACCGATGAAGCCCTGCGCGCCGGCCAGCAGGCCGGTATCCGCCTGTTCCAGGGCTGGCATATCGACAACCTGATCCGCGCCGCCAAGGAAGTCATTTCCTGATTGTTTACGCGCCGCTTGCTGGCGGCGGGCGGTCTCGTGCTATGCTGAATTGAGCCGAAGAAATCCGCCCCGGCGGGCAGCGCAGCCTGTCGCCTGCCTGGCCCTATGTACAGGTGATTGCCATGTGGAACCGCACTTCCTCCAAATCCGCCCTGCCCGAGCAAGAGATGAAGGAACGCATTGCCGCCACCTCCCCGCGCCCGCTTTCGGCCAAGGATAACGAGCGGATCGAGAAGATCCTGGCCTCCATCGCCATCGACACCTCGCAGACCTTCAACGCCATGCTCGACTCCCTGATGGGGGAGCGGCCGGTGACGCATCACCAGAGCAACCAGACCCGCGACTACATCGTCACCGTATTCGACGAGATCCGCATGGACTCGAACCGCGAGGCGATCCAGTTGGCGCGCAAATTCGCCGATCTCTGCATGCGAGCCGCCGACCAGCTCAACGACAATCACCAGCGCACCGTGGCGCGCTGCGTCAGCGAATTGTTCGAACAGTTCGCCGCCAAGCTCGACCACCGCGAGCCGGCAAACTCGAATTAAGCCTACTTACCAGCGTCATGCCCGGGCTCGACCCGGGCATCTTTATCAGGCGGCACGAGATGCCCGGCTCAAGGCCGGGCATGACGAGTGGAGTACGGTTAACCGTCATGGCCCGCCCACACCTGCAATCTACGCGTTTGTTTTCGGATAGCCTCAATCCGCCGGCTTGTAGCGGGCCAGGTTGACCATGAAGTCGCCAAACACCTCGGCCGGGGCCTCGCCCACGGTGTCGATGAAAAGCTGCTTGTCGGCGCCCTGCAGGTCGCGCAACGGCCGCACCAGACTGTCGAAGAAGGTGTAGAACTCTCGATTGCCGAAGGGCAGCGGTTCGCCATCGAATTCCTTCTCGATGAACACATTGGTTGCCAGGCCGACACTGGTCGGATCATGCTGCATGATCTTCAGCACCCAGTCGCGCCGGACCTCGAAGGCACGGAACGCCTTCACCACGCGAGCAATCACCGTGTAGAAAATCGCCTTCATGCGCGGATCGGCATAGAAGGCGTCCCAGCCCTCCTGGGTGTCGCCGGCACGCAATTCCTCGGCCACCTGGGCGCAGCTCTCGGCGAATTCGCTCACCTGGTCGCCGAACAGCGAGCGGATGAAGAAGAAGAAATTGCCGATCACGCGGCGGTCCAGCCGGCCTTCCTCGAATAGATCCGAGAGCGGGTGCACCACCAGCCGGCCGAAGGCATTGGTGCGGATATTGCGCTTCTTCTCTTCTTCCTGCAGGCGTTCGAGCTGCTGGTAGCTGGCGCGGTAGAAGTGGTCGAGATCGGATGAATCCTTGGTTGCCTCGACGATGCGTTGCAGATCGGCAAGGTTGAGCGGGCGGCTGGCCAGGCTCTCGCCCAGGGCATGCAGCAGGGCATCCAGCACCATGTTGGACATCTTGCGCAGATACTCGGGACCGGCATTGAACATCGACTGGCCTCCTCCTCGGGGCCTTGGGATTCGCACCTTTTTTGAGCATAGGAAGCCCCCGCCCAAGATGCGAGGCAAATCTTGCAATTATCGCGCGGGTCTTCCACACTCAGGGATTGTTAACCCAGCCCTAACCAAAGCGACGCCGGCAACGACCGTGAACACCCGCCTGCCTGCCTTCGATAATATGACCCGCCTGCCAGTGGACCTGCGGGTGCGGCGGATCATGATTGTCGACGACGATAATGTGTCGCGCCAGATCGCACTGCGGCTGCTGCAGCAATTCTCCTTCGGCCAGGTGCTGGAAGCCACCAATGGCGAGGAAGCCCTCTCGCTGCTCAAGGCCTCGGAAACCCCGATCGACCTGCTGCTGGTGGACCTGATCATGCCGATCATGGATGGGTTCGACCTGATCGACCGCATCCGCAGCGGCGAGCGCGGCATCGACCAGAATATCCCGATCATCATCATGTCTGGCCGTACCGACCCGGAAACCTTGCAACGGGTGCGCAAGATGCGTATCAACGGTTTCGTCGCCAAGCCGCCCCAGGCGCGCAATTTCTTCGAGCGCATTGTGGCGGCGCTGCAAAGCGCCAAGGCGAAGCCGAATTCCGATCCCGCCGTCCGCAAGCTGACCTGACCCCTCCCCACCAGCCCCCCCACTTATCAGCAAAGCTCCATGGGCCTGATCCTTACCCTGTCCTGCCTGGACCGCCCCGGCATCGTTGCCGCCGTGTCCGGCTTCCTCGCCGAGCAGCGTTTCAACATCCGCGAGTCCGCCCAGTTCGGCGCCGCCGAGACCGGCCTGTTCTTCATGCGCGTGACCATCGACGACCTCACCGAGAGCCACCGCCCGGTGGAGGATGTGCGCACCGCCTTCGCCCCTGTCACGGCGCCGTTCGGCATGACTTGGGCGATCCATGACGAAAGCGCGCGCCAGCGCGTGCTGGTCATGGTGTCGAAATTCGGCCATTGCCTGAACGACCTGCTCTATCGCTATTCCATCGGCGCGCTGCCGATCGAGATTCCGGCCATCGTCTCGAACCACCGCGAATGGTATCAGCGCGCCGCAGCCCATGACATCCCGTATCACTACCTGCCGGTGACACGCGACAACAAGGTGGCGCAGGAACAGCGCCTGCGCGACATCATCCGCGAGGAGCGCATCGACCTGGTGGTGCTGGCGCGCTACATGCAAGTGCTGTCGCCCGAACTCTGCGCCGACCTGCAGGGCCGCGTCATCAACATCCACCATTCCTTCCTGCCGAGCTTCAAGGGCGCCGCGCCCTATAGCCAGGCGCATAAGCGCGGCGTGAAGCTGATCGGCGCCACGGCGCATTATGTCACCAGCGACCTCGATGAAGGTCCGATCATCGAGCAGGAAGTGGCGCGCGTCGACCATTCCTATTCGCCGGAGCGGCTGGCCGCCCAGGGCCGCGATATCGAAAGCCTAGTGCTGGCGCGTGCGGTTGGCTACCACGTCGAGCACCGCATCTTCGTCAACGGCAGCAAGACCGTAATTTTCCGGGGCTGAACGCCCCGGCATTTTTCAGCTACTTCTTCTTCGGGGCGCAGTTGCGCGCCACGCCCATCACCGGCTTGATGCTGAAGGGCTGCGCTGCGTCCTGGCTGACGGTGATTTTCAACGCATCAACGATGCTGTCGCCGGGCACTTCCACCCGCAGCAGATTGGGGATTGGCGCCGCGTCTGGGCCGAAGCCCGGCGCTGCCGGCTGGATCACGCATTCATGGCTGTCGCCATGCACCAGCAATACCGGCTTCTGGAAGCGTCGCGTCTCCTCCTCCAGCAGCTTCATCAGATCGTCCATGCCGTCGCGCGAGCCCTTGCCGTTGTCGATCGTGTACCAGAGGTCGGCCTGCATGAAGAGCACCAGCGCGCGGTCGCCACGGGCAGAAGAGAAAAGCTGCCGCAGCCAGCTCAGGTTGGCATCGTTGCGGGCAGCATATTCGGTGCGGTCGCGGCGCATGTTGTTGAAGCTGCCGACCACATGCAGCGTGCCGAAGCGGATGCCGTCCGTGCGCCAGGCCTGGTTCTCGGGATAAGCATTGCTCTGGCGCTCCAGCGGCATCGGCCTGGCGCCCAGGCTGTCCGGGCGCTGGAAGAACATGCGCCGCAGCAGCTTCAATTCCTCATTCGGGTCGCTGGGCGGATTTGCGCGATGGCAATCGGTCCACTCGTTGTCCCCCGGCGTATAAATCAGCGGCGCCTGAAACATCGCGAACCAGGTCTGCACCCGCTTGTTCCAGGCTTCGCCGCAGGCGGTATGGCTGGCCTTGGTATCGCCGACATGCACCGAGAAGCGCGGCTTCTCGGCGTTGATGGCGTCGAACAGGGTCTCCATGTCGGGGATGTCGCGGTCCTGGTAGGGCATGTCGCCGAGCGCAACAAAGCTCCAACTGCCCTGCGCCAGGACAGGCCGGCCCAGGCAACCGATGACGAGTACAAGGACGAGAGCCAGGATGACGCGCATGTTGAATTCCTCCTCTGCGGCAAATCATAGCCGGAAGCGCCGTGGCAGCAAGATGCCGGCAATGACGGGAGAGTGACATGCACCGCAAGCCGCATCTGCCAAGCAAGCTCTGCGCAGTCTGCCAGCGGCCTTTCGCCTGGCGGCGTAAATGGGCCCGGGACTGGGAGCAGGTACGCTATTGCTCGGATGGCTGCCGCAAGCGCGGCAGCCATGGGCGCAAGGTGACGCCATGACCATCGCCAGCCTGCGCCTGGTACTCGGCGATCAACTGAGTCCGGCGCTTTCCAGCCTGCGCGATGCCGAGCCGGCGCATGACCAGATCTTGATGGCCGAAGTGATGCAGGAGGCCAGTTATGTGCCACATCATCCGCAGAAAATCGCTTTCATCTTTTCCGCCATGCGGCATTTCGCCGAAGAACTGCGCAGCCGTGGCTTCACGGTGCATTACACCCGCCTTGATGACCCGGCCAACAGCGGCAGCCTGTTTGGCGAAGCGCAAAGATTTGTCACGCTGTTGCAAGCGCCCCGGCTGGTCCTGACCGAGCCGGCGGAATGGCGCCTGGATCATGCCATGCGGCGCTGGGGCGATGAATTGAACCTGCCGGTGGAAATCCGTGATGACGACCGCTTCCTGTGCAGCCGTGC